>NZ_JZRI01000124.1:0-86185 GCF_000952175.1 Pseudomonas sp. ES3-33 | reverse complement strand
TTTCGGGTAAGAGCTTCGTTCGCGCATGGAAATCCTGACGTTAAGGGCGATCGCGTCCGCTTAAAAATACGCGGACACCATCGCCCTTAATGCTGGAGTTCGGAAGGTGTGTTGGCTGGACGCTTACCCTACAACACATGGCAGTAAATGCGCGAATAGGCGTTTCGTGGTACGCAACTTCAGATCATATGGTTCTGAGGCTTGCGCCTAAACGGCGCGATTAGCTGCGCACGATAGCCTGTTGGAAAGTCTCGCTCTTTTAGCCCTACCTGCGCATCACCGAGCTTGTTTGCTGCGTCATAGAAGGTTCCAAATAGGTGATCCCAAATAAGTAAAAACTCTCCGAAGTTGACCTGGGCATCTTCGAACTCTCGCTTATGGTGCCAGCGATGTGTCTCGGCGACTCCAATCACGTTGCGTAACCAGCCCAACGAGTAGTCCAGGTTCGAATGCTGGAAGGCTAAATGAACGGTCAAGATGCTGAACCAAGTCGCGATAACGGCCGACGGCGCACCTGAGGCGAGCAGAACCACCAGCCCCGGTCCGGCCATTAGCGCCGCATGCAGCGGATGTCTGCGCTCCCCATTCATCCAATAAAGGCGATCAGCGCTGTGATGAATCATGTGCATACGCCACAGCCAATGCACCCGATGGCTGATGCGATGCATGACATACAGGCTTAAATCGAGGACGGTTGCGACCAGAACCAGCTGTAACCAGAGGGGACTCTCGCTGGGAAAAAGGCGAACTGATGCCGGCACCGCATCGCCAAGCTTGGCGAGGACTTCAGCAGTGAACTGAATGACAGAAAGGTTGACCAGCATATGCAATAAATCGGTCGAGGTGTCTTGATGATCTTCGAGCCAGGATTGACGAAAGGGTTGGAATTGCTCCAGCGCGGCGATCGTGAACAAGCTCACAATAGCGATCAGGAGTGTTGTGGGCCATGGCGGAATCCCGGTGTAAAGCGCCCAAACCATGAACGCAGCGGTGCCACCAAATATGAGCGGATAGCTCATCCAACGTATGACGTATCGGAAAATAATGATCATCGCTCACCTCCTTTTAGGAAGCGAAGACGATAAGTCACAGGCTGGCGTTTGGATTGAACGAAAGAGCTACAATCGAATGATGAATATCCTCGCTTGACCTTATAGCGGCTAGAAGGTTTGTAATCGACAGGATCAAGTGTATTTAGAGGAGCGGCCCCATGAGTTCGTGTGACAAATCCTGTGGCTGTGGCCCGGCTTCAGCAGGCCCAGAAGCAGCAGCTAAGCCATTAAATGAAGGGACATGGATCAGCAAATTTTCAGTACCAAAAATGGACTGTCCTTCCGAAGAACGGATGATCAGACTCGCGCTGAATGGCTTGCAGGAAATAGCTTCACTTTCTTTTGACCTATCCGGTAGACAGGTGAGTGTTTTTCACGAAGGGGCCGTAGAGCAGATCGCTACCAAGTTGGAGTCACTTGGCTTGGGGGCAAGGCTATTAGATACGCAGCCCATCAGCCCAGAGTCCGTATCAGCCAACAGTGCCAATGAAGAGCAAAACGCTTCAAAGGAAGCCAGCACATTAAAAATATTGCTCGGCATCAATGGTGCAATGTTTCTCGCCGAAATGAGTGCTGGCCTGATTGCCCAATCGACGGGGCTGATTGCCGACTCGCTGGACATGTTTGCTGATGCGGCCGTTTACGGGCTGGCCCTCTTTGCGGTCGGCCGCAGCGCGGGAATGCAAGTACGTGCAGCACACCTGGCAGGTATGTTTCAGATCATTCTAGCTTTGGGTGTGCTTTTGGAAGTTGCTCGACGCTTTCTCTATGGCAGTGAACCTGAATCGATGCTGATGATGGGGATAGGCGCCGTCGCGCTGGTGGCAAACGTCACTTGCCTGTGGCTGATCTACAGCCACCGCGAAGGAGGAGCACACATGAAAGCGAGTTGGATTTTCTCAGCCAACGATGTGATTGCGAACGTTGGCGTAATCGCTGCAGGAGCATTGGTCGCTTGGACAGGGTCTCCGTACCCAGACTTGGTGATTGGTACGGTCGTTGGCCTGATCGTTTTGAACGGCGCACGTCGAATCCTGGCTCTAAAAGCTTAACTATTCCAATCGGCGAGCGGCCTGTAGCTAAGGCCGCAAGCCTCTAACCTAGTCGCTTAATGCAAGCTCACTTCGGCGAGCGCCGATGAGGGATCTATACCCAACAGCGAGCGAAAGGTTCTGGAAAAGTGGGCTGAGTCGGAGAAGCCTGACGCGTGCGCAGCGGTGGTTATAGGTTCTCCGGATGCCAGATGTCGAACAGCTTGGGTCAGTCGTAGCCATTTAGCATAGCTACGCAGCGGCAAACCGGTTTGTTCCACGAACCAATGCGAGAATCGAGTTGGGGACAGGTGTACCAGTGCTGCCAACTCTTCACGTCGTACCATGCCCTGGTAAATGGCCGTGCTGACTATTGCCAGGCGAGGATCGGCGACTGGAGGTGCATCGGTTATCTGTAGGGCTTTTCGCACTGCGGACCGAGTGTCTCCCGCGCCTGCCTTCAAGGAGTCAGCAATTAGTGCGGCGTCAGCCGGGGCGATATTGATCGGAATCGGCGTCATGGTCTTCGGCAAAACCTGGCCCTCTTCTGCCAAGACGTCCAAGTAGATTGAAACGATGAGGGCTCCGCTGATTCGATGCCGAACACCGGCTGGAATAAACACTGCAAACTCGGTGTGCTGACGCGGCAGGCATTCCACTGTTACAGGCACGTCGATACCTATAGCTATTTGGTGAGCCTGATGCTGATGCCAATCTTGATGACCAGCATGCCCAGCAAAAACCGCTAACCCAGGCGTTAGCCATGCGCGACCAGACCACCTTAGGACACGTACTGGAAGGTGGCGCTCCATCGTCAACGTTTGCTTGGCGACGCGGGGCTAATCACGCTTATGACCAATAAAAACGATGCGCCGCTGACAATACATATATCTGCGAGATTAAACGCGGGCCAGTGCCAGCCTTGATAGTGAAAATCCAGATAGTCCACGACAAAGCCTCGCAAAGAACGGTCGATAAGATTGCCAACAGCCCCACCCAAAACGAGACAATAGCCCAAGGCTTCGCTCCAGTGACGTTCCCGTTGAAGGATCGCGACGAGCGTCAATGCTACGGCTAGCGCAACAACAACGAAAAGGTAACGCTGCCAGCCTCCAGCGTCAGCCAAGAAGCTGAACGCGGCGCCGGTATTGCGTGCATGCACTATGTTGAAAAATGAGCCTACGGCGACCGATGAGCCCAGCTCATAAAGGTGCTCGACGCCAAGCTTTAGACTTTGATCGATCAACGCCAGGACCGCTGCAATTCCCCACCACAAAGTAGGCGGCTGTACACGAGCTGTCATTGGGAAACCGTTCATTGGCTATTCCGTAGTAACCGTTCCAGTACATCTGAAACTGGTATTTTTTGAAAAGCACTGACTCTTGCTCGTGCGGTATCACCCACTGGGATCCAGGTCTTGGAACAGCAAAGCAGGCATCGTGTCCGTATCATTTGCGCAGCAAGCGCAGGCCATTCAGTACTACCAACAGGCTTACCCCCATATCCGCGAATACCGCCATCCACATCGTAGCGTGACCAGTGAGCGTAACGGCTAGGAAGATGGCTTTAACGCCCAGCGCGAGCGCAATGTTTTGCGTAAGTACTGCTCCGGTCTGGCGGGAGAGACGAATGAAGGCAGGAATCTTGCGCAAATCATCATCCATGATTGCTACGTCAGCAGTCTCGATCGCCGTATCGGTGCCAGCTGCCCCCATCGCGAAGCCCACATCAGCCCGAGCAAGCGCAGGGGCATCGTTTATTCCGTCACCGACCATGCCGACGGTGCCTTTATGATCGATCAAGGCTTCGATGGCTTTGAGCTTATCGATCGGTAGGAGATTGCCCTTGGCCTCGTCAATGTTTACCTGCGCGGCAATTGCCAGCGCGGTATGTGGGTTGTCCCCTGTCAACATCACAGTCTTCACACCTAACGCGTGAAGCTCCTCGATTGCGGCTCGGCTGGTGGCTTTTACCGTATCGGCGACTGCAAACAACGCCAGCGCCCGTTTGTCATCGGACAGAATGACTACAGTTTTCCCTTGCCGCTCAAGGTGGCCCAGGGCGGCTTCGGTATTAGGTGAGCAGAACCCCAACTCCTCCAACAAACGATGGTTACCCAACTGGTAGCGCTTACCCTCGATCTCGCCGCGGACCCCTCGGCCCAGCAGCGCTTCGAAGTTATCCACTTCCAGCAACCGCAGCGATTGCTGGGCCGTTTGTTTGGCAATAGCCCGCGAAACCGGATGATCCGAACGTTGGGCAAGGCTCGCGGCGGCAATGCGATAATCTCTAGATAATCCATCAGCTAGAGGCAGGAAATCGGTCTGTACGGGCTTGCCATGGGTAATGGTCCCAGTTTTATCCAAGGCCAGATGGGTGATCTTGCGACCGCTTTCCAGGTACGCCCCGCCCTTGATTAAAATGCCTTTTCGCGCCGCTGCCGCGAGGCCGCTTACAATGGTCACCGGGGTCGAAATCACCAGTGCGCAAGGGCAAGCGACTACCAGAAGCACCAGCGCCCGATAAATCCAGTCAGCCCATAATCCGGCCATAAACAGGGGCGGGAATATCGCAACGGCAAGGGCGAAGAAAAACACCGATGGCGTATAAACCTTGGCGAACTTATCGACGACCCGCTGGATCGGGGCGCGTGAACCTTGGGCTTCCTCCACAGCATGAATAATCCGGGCCAGTGTCGTATTGCTGGCCTCAGCCGTCACGCGGTACTCGAAGGAACCGGACTCATTGATCGAGCCGGCATAAACAGGGTCACCGACAGCTTTCTCGATGGGCAAGCTTTCCCCGGTGATAGGGGCTTGGTTTACGGTAGAGTTGCCGGAGATCACGTTGCCATCCAGACCAATGCGCTCGCCGGGGCGAACTCGAACCAAGGAGCTGATCTGGACGGTTTTGACATCTACGTCCAGCCAACTGCCGTCTGCCTGGCGCACCGTTGCATGATTTGGGGTCAAGTCCATCAGTCCTTTGATCGCATTGCGTGCACGATCCAACGACTTGGCCTCAACCAATTCGGCAACAGTAAATAAAAACATGACCATCGCCGCTTCTGGCCACTGCCCAATCAGGACCGCTCCCGTCACCGCAATGCTCATCAACGCGTTTATGTTGAGATTGAAATTTTTGAGAGAGATCCAACCTTTCTTGTAAGTCGCGGGCCCGCAGAGTGCTACCGAGATTAAAGCTACAGCAGCAATCACCCATTCGGGGGCTGCCTGGGTGAAATGCAAAATTTCCGCGCCTACCGCAGCAATACCAGACAGCGCTAACGGCCACCAGGTGCTTTTGCGCAGTGATTCAGCTTCAAACTGGCTTTGCTGCTTATCCGCGCCTGGTACGTCGACCGCGCCATTCAACGGTTCCGCCTGCATACCAAGCGATGACACGGCCGCTTCGATTCCCAGGGTATGTGGCAATTCGTGCCAGACACCTAGAGTACGGTTCATCATGTTGAATTCCAATTTCTGAATTCCAGGCATCTTTGCAAGCTTGCCCTCAATCATCGCCTGCTCGGTAGGACAGCACATTTGCCCAATCCGGAAACGACTCAAGCGAGCCGTGTCGTTGACAACGGCTGATGACACTTTGGATGCGCACGCGCTTGGGCCATCCGTTCCAGATGCAGAGCAACATGCATCGGTAACAACCGAGGTGGTGGGCTCGTTCGGTTCGGTAGGTGGATATTGAGAAGATGTCGGAGATGAAGTGGAGCAGCTTGTCTTTCCGCCGTTGCCTCCAGCAGAGCAGCCATCCGCACTTTTGGTTGTTGAAAGCGCAGGATTCACGTCCGAGGTCTTAGAAGAACAGCAACTGGTAGTTCGATCTCGATCGGTTTCGTCTTCACCCGATGTTGCGGAAGTCGCACAGCAGCTCCCGGATGCGACAGGGTCAAAAACGTCCACGCCCGCTGGCTTTTTTGGTGCTTGCTCGTCACCGCAACAGTTTTTCATGAGAACGCTCTCCGCTTTTCATGGCGAGAGTGAACACCTTATAGCCCCTATAAGGTCAAGAGATTCTTCGATGCCTTAAGGCATCCACCAGCGACCATTCATGTTCAACGTGATCACAGTGAGTAAGTGGCCGGTAGTAGATAGGAAATGCTGCTTCCCCTCGCGCCTACGGTGTTGGCATCAACGGCGTCCTATTTCGTGACGCTAATATCAGGCGGCATCCCGTCCTCACAGCAAAGCACACAGGGCACTTGCCCTATGCGGCGGCCGACGAGCAGCACAGAAGCTCTGCTACGAAGGTAAGCAGCCATGTGCAGAGCAAAGCGTCCAAACTCGAGTTGAAGAGATCGGCGGGGAGGGTTTTCATCGATCAGAGGCCTGGCGATCGGTAGAACGGTGAGCAAGGATTTGCTTGTTGCCTGACGCGAGTAGAATGAGGATTCCAGCAACTATAGGGTCAAGAGAAATGAATGCGCCCACGTACACGATCGGTGCCTTGGCGAAGCTGACCGATACCAAAGCCGTAACCATCCGCTATTACGAGCAGTCAGGGCTGCTGCCTTCTGCTGGAAGATCACCGTCGGGTTATCGCTTTTACACAGATGAAGAGCGCAACCGGCTGCTGTTTATCCGTCGCAGCCGCGCGCTTGGGTTCAGCGTCGATGACATTCGCGATCTACTCGGCCTGGCTGACCGACGCGACGCTTCCTGCGCCGCTGTGGATGCGAAAGTGCAAGGGCAACTCCAACAAGTTCGAATCCGTATTCAGGACTTACGAGGTTTAGAAGCCGAACTGACACGACTGAGTGTTTGCTGCCACGGTGGTGTTATAGAGCAATGTCGCATCATTGAATCATTGTCGAATCGTAGTTAACGCGGCAAAAGACTCCATGTGCGTAGAGATTGTACGAGGTGAGAATCGTCATTGTGCAATAAAGTCCGCTATCTTGGTTTATTTCAGGATGCGTGCCTTAGGATTGTCCTGTGGTTCGCAATTTTGCCATCCCATTAAAACCGCATGCGGCGACATGTGGGAAAATCGATGGTAATAGCTCTAAGTTAACCGTGCTCAGTTATCATTATTGAACCACCGACACCTCCGTGCTTATTAAATTTCTGACGCAAAGTGCTTAACCGTGCGACAGGGTAAATTCATTGCCGCTTTGAAATGTGCAGCTTACCGCCTGTTTTGCACCCTTGCTCGGCTTACGGGGTTCACCGAGTTCGGGGGACTTCATGTCACGGCGGCAGCGTTGGCCCATGTTGTCATCCGCCATCCAAGGGTTTCATTGGACATGGCTCTCCGGCGCTTGAACACCCGCCATCCCGCTGAGGGGAAGCGCCAGGCTAATCAGGAAAATCAGGCAAAGCCGTAGACAGCGTGTCATGGGCTGAAGTGTAGCCAGTAGAAATGGTGCTAACAATCACGCTCCAGGCTTCTGGGTTAGCTGCCAGAAACCTCTATTGCGCGCTCATTTCCATTTCAGGACTTAGCGTGCCTAACCATGCGACAAGACAGATGATGAGGATTGCCATCAGGAATTCGAATTTCATGCTGCGGCGCAAGGCATTGACCGCTACAGAGTATTGACCATTGCGAACCGAGCGCTCCAATAGCGGGCTTAAGTGAAAGCGGTTCAGCGTCGCTAAAACGATCATCCCGGCAAAGAGCAGGATCTTCAAAAACAGCAACTGGCCATAGGTACTGAGCATGACCTCATCAAGGTTGGGACCGACGATGAAAAGGTAATTTACTACTCCCGTAACGCTTATGATCGCAACAATCACACCGCCGGCCGACTCAAAGCCAGTCAGCACGCGGGCAAGAATACGTGCTTCCTCCTCACCCTTCAGCGATTTCAACCGTAGCAGTAGAGCGAAGGCCGCTAGAGCACCCAACCAGCCACCTGCCGCTAATAAATGGAAAATGTCGCTGAGAAAATGCCAGTAGCGGCGGCTGCCTTCGTCCATGGCACCATGCCCCGTCCAGGCTAGCGTGGCCAACGCGATTGCTCCACAGACGGTGACGATCCAGAGGCTGGGTGTCGGATATCGTTTATTCAACGCGACGCCCAGAATTGCCCCCACCAAGGCGGCTATCCGAACCATCCAGGTCAGCCCAACGTCGGTGCCCATGATGACCATTTCAAAAATGTGGTGATGTAGCTCCATAAGCTCCGATACACCGCTCATTGCTTTTGCAAGCAACAACATCGCAGCAAGGGACAGAACTACACCTGCAACAGAAGTACCGTAGAGAAGCGACTCAAAGTTCAAGACCGTGCCCGATACCCTTTCCTTTCCCCTGAGGCTGTACAAGCCAAATATGGCCAGTCCAAATAACAACATCAGGTCAAAATAGAGAGCAAAGCGAACCACGATATTTAATGAGTCGCTCATGGATTATTTCACTTTGAATGAAAAGTTGCCGGTGATCGGGTGGGTGTCCGAAGACACTGCACGCCATTCAACTTTGTAGGTGCCGGTGGTCAGCGGTGCAGCCGGCGTAATCACCATGGTTTTCGGATCACCACCAGCAGCGACGGCGGCCTTTACACCCATGGGTGAGTTAGGCATGCCTGGCATGTCGGTCATGATCAGCTTTGCACCGGAGAACTGAGTGGTGAGATTCTCAGAAAAATGCAGTTCGATTTTCGACGGAGCCGCCGCATCCGAGCCTTCTGCCGGAGTGGAAGAAAGTAGTTTTGGATGTGCCTGGGCCACTGCACTCAGAAGCAAACCAGCAGTGATTGCAACAGCCACGGACGTAGTTTTAAGGAATGACATGCAAGACTCCTCACAGCAAGCGCTGTTGATTCGAGGTTTTTTGGGAGGAACTAGTTTTTAATTTCTTTAAAAACCACTGTTGATTAACTTGGAGCCCCCGTCCTCTTCGCCAGGTTGAACAGGAGAAACTCGCTAGCCCTAACGTCACAGTGCGAGAACACGATGCCACACGATCACAAACTGTTCGATTACATTTCAGTCAGCTTGATCCGATGTTTGGCATCTAATCGTTGAGCGTAGCAAGACCTGGAAAAGACACGGCGTACCGCAGGACAGGGGAGCTCAATCACTTTGAAAAATCCGCAGAGGCGTAGCAAACGCAGAACGCCAAGACGTCGTTGGTCCCAATGTTTTGTCGCTCAGCTAACCGTGGAATCGACGGCCGGAAACTCAAGATGAAAAGCCGTTTTCCCGTCGCCTGACGTACACCAGATCTTGCCATTGTGCGCTTCGACAATTGATCGGGTAATTGACAGACCTAGCCCTGCGTTGCTCGGACTTCCTTCTCGCCGCGCTGGGTCCACGCGATAAAAACGATCAAACAGCTTTTCAAGGTGTTCGGGGGCAATGGGCTCACCATAGTTTTCCACGACAACCGTTACCGACGCATCCTTGTGCTGAATATCGACACTGATTGACGTCCCTTCATAGGTGTAGCGCAGCGCATTTGAGAGCAGATTGGAAATCGCTCGGTGGAGCATAAGAACATCACCTCGCACGCTCCCCCGTCCTGAAACCTTGAGCTCGATCCCTCGTTCATCAGCCAACAGGCGGTAGTACTCAAGCAATTTTTCCACGACAGCCACCAGGTCTATTGGCTTGCTCTCGTGCGTAATTAGACCATTGTCAGATTTCGCCAGAAAAAGCATGTCATCAATCATCCGGCTCATGCGCTTCAAGTCATCAAGATTGGAGTACAAATTGTCTTCGTAGTCCTCGATGTTTCTTTTTCTCGAAAGCACCACTTCAGTGTGGGTCATCAAGTTGCTCACGGGGGTCCGTAGTTCGTGGGCAATGTCTGCCGAAAAGTTGGATAACCGGACAAATGCATCGTCGAGCCTGGATAACATGGCGTTGAACGACAACACCATCTGTTGAAGCTCTTTCGGAACGGGTGCCAGGGGAATACGCTCCTTGAGTGATTTTGCTGACATGGAGGCAGCAACCCATGTGACCTGGCGGATAGGCCGCATGCCACTGCTAGCTACCATCCAGCCGAGTGCAGCACTGACCAATGCGCTGATCACCAACCCTATCCAAAACCATCGTTCGAGCGTCTCGAAAAAGGACATATGCTGCGTAACGTCAAAAATCAACATGACAGTTAATGGCCTTTCTTGTCCCGTCACTACGGATTGCGCAGTCACACCACGGAACATCTGCTCTTGCTCCCGCCATTCCCAGACGGTTGTGTTTGTGGTTGTTCGAAACGCCTTCGGAACGTCGACCGGGCCGGGATCCGCAAACAGCACCTTGCCGTCGCCATCGATGATAAGCGCAGTCAAATCACGGTGTGCGCCCAGCAGCGCTTCTAACTCCGGTTTAGCCTCGCTGAATTGATCGATGTTGCTCAGCCCGGACAAGATCCGCTGGGTCGAGTGGAGTTTTTCGTACAATGCCTGCTGATCCAGCATCTTGAAATGATGCCGGCTGAGGTTATTGAAACTGAGTCCGGCGACCGTGAGCACGGCCGTTACCGCGAGCATAAACATCAGACTCATACGAGTCGTCAGGGACATCCGGTTCATCACGACTCCGAATCTGGTGCATCGAGCATGTAACCCATTCCCCTTGAGGTATGAATCAACTTGACCTCAAAATCGTCGTCTATCTTGGCCCTGAGCCGTCTCACTGCAACCTCGATAACGTTGGTATCGCTGTCGAAGTTCATATCCCAAACCTGGGAGGCGATAAGAGACTTTGGCAGCACCTCCCCTCGACGACGCAGCAGAAGCTCAAGCAACGCGAACTCTTTGGCCGTAAGGTCTATGCGTTTGCCTCCTCGGATGGCTCGACGCTTGAGCAGGTCCACTTCAAGGTCAGCCAGTTTCATAAAGGTTTGCGAAGGTGCGCTGCTACCGCGACGCAGCAGCGTTCTGACTCGAGCAAGCAATTCAGAAAACGCGAAGGGTTTGATCAGATAGTCATCCGCACCGAGTTCAAGTCCCTTCACTCGGTCTTCAACGCGGTCTCTGGCGGTGAGAAAAAGCACCGGGACGTCTTTCCCGGAAGCGCGCACCTTCTGCAGGACTTCCCAGCCATCCAAACCCGGCATCATGACGTCGAGAATCAGCAGATCATAGGCTTCGCTCAAAGCGTGCTGAAGCGCCTCTTTTCCATTCGTGAAACGGTCGACATTGAACCCGGCCTCGTTGAGCCCTTGCTGCAAATAGATACCTATTTTTGGTTCGTCTTCAGCGACAAGAAGTCTCATGAGGTCGTTCTCAGATAAAGGTTAAGCGGAGTCTGCAACGAAAACTGGCAGCCAACCAGCAACTGACAGAAAAGTAATCTTGGCTTCAGGTAGATGTCAGCGAGTGCTGGCTAGGGTTCAGACATGAGCACTTCATTGGTGCTCGACCGACCTCTGAGCGATGAATCGTATGGAAGTCGGATTCCCTCATGAGGAGCTACCCCGATGAACCACCTGAAAATGCTGTTTTTTGTAAGCTCGATACTGGTCTCGGCTTCTGTGTGGGCTGAAAGCGGCGGAGATCGTGTGATTGAGCGTATGGAAGGTTTGCGCGACAAGGCCGAGGCCACGTTGATGAAAGCTGAACAAGCCCCTGAAGGAGAGCGTCACGTCCACATGGCAGAACACATGAAGATGCTTGGCGACATCATGAGCCAGCTCCACAACGATCACCCAGATGCCTCAATGTCACCCCAACAGCATCTAGCCTGGATGGAGAAGCACGACAAAATTGTTGACGACGTTTTGCGCCAGATGCAGCGCGAGCACAAATTGATGCTTTCAGAAAACCATCAATAAACGCCCCCAGGATAAGTACTTGTCAGCATCTTGTTGCGGCGTCAATTGGACGCCGTATCTATTTAGAAAACTGACAAAGAAGTAATGCCCAAGTCAGTTAGCTGGCAGCTGAGCATCATTAGCATAGCCAATGTTCCCACGTATTCCTGAGGTCACCATGAAAACTACGCTCGCTACCCCGTTCATCGCAGCAATGACCCTTTTTTTCGCTGCTACGGCTATGGCTAATGCTGGGCATGGACAAGACGACATAGGCCAGCCTGGTGTGGCCTCTGACGTTACCCGCACTGTAGAGGTCGAGATGGGCGACATTTTTTTCAAGCCTAAAAGCATCGACGTAAAACCTGGTGAAACAATCCGCTTTGTCCTTCGCAACGAGGGTTCGCTGCTGCATGAGTTCAACATCGGCAAAGCCGCTGCTCATGCAGCACACCAGAAAGAAATGGCAAGCATGTTCAAGAACGGAACATTAAGCCCTACCGGTACCGGGAAGATGAGCGGCATGAGCCACGGCATGGGCGGAATGAAGATGGTCGCAATGGAGCATGACGACCCTAACAGTGTCCTGATTGAGCCTGGCTCAACCCAAGAGCTGATCTGGACCTTCAACGACAGTGCAGGGCTTCAGTTTGCCTGCAACGTGCCGGGGCATTACCAATCGGGAATGGTCGGCGAATTTGATCTGAAATAAACCGGAGTCGGCTGTTTCTGCCGGCCCGACGCAAGAGTTGGCTACGCTAAGTCGCAAGTAACATAGCAACGCTTCTCAGCCGGGGTCCGTGCGGAAACATCACCGCACCACTGTGGAGCCGCAAATCAGCGTTGTACTGAATATGCTCATTTCTAGTAGCACCTTACAAGGGGAATAGACATGCCTACCACCTCTGGCCATCACGACCATAATCACACCCATGCTGCTTCCCGGGATGATGCTGATCTACATGACCCGGTGTGTGGAATGGCAGTCACTTCGTCGAGTAAATTTGCTGAGACTTACCAAGGACAGACGTATCGGTTCTGTAGCCTGAAATGTCAGGAGAAGTTTCGAGCGGACCCTGAGCGCTACAGTGGCCACGTGGTGCGCAACGAGTCAGGCAGCACAACGCCGGAGTCTGCGGTACAAACGGGCACTGAATTTACGTGCCCGATGCATCCTGAAATACGGCAGACCGGCCCCGGTAACTGTCCTAAATGTGGCATGGCACTAGAGCCTGTCATGCCGGCGCTTGATGAAGAAGAAAATCCTGAACTCCGGGATTTCAATCGCCGCTTCTGGTGGTCGCTGCCCTTAACCGTGGTCGTAACCGTGCTCGCGATGGCGGGTCACTCGTTACAACTTCTTCATGGTTCGGCTCAAAACTGGATCGAGTTCGCTCTGGCGACACCCGTGACCTTATGGGCAGGATGGCCTTTTTTTGTAAGGGGACTGGCCTCGGTTAAAAATCGCAGTCCCAACATGTGGACTCTGATTGGGTTGGGCACCGCCGCAGCTTATCTGTACAGCGTCATAGCAACGCTCTTCCCCCAAAGTTTTCCCTCCAATTTCATGCAAGATGGACGTATCGGCGTTTACTTCGAAGCGGCAGCGGTCATCATCTCGCTCACGTTGCTTGGCCAGATCCTTGAGCTCAAAGCCCGATCACAAACTTCCGCCGCCATTAAGTCTCTTCTCGGCCTTTCGCCCAAAACTGCACGCCGGATCAATGCCGATGGCCAGGAGGAAGACATTCCTCTCACACATGTGCACCTGGGAGACCACTTACGGGTCAGACCGGGTGAAAAGGTGCCAGTTGATGGTTCGGTACTTGAGGGTGAAAGTGCGGTGGATGAGTCGATGCTCACTGGCGAGCCAGTCCCGGTAATGAAGAAAGCTGGAGATAGCCTGATCGGCGCCACGCTGAATACGCATGGGAGCCTGGTGATGGAGGCCCAGAAGGTCGGTGCCGAAACCATGCTGTCCCAGATCGTACAGATGGTCGCGAGAGCTCAGCGTTCCAAGGCGCCGATGCAACGAATGGCCGACTCGATTGCCGGCTACTTCGTGATGGGTGTTATCGCGATTGCGATAATGACATTTATCGGTTGGGGGCTTTTCGGCCCTGAGCCCAGTTGGGTGTTTGGTCTAATCAACGCTGTCGCCGTGCTGATCATCGCTTGTCCCTGTGCGTTGGGACTTGCTACGCCTATGTCGATCATGGTGTCGACAGGTAAAGCAGCCAGCATGGGTGTTTTGTTCAGAGATGCCAGTGCAATTGAAAGCCTTTGCAGAATCGACACGCTGATTGTCGACAAGACAGGCACCCTGACAGAGGGACGGCCCGTGTTTCACAGCGTGGAGGCCACTCCCACCTTCAATCCCGACGACGTCCTTCACCTGGCTGCCAGCCTTGATCAGGGCAGTGAGCATCCTTTAGCACATGCGATCGTCGATCACGCCCGAGCCGAGAACATAAAGCTCACCAAGCCCGAATCCTTTGAGTCGGATTCGGGTATCGGCGTCAGTGGCGTTGTCGATGGCAAGAAGCTCCAGCTGGGGAACACAGCGTTGATGGAAGCCGCAGGCGTGAGCACCAACTCCCTACAAGAGCGCGCTGAGGTGTTGCGACTTGACGGCATCAGTATTATCTACCTCGCCGTCGACGGCGCATTGGCAGGTTTGTTGGCCGTATCAGATCCGATCAAGCCAACCTCAAAAGAGGCCGTCACCAAGCTTAAGGCTCACAACGTGAAAATCATCATGGCTACTGGGGACGGGCTTACTACCGCTCGGGCTGTCGCCAGGGAGATGGGGATTGAAGAGGTCCACGGTGAAGTCAAACCCCAAGACAAGGAACGTCTGGTGGCAGACCTACAGCAACACGGGCGAAAAGTGGCCATGGCAGGTGACGGTATCAACGATGCTCCGGCCCTGGCGCGAGCAGATGTGGGGATAGCCATGGGAACGGGGACTGACGTGGCGATGAATAGCGCGCAACTCACGCTGGTCAAAGGTGACCTGATGGGGATCTTACGAGCACGAGCTCTTTCGGTCGCCACAGTTAAAAACATGCGCCAGAATTTGGGCTTTGCTTTTCTCTACAACTCAATGGGTATACCTCTTGCCGCTGGTTTGCTCTATCCATTGACGGGGCACCTCCTGTCGCCAATGATCGCTGCCATAGCCATGAGCGTCAGTTCCGCGTCGGTAGTTTTCAATGCATTGAGGCTGAGGAATACCCGAGTTGACTGACCTTCAAAATTGCAGCGGTTTTAACTCGGGGGGAATGGCGATCCATGTGCTTTCTTCAATCCCTTTAAGCGCGCATTCGCCCTTTGCACAGCGGCCATTTTTTCGGGCCGCTTCATGCGCTTCCACTTTCTGATGTCTTCCTTATTCCGCCCGCAGCTCACACACAGATCACCACTGAGTTGGCAAACCGAGATACAAGGATTCTCGATTTCTTTTGCCATGGTCAGTCCCCCTTAGCTTTATGTAGTTGAGCCACGCGACGTTTCCAGTCGCCTATGTGCGTGCGTTGGCACTCTTGCTCCGAGTCAAAGCGGACATTGCGGTCTGAAACAGGCAGGTCAAGATTGGCCTCTTTCAAGGCGATCGCCGTCAACTCAAAGATGCGGGCCTTCGCGTCAATCTCGGCCCGCTTCCTGTCAGCCAGGGTTTCGAACACCCAGATGACCTTCAGGGTTTCAGCCAACGCACTTAGGTCAGCGGTGTGAGTGAGCCAAATAAACCCCTTTATCTCGTCCTTTGCTGTTTCGCACGCGTCGGTGAGCGTGACGATCAACTGGCGCTCGATCCGAGCCAGTTCACGTTTACCGGGCGGCATCGGTGTGTCCTATAGAGGTTGTGCTGGACAGGCGCTGAGTCATGTCTGCCGGAACTCGACGGTCAGGTGGCTGACTTCGTGAACTGTTTTGAGACGCTCACGAATGCTCTCGGCGTTCACAGTGGCTTCACCTAGAACGCTGACGATCGCCGCGCACGCTTGAGGTCCCACCCTCCAAACGTGCAAGTCTGTAATGGTAGCGCCACCAGGTTTCTCAACGAGTTCGCGGATTTCCTCGGCAACGTGCGCGTCGGTCTGATCGAGCAACACGCCCGCAGTTACCCCCATCAAGGTCCAGGCCCAACGCGCGATAACGATAGCGCCGACGATACCCATGACCGGGTCGAGCCACACCCAACCCAGATATCGACCGGCAAGCAAGGCAGCGATGGCCAGAATCGACGTCAGCGCGTCTGCAACGACGTGGACATAGGCGGACCTCAAGTTGTTGTCGTTTCCGTTGTGGGCATGAGGGTGATCGTGGTCGTGCCCATGTCCATGTCCATGCCCATGCCCATGCCCATGACCCAGCAGCAGGGCACTGACAATGTTGACGAGCAAACCGACAACGGCGATGAGGGTCGCGGTGCCAAACTGAACCGGTGTTGGCTGCAACAAACGCATGAACGATTCAACGCCAATGCCCAACGAAATCATGCCAAGAATCAGCGCCGAGGCGAACCCGCCCAAGTCTCCAACCTTTCCTGTACCGAAACTGTAGCGCTGGCTGGTAGCGTGGCGTTTTGCGTATCCGTAAGCGGCCGCCGCGATGCCCAATGCGCCGGCATGGGTTGCCATGTGGAAGCCATCGGCCAGTAACGCCATCGAACCCGTGATATAGCCGGCGGTGATCTCCCCGATCATCATTACCACCGTGAGTGCTACAACCCAAAGCGTACGCTTGGCATTCTCATCGTGCGCTGAGCCTAGAAACACGTGGTCGTGTGTGTAATCGATGTCGGTCCTGCTCATACGTGTTTACCTGGATGCATTCACTTGGAGTACCGGCGGATAGCTTCAAGAAGCTCTTCGACGCCCTTGTTACGCTCTTCTTCGCTGAGCGCGGGGTTCGCGACATGTGCTCGTGCGTGATCCTCGATGATCTCCTCCATCAGCCCGTTGATGGCACCCCGAGTGGCCGCAACAAGATGTAGTGTCTTGGCGCAGTCGAAGTCCGATTCCAATGCTCGTTCAACAGCTTGAATTTGCCCGGCAATACGTTTTACACGTTTAAGAAGATCGTCTTTGTGTGATGCGATATGACCCACGCTATACCCCCCCTACCTATATAGGGTCGCATGATAGGCCTCCCCCCTATACCTATGCAAGGTTCGCGGGAGGACAGATCAAAGCCGTTGACGAAACGAGAGGCATACAAAATCGTTGGATCAAGCGAGAGAGCCGCAATGTTGCCGTTAGCCGACCTTTACCGACGAGAACAATAGGGCGCACTCCTGGAAACCGTTCAAATGGTAGCGAGCTAATTAGCAGCCGAGTGGTCAAGTCCCGTAAAACTTCTCGAAATCTGCGCTCACGGCTTTGATTAGATAATCGTTGACCTTGCCATGGTGTCAACGTCGATGCTGTCGCTGCGGGGAAAAGACACCGCTCAGCACGAGGGTAATTCACATGGTCGTCTTAGATGTATCAGGCATTGGTTGCGGCAGCTGCGTCGGCAAAATCACCAGAGCGATCCAGGCACTGGACGACAACGCTACGGTCTCCGTCGATCGATCAACCGGTAAGGTGAGTGTTGAAAGTAGCGAAAACGCTGAACAGCTCCGTAAAGCTGTGGAGGCTGTTGGTTTTCCTTCCAAGATCAGCCATTGAATGGAGACGCCTGCTCCTGAGTAGAGCGTCGTCTGATGGTGAATACCTTTGAATCCGAAAGTACCTGAGCCGCTGTATCGGCCAAAGTTGGCTCGCATGCGCCTATGCTGCTAGTCACCGCGCAGAGCTTTGAGCAAACCCTTGAATGCTCCATTTAGCCGAGTAAAAGCGGCATCGAAACGTATCGCGTTTTCCGTGTATTTCGCGACCTCGACCTGCTGATCGACAGTATTTTGGTCCAAGGCAGGCTGAGCCGGCGTGCTGTAAAGCAAGTCGCGCCCGTATATAGCCACCGCCGATTCTTTCTTAAGAAAATGCTTTGCGTTTGTTGTTTTCAAAGAAAACGCAGTGGTAGCAGGTTCTTTGGTTTGGCTGGCGAGCACAGTAGAAAAATCCAAGTCTTGGGCTTTGAAGTTCGGAGTGTCAGCGTTCGCGATATTGTTACTTAAGATCTCAGCTCTTTGGCCACGATAAACTAACGCTCTTTCTGCGGAGCCTAATGCTTTCTCAAAATTAATACTCACAATTAATCACCCTCGGTGGCATTACTATCTTCTTTGATCATTGAACACCCAGCTGTTGCAGCAGAGCATTCAAGTCTCCTATTAATTTTAATGCAGAGACCTAGAACATCGCCTCCGTGAGAATTAATGGAACCCAAAGCAATGATTACACTTCAATCTTATATTCAATAAAAGTCGCGCAATGCGAAAAGATGGAGACCATACGTATTAAATAGCGTGTACTTCAAGAAAAATATTCCAAACTGACACAACTGTAATATTGGCCTAAGCTTCCTGACAGGGGGTGTCTCTTATAGTCCAACTGAGTCTTTTGCTCACCCCCAAAGAGTCCAATCCATGATGTGATTCAGAGGGGATATTTTCACACATCTGAGGTAGCCCATATGAACACCATCAAAACCTTGTTCGTCGTCGCAGCGCTGACTGTTTCCACTCTGGCCATGGCTGAAGGCGGTGGTGACCGGACTTTCGCACGTATGGAAGTGGCCAGGACGAATTCGATGGAATCGTACCAGGTAGCTCAAACGCAGAGCGCTCAACCGCCTGTCGCTGAAAGCAAAGCCAAAGCGATGGACCATAAAAACTGCTGAACGATCAGGCACGCGGCCAAGCTGACAGAAATGTAATCACGAAGGTGGTTTAGATGTGGCAATTTCTGAGCTCGCTTGCAATGAAAAATTCGTCTTTTTTTCGGTACGCGAAGCTCATCTTGCCAACTCACGGGTTGATTTGAACGGCTCCCTTTTGACTGATTGGAAATAAACGGCATGCATTCCAAAACCTCTAGACGGACATTCGTTAAAGGCCTGGCCGCCGGCGGCATCCTTGGTGGCCTTGGTCTGTGGCGCACTCCTGTATGGGCAGTGACCAGTCCCGGCCTGCCGAGCGTCCTCACCGGCAACGAATTTGATCTGTTTATTGGTGAAACGCCGGTAAACATCACTGGCTCGCCGCGCACAGCCATGACCATCAATGGCTCGTTGCCGGGGCCTTTGCTGCGTTGGCGCGAAGGGGAGACGGTCACTCTGCGCGTGAAGAACCGTCTGGATCAAGACACCTCCATCCACTGGCACGGCATTATTTTGCCTGCCAACATGGATGGCGTACCGGGTTTGAGCTTCCACGGCATCGCGCCCGACGGCATGTACGAATACAAGTTCAAGGTGCATCAAAACGGCACGTACTGGTACCACAGCCATTCTGGGTTGCAAGAGCAGGCAGGTGTTTACGGGCCAATAGTCATCGATTCGAAAGAGCCTGAGCCGTTTCAATACAATCGCGACTATGTGGTGATGCTGACTGACTGGACCGATGAGGATCCTGGGCGCGTCATGGCCAAACTCAAGAAACAATCGGACTACTACAACCACCACAAACGTACCGTGGGCGACTTCATCGACGACGTCAGCAAGCAAGGTTGGTCTGCTGCCGTCGCCGACCGGAAAATGTGGGCCGAAATGAAAATGAACCCAACTGATCTGGCAGACGTCAGCGAGGATACTTACACCTACCTCATGAATGGCCAAGCGCCGAACGGCAACTGGACCGGTATTTTTAAGCCTGGCGAGAAGCTACGCCTGCGCTTTATCAATGGCTCAGCGATGAGCTATTTCGATGTTCGCATTCCTGGTTTGAAAATGACCGTGGTGGCGGCCGACGGCCAATATGTCCAACCAGTCAGTGTCGATGAATTCCGAATCGCCGTGGCAGAAACCTATGATGTGATTGTTGAGCCTGCCACCGAGGAGGCTTACACAATCTTTGCCCAGTCCATGGATAGAACCGGCTATGCGCGGGGGACCTTGGCAGTTCGTGAAGGACTGAAAGCACCGGTACCGGCGATCGATCCGCGTCCGCTGTTGACCATGGATGACATGGGCATGGGCGGTATGGCTGGCATGGACCATGGCAGCATGGCTGGCATGGGCGGCGGCGATATGAAACAGGGTGACATGTCAGGTATGGCTGGCATGGATCACAGCAAGATGCAGGGAATGGACCAAGGTGACATGACCGGGATGACCGGCATGGGCAGTGGTGACATGACCAACATGGCCGGCATGGACCATAGCAAGATGGCAGGTATGGACAAAGGTGACATGTCCAACATGGCCGGCATGGACCACAGCAAGATGGCGGGGATGGACAAAGGCGACATGTCCGACATGGCCGGCATGGACCACAGCCAGATGGCAGGGATGGGCGGTATGGGAGGCGAGATGCAATCTCACCCAGCGTCCGAAACCAACAACCCGTTGGTTGACATGCAGGCCATGAACCCAACGCCAAAACTGAACGATCCAGGTATCGGTTTGCGGAACAACGGTCGACGGGTGCTCACTTACTCAGATCTGAAGAGCACTTTCCAGGACCCTGATGGCCGAGAGCCCAATCGCACCATTGAGCTGCATCTGACCGGTCACATGGAAAAGTTTTCCTGGTCCTTCAACGGCATCAAATTTTCTGATGCTGAGCCCCTTCGTCTCAAGTACGGGGAGCGTCTTCGCATCACCTTGGTAAACGACACCATGATGACGCACCCCATCCACCTTCATGGAATGTGGAGCGACCTTGAAGATGAAAACGGCAAGTTCATGGTACGTAAGCACACAATCGACATGCCACCGGGTACCAAGCGCAGCTATCGAGTAACCGCCGATGCTTTAGGTCGCTGGGCCTATCACTGCCACCTGCTTTTCCATATGGAAATGGGCATGTTCCGTGAAGTACGGGTTGATGAGTAAAGGAGACGATCTGTGAGCACACACCTAAATCGTAAATCGCTGATCGGTTGCCTCTTTGCTTTTGGCCTGATGGGTGGATTCTCCTGCGTAGCATTGGCAGTCGAAGAACGTGGTGATCCTTCACCTGCTACTTCTGCGGATGCGCCGAACAAGACTGCGACCACGTCAAACGAGGCAACGCCGAATCACGCGACGATACCTCATACCAAGATGCGCCATGAGTCGATGGATCATGACCATGAAAACAAGAAGGCGGATTGAGATCATGACCAAGAATTTTTTACGCCCAACGTTGATGGTATTGGCAGTTTCTACGAGTCCTGTCTTCTTTGCCGTGGCTCACGCCGCTGAAGAGATGGATCACTCGAAGATGAACCATGGCTCCATGGGAGCGATGGACCATAGCAACATGGGGGCTATGGACCACAGCAAGATGAAAATGGACGACGGTCAAATGACCGGCATGGAAAGTATGGATGAAGGGACGACGACAACCAGTCGAACCCCTGTCCCCGTACTTACCGATGCTGACCGTGCAGCCGCCTTTCCAGATGTCGCTGGTCATGGTGTCCACGACAAAACAATCAACTCTTTCATGCTGCTGGATAAGTTTGAATACCAGGATGCTGACAACGGTAGTGCGTTGGCTTGGGATGCGAAAGGATGGATCGGCGGTGACATTGATCGACTGTGGTTGCGCTCGGAAGGCGAACGTACCAATGGCGTGACGGAAAGTGCTGAATTATCCGCGCTCTGGGGGCACTCCATCGGACCGTGGTGGGACGTCGTCACCGGTGTACGACAGGATTTCAAACCAGGGTCTCCTCAAACCTGGGCCGCACTCGGCATTCAGGGCATGGCCCTCTACAACTTCGAGGCCGAAGCGACTGCCTACATCGGTGAGAACGGTCAATCGGCTGCTCGACTGGAAGGCGATTACGACATTCTGCTGACGAATCGATTGATCTTGCAGCCGACGGCCGAGGTCAATTTTTATGGGAAGAATGACCCTCAGCGCGGCATCGGGTCCGGATTAGCCAACACCGAAGTGGGGCTCCGATTGCGTTATGAGATTGTCCGCCAATTTGCCCCTTATATCGGGGTGAGTTGGAGCCGTTCCTATGGCAATACGGCAGACTTTGCACGTGAGGAAGGTGAAGATGCCAGCGAGGCACGCTTTGTCGCCGGTATCCGGATGTGGTTCTGAGAACCGGGCATGAAGATTACACTGAAGGCACTGATAGCTGCTGGTCTGGCCACCGTAGCAGCGGCTGCCGGCGTGGTATATTTCGGCGTGATCAATGTCGGGGCGGATGATCCCCACTCTGCCCCTGTCTACGCGCTACTTTCTATTGCTCGGGATCGCTCGATCGAAGTGCGCTCGCGCGACATTCAGGTCCCCGACCTGAGCCAAGAAGCCCTCATCCGTGAAGGTGCTGGCAACTACAACTCGATGTGTGTCGGTTGCCATTTGGCTCCGGGCCTTACAGGCACCGAACTGAGTAACAGCCTTTACCCCGCACCTCCGAACCTTTCAAAACTGGGCGTCGATGGGCACCCAGCCGCAGCTTTTTGGATCATCAAGCACGGCATCAAATCCACCGGCATGCCCGCGTGGGGCAAAAGCATGGCCGATCCGTACATATAGGGGATGGTCGCATTTCTCCAGCAGCTTCCGTCACTTGATACAGAGCAATACAAAGCCCTGATCACGAGTAGCGGTGGCCATCAACACGGTGGTGGCGAAAGCGTGATGCACAACCATGAGGGTCAACATGGAACGACCCAGGGGCAAAGTGGCGCAGGTGCTGCCAACCAAAGGGCGGAAGTCCGCGCTAATGATGACGAGAAAAACACGGCACATGCCCATGGCCCCTCCGCAGCGCCGTCTGCAAAGGAGCCTGCGGACCACGCCGATCATAAGGGTAGGGAAGCTTCAGATGACGCGGCCCCGACTCCAACCGTACAGCCCAAATCACATACACATACTGATGGGAAGGAACATACCCATGCGAAATAATTCTCTTCGTCGCAGACGGGCACTTCGTCTCGCTGCTCTCGTGGCTCTGTTCATCAGTTCAGCCAGTCACGCAGCAGAGCCATTGACGATCGATGTACATCGCGACGCTAATTGCGGATGCTGCAAGAAATGGGTCCAGCACCTTGAAGCCAGCGGCTTTACCGTCGTTGATCACGTGGAAACCAACATGAGCGCGATCAAGCGCGGTCTCGGGATTTCTCCTGAGCTCTCGTCCTGTCACACAGCAACCATCAACGGAAAGTTTGTTGAAGGTCACGTGCCCGCCGAGCAAATCATTGCGATGAGCAAACGTGATGACCTGCTCGGGATTGCCGTTCCAGGCATGCCGGCCGGCTCCCCAGGAATGGAAGTGGACGGGAAACATGACGCGTATAACGTAATCGGCTTGTCAAAGGCAGGCACAGACCACGTCGTTGCTGAATACCCCGAAAACTGATCTTCTAATCTCACTCCTGCATGGTGAAGGTCATGGCCGTGCAGAGGACATAGCTCATTTCGAACGTAAAAAAGGCGCCACTAGGGCGCCTAAACCACCTCCCAAACCAAAGGAAAAACAAGGAGGCGGGATGTATCAGGTGGTCGAGCAATTGTTTACTGCACGTTAGAAACCCTTCGACTGACGGAATGATTTCATAAAATGGATAACTTCAGGCTTTCCTGAAAATTACTTCTACGTCAGCGAGCAGTAAGCTAGTTTCGGACAAAGGAGAATTATGCAGTTCTTAAATAATTTCATTGTCTAGCTTCCATGGGGGCAGTTGTCGGCCATGACCTTATATTCCACGGTGTTAAGCTTGCCCGTAGAGTCTTCATAGGTCATGCGCGAAGGGGCAACCCCACAGGTTTTATTGGCTTGCGTGACACTGACGACCTTGTGGATATCGAGGTTCATACCATATTCATAATGAACAACTTCAGGAGGAGTCTTGCCGTTCCTTGAGGCATATTGCTCCATTGCTTGTTGGTTCTCTTGCATCATTCGACCATACACGCGGTCACCGCCACCTTCAGCCATGGCTAATGAAGATAAGGTCAAAATCGAAGCGGCGCAAAACGCTTTCACTGCTGTCATTGCTTTCATGATTTTCTCCTAAAGCTCAATTTACTGAGTTAAAGAGTAACAAGTGAAAGCTTTCAGAAAGCTGCCGCGAAGGTTACTAATGTGAAAGGTGGACGCTACCCCGCATTTACGCTTTCAAGCCAGATGGGATTTTTGTTAACACCAAAGGTTGGCAGACGCTGACGGAACAAAGATGCCCTCAAAAGCTTATTTGAACCGGTGGTCCCTCCCAATTCCTCGATACGCCGGTAGACCTGAGCAGGGCCTCCGCGTCGACCCCGGTTCTTGCCAGGCTTTCCAGATCCCACTCGAAGAAACTGCAAAAAACCAGGAAAACCTTGCTTGATACCGCTGAGGTCAATCTTACCGTCGAGTAATTCACGGGGAGCTTCATCCTGATGAGTTCAGAGACAGTCCACACCAAAGTTCTTAGACGAAAATGCCATACTGACTCCTGATGAATCTTGATCTGTTGATAAGTAAGAGGGAACCTCTGCTTGCGTAGATCCAGCTCATGAGGTAACGAACCTGGGAGCAGCGATTGCAAATTCCGAATGTTCACTCTCTTCGGATCTTTCGTAACTTTATACAGCTCATCTACGCCCGCTTCGATAAGGGCTGCATAGGCGTCGTCTCTTGAGTCGACGGACTTTTCGACCTTAACTGTAGCTTTTTTAGGGGCATGGAGTTTTGCCATTAACCATGCGTTATCATTTTCTAGAATCCATTGCGTAGGTTTGTACGCCTTCTTCCAGAGGTACTCGATATTGGCATCGGTACGTAGCGCTAAAAGCAACTCGATTTTTTGGCGATATCTAGTTTTTTGACTAAGACGCGATTCTTCGACTTTGGGCGCTCGCGGAGAAACAGCGGCACTCAGCAGAATAGACTCATTCTTCAGAGCCTCTTCAAAGCCATCTGCACTGGAAAACAAATGAAGAGCAATGATCAAATGCCGCGCGAGCGGCATATTTAGCTGACCTTTATCTGATTTGAGCCGGATCCATTGCTCATGCTTTCCGGTGTTGTAGGCTGGATCAATCTGCGCCAAAAGCTCATCGCCGTAAGCGCTTTGGATGCTGTCGAATAGTTTTGCGATACCCGCATTTTTTCCGAAAATGAATCCGCGTTTCTTGCATTGGCGGACGTAGCACGAACTTAATACCGTACTGCCTATCGGAGGGATATTGCGTTGCAGGATATCGTGTGCGAACAGAGCGACTTTCTGTTCCATCTTTGACCCCTTGTGTATTGCTGCGCTGTTTAACGGGCTCCAGCCGCATGCGCATGGCTCAGTCAGATTGGGAAGCAGCTTCAATTTACGGTAGAACGGGCGAGAGCACTCGGGGCAGGCATGGATCAATGCGTCGCCATGACGCCAACAGACGGCAACACCGGGTATCTGGTGAGATCGATGCCAGTAGGCAGAACCCCGCTCAATCAAATCTTCCTGAACGCAGGTAGGACAAAGCTTAGCCTTGCCATGGGTGGACTCTTCTCTGCGGGGCACCCGTACCACCCCGTCATAACCCAGTGGCCCTACGTCGTTCTCTGGCCTCTGCTTAACCCCAAGAAACGGTCGGTAAGCAGGAAAAGTAGTATTGCTTCTGATCAACTCTGCGAGATTGCTCTCCGATTGCCCCGGCAGCCTGTGCGCGAGCCTCTCGATCTGCTTGGGTACGATGCCACCGATGCAAAAGGGTTTCGATGCGAACAAATCGCGATAGGTTTCCGTCGCGGTTCTGTTACCTGACAGATAGTGATATCGGGTGACACGAGAGTAAAGCATTTCATCCGGCATCGAAACGGGGAAAAATAATAGATCAGACATCATTTACCGATTAAAGGTAGGGCTCGAAGAGAATGTGCATCCGGGGGCAGTATATATGCAACCCCTAAAATTCTGCATCCGGTCTGGATTTGAAATGACAAGCCGCTCAACTTTGAATCGTAGTGAATTCATCTAAATCCTGCCGCGCCCGTATTCCTCGAATACAAAACACGTATCGATAAACCCGCGTAGGTCAGCCCATGCCGGTTGCAAAACTATTTCCGTTGATCGCGGGTTAGTACGTTTACATGCTGATCGTGATGATCCAGCGTATGCCGGACCTATTCTGGAGGGGAATTTTTTCATTAACAGAAAAATAATGGGTTTATGGTGAATTGATTTAGAACTTTTTAGATGGAGGGGGAATGCCCAGCTGGATTACAGCATGGGTCGAATGCTCGCGACCCTGTAGAGCGAAGAACGTGATACAGCCTTGCCCTCTGAGAGCAATTGGCGTCTAGCCCATCGCAGACGCCTATCGTGAAAGCCTTCGATTGGTTCACATACTTTTTCGAGCATTGCTGCACACAGAGGAAGCTTGCAAAGCTGCTTTTCGAAGCGAGAAAGAACATGAAGCTCCCGACCTATCCTGGTACGCGAAATGCGGACAGGCTTACCCGCAAGAGCATAAAGCGCGTCGGCACACTGACGGACTTCGCCGGCCAGTCTCGCATCGAGGGCAGCGAACATTTCGGTGCTATTTAGACGAGGCGTACGATGGGGGCTTGGGTTTGCAGTTGACTCCGAAAGCCACTGCTTATCGTGGCGATACAGCCACGCATACCCCCTGCATGCATGTGCTTTGTAAAATCGATAATCAGCCTCGAAAGCCGCGCGTCTTGCGCATAGCTCAGTGTGAAATCGTGCCTCCCTCCAAGCATCTTGCCCGCCGGGTACATTTCTGATGTGACGATAGACATACGCTGATGAAACGCCTAGAACGGCAGCGATCTTTTTGGCATCAGCTCCTTCAAGAGCATGTTGCCACACAGCGGCTGACGAACAGTCCAGGCCTTCACCAGGCATCACCGGAGAAAGGCGCGCGTGAAGCCGAATGTGAGCTTTCGGATCACATGCCACCGCCTCTTTCACTGGGCATTGACCATGAAGCAAGCTCACCATTTCAACGCCCAGAGCACCGGCCAATAAAATGTATTTGAGCGGATGGTGAGAGGTTATAGGCGTACGAAGCAGCTTCGTGACCCATGAGGCGGGTGTACCTGCACGAACATCTCCGAGTATAGAAAACTCCCATTCTCGCGGGAGTGCAGCAAAAAAATCGGCCATGTGCTGCGCCAGCATGTGCAGGTGCAAGCGATGGTTATCAGAAGCAAGGTTGAGCTGCGTTGCCCTGTGTAAAAGCGTGAAGCGCACCGCCTCCGCCGACAAAGCAGTGACGTCAGACTCGAGGACCTGAAGTGAGCGCAACGCTATTTCGTGAAGCGGTGGCATGCACCGCAACGGGGTGTCGAGAAGTACTGTGTGTGCTTGCACATTCTCATCATTGGGCAGATTGAGTTGTCGAGAGCTGCGGCTGGACCAGCGAGGATCAAGGATCCTGAGTGACGTACCGTGATGCGGACATACCAGCACGCCTGGAAGCATGTGGACCCTGTGCCAGTAAGCGACTCCCCGTTGAGCCTGATCTTGTGCGATACATTCTGGGCATAACCGCACTCGGGAGGCGAATCCAATACGGCTCGCGTTGACGCCCAGCTTCAACATCAAGCCTTTCCCATCAGCGGTCATCAGCGTCCGAGCGTGTTCGACCTGGCTCATCCTCAAAAACGGCGCATAGTAGGGTAATAATGTGTGGCGCATGAGGACCTCGGCTACCGATAGCTCAGTACCGCTGGGTAGCGCATCGACAAAATCCCCTAAATGACTCGGGAATGCCACATTTTGCGAAAAAGCTGCCGCCGATTTCAGTCCGGCAAATGCTGCTTGGCAATTACGAACACCGCAAAGACGGGCATAACGAGAAATCACGCTGTGCAGCGTCTCGTCGGGAAACGCGGCGGGGAAGAAATGGAGTTTAAGTTGCACTTCACCCCCCCTCCGACTCACGCTTTGTGATACATCGGTGAGAACTCAAACAGGTCCTCGTTGAGCCAGCCCGCAGCGCGCAGAGCGTCGAGGGGAGCGTCATGTTCGCTAAGCGCTTTAGCCTCTGAGTTTTCCACAGCAGTAGCAATCGGCGATGGGTGATCTTTCGCAAAAATGGTCGGAGATGGGTCTACCGGCTTCTCACGGGATACAACGCTTCGAAGCAAGGTGAGGCGATCCTCTCGTGCCAATCCATCGAAAACCATCATTTCGCTCAGCTGATCCTCAATCGGCAGCAAATCGTCAAACTGTCGCATCCGCTTCGGATCACGGCTACGCAGAGCTGAAAGGGCTGGCTTTAGAATCTGCATTTTTGAGTTGCTTACCTTCACCAGGATCTCGGCAGTCAAACACTCCGAGCCACTCTGGACCGCATAACGCTGACTCAATACCAGCAGCTTGACCAGGAAATCCGTGACGCCTTGAGTGTGCTCATACAGCGTGTCAAAAATCTCGTCGGTCAGCTCAGCCGTCTGTTTGCACCACTGATAGCTCCAGAGATTTTCGACCAACAACCGCCACTCCTCATCATCCTTTTCGAATCGTTTGAATTCGAGCGTACCAGCACCACAAACTCGGCGGGCAGTCCGCATGGCTTCTGAGAACAGGCTAATCGTCGAGTTCGTGCCACTGAAAACCACCGGGATACCGATGTTGTTTACCAAGTGCAGGAAAAAATTCAGCATGCTCTCCTTACCACCGGTTTTCGCCAGGTGGAGGTTTTGCAGCTCGTCGATCAACAAGGCGCCGATGAAAAACGTGCTGGCCACCTGCTCCATCTGTTGCAGCGCATCATTGATGTTTCGATGCCGGTAGCGCTTGTGGTAGTCCTTGTCTCCTAGAGCGTCTCCAACCGCATAAAAAAACTGCTGGCAAAATCCAGCCAGCGATCCATCCCGAGGGCAGTCAAGCTTCAGCCATGTGATTTGGGTATGAACAAACTGCTTTCCCTCATAGCGCTCATGACGGATTGTCTGTGGATAAAGGCTCAAGATGGCGTGGAGTGCCGTTGACTTGCCAATGCCGCTCAGGCCGACGACCGTAAACGTTTCTGCAGTGGACTTGAACGCATCGTGGTAACGCTGAGCTCCCGATAAAGAATGCAAATGCCGGACGGTAGCGGGCGACATCGGGTTACGCCCGACATACCCTCGACGGATGAGCAGTGAGAACAGGGCCTCCAGTTCCAGATGTAGCAAGAACGGCTGTACGACGGTTCTCAGCCTGTCGATACAGTGAATTCGAGTGGCTCCTTCGAGCGTCAGCTCTTTCGGATCCACCGGCTGAGGAAAGTTCGAAATCAGTTCAACAGCCGCCGCCTCCGACAATATCGGAGGCAAAGCTTCGATAAGCGGGTTACCCGCATACTCACTAATGTCCTGTCTGACGTAATTGGCAAACGTCTGTGCACCTTTCATTTTGCCTGTCCTGGCCGAATTCTTTTGAGCAAATCGATAACCTGAGCGGTGCGCTCACCGGCATATGAATCATGCGCTTTCTGTGTCGTTTCAGATTGAAGTGAAGCTGGCTCCACCCTGACGCCTTCAGGAACAACCGCATTTTCACGCTCGCGGAGACGTTCTTCTGCGCGGTTCTCGCGGATGTTTCCAGTGGCCTCTGCCTTAGTAGGCGGAGCAGGTTCCTGTTTTCGTTCTGCGAGCGCGTGACTGATGATCTGGTGGACCTGATCGCTAAGCTGCACACGGCTTTCCAGCTCAGCTCGACGGCGAGTAGGCGGTTTTTGGCGATAGGCTTCGAGCAGATCAAAAATCTCGTCCGAGCGATAATTCGCGTAACCGGCATCCGATCGTCGAAGATCACAACGGATAAACTGCTTGGCCTCTCCTTGAATCCAAATGTGTGCCGCAGAGTTCGGATCGAACCAACACTCTATTGACCAAACGCCCCCTTTGCGAGCCTTGGCAAACCAATCTTTCTCTATGGCCATATCACACACGTAGTGCATGCCGCGAAACATCACTCCGCCCTTTTGAACGGTCGCGCGCTCACGCGGTAAAAGGTGGAGATAAACCAGCTCGTCGGGACGTTTGTTGGATTCGATCAGGTCGTTGTCGCAGGCCCAATTCCATATACCGTTAGGCGTAGGTTCTACGCCGTCATTCATCATCGCTTGAGTCAGTCGGTCAGGCTGTCGATGGTGACGGTTATAGTGGAGCACGCAATTGATGAGGATTTGGGTGAACTCTTTGAGGTTCAGCGTGGCATCGAGCCGGTAATCTCGCTCGCCGCGCTCTTTGTCCCGCGCAGCTACCCCGCCAGGTAGCCACCTGATACCCGTCAAATCATTCAAAATGCCAAACCGACTTTCTACCATAGGCTTCCAATCAGGCCGATAAGGTGGGGCAGTGCCCATCTCAATTCCCAACCCTGAGGATAACCCCTCTGCTGCGAGTGACAGCATCTCTCCCCGGTCGGCGTAAATCTGGTGGGGCAGGTGGTGACAATTCCAATCATCTGCATTGATGTCAACGCCGTTCTGAGCGCAGAACTCGACTTTGGAGGTAAACGCGTTGAACAGCGCTTGTCTCGCCCCATTCCAACTAGGGCCCTCCAATCCTACATAGAGACCAGCAATTATTCCGGAGAAACTATCCACTACGATATAAACAACGGGCCGACCAATGAGCATCCGTCTAGAGTAGCTGTTGACCAAATAAATATCGGCAATCGTTGCGTCGATTTCGAACTGATGACAGGGTCCACGCAGCCAATCTCGAACGGTACCTGAAAGCGGACGGCAATCCTTTAACCACCTCCTCAACCCTTTACGGCCACGCTCGGTTTCAATCTCGTCGAAAAAAATCTGTCCCCAATATTGGAACTGCCTCAAGCTGGGGAGTTCTGAACCAGGCAACAAACGAAGCTCTTCTTCACTGTTTTTAGAGATGTCTCGAACAGAGTAGAATCGTCTCAACATTTCGTCATATGCGCTCGAAATAGATGATTTCTTATCTCTTACATAAAGAGCATATCCAACACGGATGCATCGTTTATCAACTGCACTGAGCATCTTGGAAGGCGAAGTAAGAACGCCTTGAAATTTAGGCTTTCGCCCTGGTGGCCTGCTCGGATCATATTTTCTATCGGCAACACCTACCGCCGTATAATTATTAAGCAATGAGTTGCGAACTTGACCATAAAACCAATATCGGTAAAGAAGCCGATAGATCGTTTTCCGCTGGATTCCGAGCTCTGACGCCCGTCTGCTAACAAGCCGGCCTAACTCACCTCGTACAAATATTTGTCCCGGGTATTCAGGATCTAATAGAGGGGCGATGACGGCCCACTTTTCGTCCCGGCCTTGCTTGGCTCTCTCATCCAACTGTTCCTCAAGCACAAGCATAAACTCGGGCGTGGTGATGGCTGCTGGTTTGGTGTGACCAGACGCTATCGAGCGACGCAGCTCATCCAGACCAACCGCGTACGGCTGCCGGGGTGGGTCAGCTAGATCCATCAAAACTGCTAAGTCATGCGTTTCATCCTGGTAAAGGAGCCTGGCTATCGTAGCAATGACCGACAGATCGGTTACAGGCTCGAAAACGTCATTAACGAGAACAGTCATGATAATTTCTCCTTCAACGATACTTGGACAGGGCCCGGTGAAACTTCGAAGCCAGGAACTAGACCAGTAAGGTGGAGAGGAGTGTTAACCAAATCGATTTTCAGTATCTTGTTCCAAACCAGATGAAAGAAAATTGCTTGAGCGTCTATATAGGAAATGGACAGAAGTGATGCTATTTTTCTTAGACAGGTGGCCAAGGTCCACGAATATTCCCGGCTGTTTACAAGGCACTCGATAAAACTCGAATGCAACGGCGCTTTCATTAAATCACGAGAGAGCTTCGAGTACCTCCTGATTAGTCCAAGATTTTTAATCAAATCTCGTGTAAAAAACTCGTCTGTTACGATTTTCCAATCAACACCTTGGCTTTCCCAAAAACGCTTTTCAATTTCAAGTTTTTCAAGCGTTCTTTTACTTCCATTGCCAATTAAATCGGAACGATACTTCACCGTCCTAGCTACCGATTTGAAGTTTCCGCTCGGGTCCTTAACAGTTAACAGGAAGTCTGTTGTCATCACATAAGGCAGTGTTGTTCTAGGGTATCTTGGATAGCGTACATCGATCGCCGACGCTATCGCTTGCGCACGCTCTGTGGGTAGTAAAGGGTATTGCTCCCGTATATCCACGACGTCTTCAGAAAATTCACACACAAGGAAGTACGAACGCTCGAGATCTGACAGGAGGTGATGAATCCTCTCGATCTTCACGCCTTGAATCTTGTGCGAACGACCTATCGACGGGACATCTTGTACCCGCAGCCAAGGCACGTAGCTTGCCCCGGCGCCTTCGCCAAATCCATTTGCAATGTGCCGTTCAATGTCCTGCTGTGATGCAAACTTACGACCTCGCAACCCACGCCTCCTCAGTCGATGCGGACCGCTTCACCTCGCGCCGAGAAAAAGTCGTAGAAGGACACGACCGGCAAAGCGGCCGTATACAAAACGTTTTCTAGACTACACCCGCTGAAAGTTGAAGCGATGATTCCAGACCAAAGGGAAAGCCTGGAAAGGAAAACCCCCGTAGATACGGGGGTTTGAGCCTTGTGTCAATCTATGTTCGCCAGTGTCAAACTTTATTGTTTTGTGTCAATCTTTATTGTTAAAAACCAAAGTTCTCACCAGGTTGTGGATAACTTATTCCACAGTGACCGATTTCGCCAGATTTCGCGGCTGATCGACGTCGGTGCCTTTCAGTACGGCAACGTAGTACGACAGCAGCTGCAGCGGAATGGTGTAGAGGATTGGCGAAAGGATGTCGTGGATGTGCGGCATGTGTACGACGTGGGTGCCTTCACCGTTGGTCATGCCGGCCTTCTCGTCGGCGAAGACGATCAGCTCACCACCGCGGGCGCGCACTTCCTGGAGATTGGATTTGAGCTTTTCCAGCAGCTCGTTGTTCGGCGCCACGGTAACCACTGGCATGTCGTTATCCACAAGCGCCAGAGGACCATGCTTGAGCTCACCGGCCGGATAGGCTTCGGCGTGGATGTAGGAGATTTCCTTGAGCTTGAGCGCACCTTCCATGGCGACAGGGAATTGTGCACCGCGGCCCAGGAACAAGGTGTGATTCTTCTCGGCGAACAGCTCGGCGACTTTCTCGACGGTGCTGTCCATCGCCAGGGCTTCGCCCAGGCGGGCTGGCAGACGACGCAACTCTTCGACGAGGGTGGCTTCGACGCCATCGGCCAACGTGCCGCGAACCTGGCCCAGGGACAGGGTCAGCAACAACAGGCCGACCAGTTGAGTGGTGAACGCTTTGGTGGAAGCCACGCCAATCTCAAGGCCGGCCTGGGTCAGCAGGGTCAGGTCGGACTCACGCACCAGCGAGCTGATGCCCACGTTGCAGATCGCCAGGCTGGCCAGGAAGCCCAGCTCCTTGGCATTACGCAGCGCCGCCAGGGTGTCGGCGGTCTCGCCGGACTGGGAGATGGTCACAAACAGGGTGTCGGGCTGTACCACCACCTTGCGATAGCGGAACTCACTGGCCACTTCGACCTGGCAAGGAATGCCGGCCAGTTCTTCCAGCCAGTAACGGGCAACCATCCCCGCGTGGTAGCTGGTGCCGCAGGCGACGATCTGCACGTTGCGCACTTTGGCGAACAACTCGGCAGCCTGTGGACCGAAAGCCTGTACCAGCACCTGATTCTGGCTCAGTCGACCTTCGAGGGTGCGTTGCACGACCGCTGGCTGCTCGTGGATTTCCTTGAGCATGAAGTGGCGGAACTCGCCTTTGTCGGCGGCTTCGGCACCATCGCGGTATTGCACGGATTCGCGCTCGACGCTCTGGCCGTTGACGTCCCAGATCTGCACGCTGTCGCGGCGAATCTCTGCGATATCGCCTTCTTCAAGGTACATGAAGCGGTCCGTGACCTGACGCAGGGCCAATTGGTCCGAAGCCAGGAAGTTTTCACCCATGCCGAGGCCGATCACCAGCGGGCTGCCACTGCGCGCGGCAACCAGGCGATCCGGTTGATCAGCGCTGATGACGGCCAGGCCGTATGCACCGTGCAATTCTTTAACGGTAGCCTTGAGTGCTACGGTCAGGTCAGCCAGGTCCTTGAGCTTGTGGTTCAGCAAGTGAGCAATGACTTCGGTATCGGTGTCCGAAGTGAACACGTAACCCAGGGCCTTGAGTTGATGACGAAGGGCTTCGTGGTTTTCGATGATGCCGTTGTGCACCACCGCCAGGTCGCCGGAGAAATGCGGGTGAGCATTGCGTTCACACGGCGCGCCATGGGTCGCCCAGCGGGTGTGGGCAATGCCCAGACGCCCCAACAGTGGTTCTTCGGTCAGGGCCAGTTCCAGCTCGCTGACTTTGCCTGGACGGCGCATGCGCTCAAGCTTTTGGTCGTTGGTGTACACCGCTACACCGGCGCTGTCGTAGCCGCGGTATTCAAGACGCTTGAGGCCTTCGAGCAGGATCGGGGTGATGTTACGTTCTGCGACTGCGCCGACAATTCCACACATGCTATTTCTCCTGACTGACAGCTGCGCAGATCAGGGTGATCCCGCGCGCCTGAATCTGATCGCGTGCCTCAAGCGGCAGGCGATCATCGGTAATTAGGGTATGGACGCTGCTCCAGGGCAGCTCCAGGTTGGGTATCTTGCGACCTATCTTGTCGGACTCGACCATCACCACCACTTCCCGGGCGACTTCAGCCATGACGCGGCTCAGGCCCAGCAGTTCGTTGAAGGTGGTCGTACCACGAACCAGGTCGATGCCATCGGCACCAATGAACAGTTGGTCAAAGTCGTAAGAGCGCAGTACCTGCTCGGCGACCTGGCCCTGGAAGGATTCGGAATGCGGATCCCAGGTTCCACCGGTCATCAACAGCACCGGTTCGTGTTCCAGTTCGTTTAAAGCACTGGCGACATGCAACGAGTTGGTCATCACGACCAGACCCGGTTGTTGTCCGAGTTCCGGGATCATTGCCGCAGTGGTGCTGCCACTGTCGATGATGATTCGCGCATGCTCGCGAATCCGCGAGACGGCGGCGCGGGCGACGGCCTGCTTGTATTTGGAAACCGACAGGCCAATGTCGGCCACCAGTTCCTGAGGCATGGTGATTGCTCCACCGTAACGGCGCAGCAGGAGACCATTGCTTTCAAGCGCGGCAAGATCCTTGCGAATCGTAACTTCCGAGGTTTCGAAACGCTTGGCCAATTCGTCCACACTCACTTCACCCTGCACGTTGAGCAAGGCGAGTATGTTGTGACGGCGTTGGGGGGTATTGCGCTTCGACATGACTTGGTAAGTTTCGATTCGAAAGATAACGAAAGCAATCAAAACCTATTACTGAAACTTCGTCAAGCGGTGGCGAGAAAAAGTTCTGTGGATAACCGCGTAGGAGCTGCCGCAGGCTGCGATCTTTTGCCGTTGATTTTTCAAGATCAAAAGATCGCAGCTTTCGGCAGCTCCTACGAGGTATTGTGGATAACTTACGGTTTCTTTATTTTTTCCGGGCGCTTCCACCCGTCGATGTTCTTCTGGGGTGCACGACCTACGGCCAACTGCGCGTTATCCACATTCTGCGTAATGGTCGAACCGGCAGCCGTCGTTGCGCCGTTAGAGATATCCACAGGCGCCACCAACGAATTGTTGGAACCAATGAACACGTCCTCGCCCAATACGGTTTTCCACTTGTTGGCGCCGTCATAGTTACAAGTGATGGTGCCAGCGCCAATGTTGGTACGCGCACCGACCACGGCATCGCCCAGGTAGGTCAGATGACCGGCCTTCGCGCCTTCACCCAGGTGGGCGTTCTTGAGTTCGACAAAGTTACCCACATGCGCCCGCGCTTCGAGCACGCTACCTGGACGCAGGCGAGCGAACGGGCCAGCATCGCTGCCCTCACCCATGATCGCGCCGTCGATATGACTATTGGCTTTGATCACCACCCCCTTACGCAGGGTGCTGTCCTTGATCACGCAGTTCGGACCAATCACCACGTCGTCTTCGATAACGACTTTGCCTTCCAGAATCACGTTGATGTCGATCAGTACGTCGCGGCCAACCGTGACGTCGCCGCGTACATCAAAACGCGCCGGGTCGCGCAGTGTTACGCCTTGAGCCATCAGGCGCAGCCCCGCGCGCAACTGATAGTGGCGCTCCAGCTCGGAGAGCTGCTTGCGATCGTTGGCGCCCTGCACTTCCATGGCGTCGTGCGCCTGCTCGGTTGCCACCACCAGGCCATCGCCGACTGCCATGGCGATCACGTCGGTGAGGTAGTACTCGCCTTGTGCGTTGTTGTTGGAGAGCCGGCTCATCCAGCCACTCAGCTGGGCAAAAGGCATGGCCAGGATGCCGGTGTTGCCTTCGGTGATGGCGCGCTGGGTTTCGTCGGCGTCTTTTTGCTCGACGATGGCGGTCACCTGCCCCTGGGCATCACGCACGATGCGGCCATAACCGGTCGGCTCGTCCAGCTCCACGGTCAGCAGACCCAACTGCTGCGCGGCTACTTTCTTGAGCAGGCGCTGCAGGGTTTCAACTTCGATCAACGGCACGTCGCCGTACAGGATCAGCACGGTGTCGGATTCGATGAACGGCACCGCCTGGGCAACGGCATGTCCAGTACCCAGCTGTTTGTCCTGCAGGACAAAATTCAGGTCATCCGCCGCCAGCCGCTCACGTACAGCGTCTGCGCCGTGACCAATGACCACGTGGATGCGCTGTGGATCAAGTTGGCGCGCGGTGTGGATAACATGGCCAAGCATCGAGTTGCCGGCGATCGGGTGCAGCACCTTGGGCAACGACGAACGCATGCGCGTGCCTTGGCCTGCAGCGAGGATAACGATTTCTAGAGACATGACTGGCTACCAATCCTGGGTGGTCAGCGGCTGCGACCAGGTGATGAATATCGGAAAAGAAAAAAGGGTAGCCGAGGCTACCCTTTTTAATCAATCGCACAACAAGTGGCAGGCCTGTTAGTGGCCAAACTTCTTGCGGATCTGCTGGACGGTGCGCAGCTGAGCTGCAGCCTCGGCCAGACGTGCAGCGGCAGAACCGTAATCGAATTCAGCGCCACGTTCATGCAGGGCCTTCTCGGCAGCCTTGACGGCTTCCTGAGCGGAGGCTTCGTCCAGGTCGGCAGCACGTTGCACAGTGTCGGCAAGAACCTTGACCATGTTCGGCTGAACCTCGAGGAAACCACCAGAGATGTAATACACCTCCTCTTCCCCGCCTTGCTTGACCAGGCGGATCGGGCCCGGCTTGAGATTAGTGATCAGCGGCGCGTGACCCAGGGCGATACCAAGATCACCGAGTGCACCGTGCGCAATTACCATCTCGACCAGGCCGGAAAAGATTTCCCCTTCCGCGCTGACGATATCGCAATGGACTGTCATAGCCATCTGATTGCCTCAACCTAAATTAGCGCCCGTTGCCGGGCGCCGGGATTACAGTTTCTTGGCTTTCTCGATCGCTTCTTCGATGCCGCCGACCATGTAGAACGCTTGTTCTGGCAGGTGGTCGTAGTCACCGTTGAGGATGCCTTTGAAGCCAGCAATGGTGTCTTTCAGGGAAACGTATTTACCCGAAGCACCGGTGAAGACTTCAGCCACGAAGAACGGCTGCGACAAGAAACGCTGGATCTTACGAGCGCGGTTTACCAACTGCTTGTCGGTTTCCGACAGCTCGTCCATACCCAGGATCGCAATGATGTCCTTCAGTTCTTTGTAACGCTGCAGAACGTACTGAACGCCGCGAGCGGTGTCGTAGTGGTCCTGGCCGATCACGTTCGGATCCAGCTGGCGCGAAGTCGAGTCGAGTGGATCGACCGCTGGGTAGATACCCAGGGAAGCGATGTCACGGGACAGAACGACGGTGGCGTCCAAGTGGGCGAAAGTGGTCGCTGGCGACGGGTCAGTCAAGTCATCCGCAGGTACGTATACCGCTTGGATGGAGGTGATCGAACCGTTTTTGGTCGAAGTGATACGCTCTTGCAGAGTACCCATCTCTTCGGCCAGGGTCGGCTGGTAACCTACTGCGGAAGGCATACGGCCCAGCAGTGCGGATACTTCAGTACCGGCCAGGGTGTAACGATAGATGTTGTCGACGAACAACAGAACGTCGTTACCTTCGTCACGGAACTTCTCGGCCATGGTCAGGCCGGTCAGTGCTACGCGCAGACGGTTACCCGGCGGCTCGTTCATCTGACCGTAAACCAGTGCCACTTTGTCCAGAACGTTGGAATCCTTCATCTCGTGGTAGAAGTCGTTACCCTCACGAGTACGCTCACCCACACCGGCGAACACGGAATAACCGCTGTGCTCGATGGCGATGTTACGGATCAGTTCCATCATGTTTACGGTTTTGCCTACACCGGCACCACCGAACAGACCAACTTTACCACCCTTGGCGAACGGGCAAACCAGGTCGATAACCTTGATGCCGGTTTCCAGCAGGTCGTTGCCGCCAGCTTGTTCAGCGAAGGTTGGCGCAGGACGGTGAATGCCCCAGCGCTCTTCGGTGTCGATCGGGCCAGCTTCGTCGATCGGGTTGCCCAGAACGTCCATGATCCGGCCCAGGGTCGCTTTACCAACCGGTACGGAGATGGCAGCGCCAGAGTCGGTGACTTCCAGACCGCGCTTCAAGCCCTCGGTGGAACCCATCGCAATGGTACGTACCACGCCGTCGCCCAGCTGCTGCTGAACTTCCAGGGTGGTGCCGGCTTCGCTTTTTACACTCAAAGCGTTGTAGATGCTCGGTACGCTGTCGCGTGGAAATTCCACGTCGATAACGGCGCCGATGATTTGAACGATACGTCCGCTACTCATAGCTGGATCCTCTGAATATTTGAACCGTTAAACCGCGGCAGCGCCGCCGACGATTTCCGAGATCTCTTGGGTGATCGCAGCCTGACGCGCCTTGTTGTAGACCAGCTGCAAATCGCTGATCAAATCACCGGCGTTGTCGGTAGCGTTCTTCATCGCGATCATCCGCGCAGCTTGTTCAGCCGCGTTGTTCTCGACCACCGCCTGGTAGACCTGCGACTCCACGTAACGGACCATCAAGCCATCAAGCAGCTCTTTGGCGTCCGGTTCGTACAGATAATCCCAGTGGTGCTTGAGTTCCTGTTCCGGCGTTGCCACCAGAGGAATCAATTGCTCCACGGTAGGCTGTTGCGTCATGGTGTTGATGAACTTGTTGGACACCACGGACAGGCGGTCAATACGGCCGTCCAGGTAGGCATCCAGCATCACCTTGACGCTGCCGATCAGGTCATTGATCGACGGCTCTTCACCCAGGTGGCTGATAGCTGCTACGACGTTACCGCCGAAGTTGCGGAAGAAAGCCGCACCCTTGCTACCAACAACACACAGATCGATCTCGACGCCGTTTTCGCGGTTTACCGCCATGTCCTTGACCAGAGCCTTGAACAGGTTGGTGTTCAAGCCACCACACAGACCACGGTCGCTGCTCACCACAACATAACCAACGCGCTTTACTTCACGGTCGATCATGAACGGGTGGCGATATTCCGGGTTGGCGTTGGCCAGATGGCCAATAACCTGGCGGATGCGCTCCGCGTAAGGACGGCTAGCAGCCATGCGCATTTGTGCCTTGCGCATTTTACTGACCGCCACTTTTTCCATGGCGCTGGTAATCTTTTGCGTGCTTTTGATGCTCGCAATCTTACTGCGAATCTCTTTTGCGCCTGCCATGTAACACCTATCAGGTTAGCAAGCGGGAGCCTCGCGGCTCCCGCTGCGGCTTACCAGGTTTGGGTGGCCTTGAACTTCTCGATACCGGCTTTCATGCCAGCGTCGATTTCGTCATTGAAGTCACCCTTCACGTTGATCTTCGCCATCAAATCGGCGTGATCGCGGTTGAAGAAAGCAATCAGCGCTTGTTCGAAGCTGCCGATCTTGGCGATTTCAACGTCAGTCAGGAACCCACGCTCAGCGGCATACAGCGACAGCGCCATGTCAGCGATCGACATTGGTGCGTATTGCTTCTGCTTCATCAGCTCGGTAACGCGCTGACCATGCTCAAGTTGCTTACGGGTCGCTTCGTCCAGGTCAGAAGCGAACTGGGCGAATGCCGCCAGTTCACGGTACTGAGCCAGAGCGGTACGGATACCACCGGAGAGCTTCTTGATGATCTTGGTCTGAGCGGCACCACCCACACGGGATACCGAAACACCGGCGTTCACAGCAGGACGGATCCCGGAGTTGAACATGGCCGATTCCAGGAAGATCTGACCGTCGGTGATGGAAATCACGTTGGTCGGAACGAACGCGGAAACGTCGCCAGCCTGGGTTTCGATGATCGGCAGTGCGGTCAGGGAACCGGTTTTGCCGGTCACTGCGCCGTTGGTGAACTTCTCTACGTATTCTTCCGAAACGCGGGATGCGCGCTCCAGCAGACGGGAGTGGAGATAGAACACGTCGCCTGGGTAAGCTTCACGGCCTGGTGGACGGCGCAGCAGCAGGGAAATCTGGCGGTAAGCCACTGCTTGCTTGGAGAGATCGTCATAAACGATCAGCGCGTCTTCACCGCGGTCGCGGAAGAATTCACCCATGGTGCAACCGGAATACGGAGCCAGGAACTGCAGTGCTGCAGATTCCGAAGCGCTCGCGGCAACGACGATGGTGTTAGCCAGTGCGCCGTTTTCTTCCAGCTTGCGAACCACGTTGGCGATGGTCGATTGCTTCTGACCGATCGCTACGTAGACGCAGAAAATACCGCTGTTTTTCTGGTTGATGATCGCGTCGATCGCCAGAGCGGTTTTACCGATCTGACGGTCACCGATGATCAGCTCACGCTGGCCACGGCCGACAGGGATCATGGCATCGACAGCCTTGTAGCCAGTCTGTACAGGCTGGTCTACCGACTTACGCCAGATCACGCCTGGAGCAACTTTCTCGACCGCGTCGGTCTCGGTGTTGCCCAGTGGACCTTTGCCGTCAACAGGGTTACCCAGTGCGTCGACTACGCGACCCAGCAGTTCCTTACCAACCGGAACTTCGAGGATGCGGCCAGTGCACTTGGCGCTCATGCCTTCAGCCAGAGACTGGTAGGAGCCCAAAACTACGGCACCTACGGAGTCCTGCTCCAGGTTGAGAGCCATACCGAAGACGCCGCCCGGAAACTCGATCATCTCGCCGTACATTACGTCGGCCAGACCGTGAATCCGCACGATACCGTCAGATACGCTGACGACAGTGCCTTCGTTACGGGCTTGGGAGGTCACATCGAGCTTGTCGATGCGGCCCTTGATAATTTCACTTATTTCGGAAGGATTGAGTTGCTGCATTGCTCTGCTGCCCCTTCAAACTCAAGATTTCAATGCTTCGGCTAGGCTCGCGAGTTTGCCGCGAACCGAGCCATCGATAACCAGGTCGCCGGCGCGGATGACAATGCCCCCAATAAGGGATTTGTCTTCCTCGACTTGCAGGCGCACTTCCCGGTTGAGTCGTGCACTGAGAACCTTGGCGAGTTTGTCTTGCTGTTCTTGGTTCAATGCAAAAGCACTGGTCACTTCAACGTCTACCGACTTCTCTTGTTCAGCCTTGTACAGGTCGAACAGAGCGGATATCTCCGGCAAAAGCGGGAGACGGTCGTTTTCGGCAACGACGTTGATGAAGTTCTGTGCCTTGGCATCAAACTTGTCGCCGCACACGTCAATAAACGTGGCGGCCTTGTCTGCGCTCGTCAGTCGCGGGGCCTTGAGCACGCGCTGCATGGTGTCGTCTTGCGACACTGCTGCAGCCAGGCCGAGCATGGCTGACCAAGAGGCCAGTTGCTGGTGGGCCTGGGCGTGCTCGAAGGCTGCCTTAGCGTAAGGTCGGGCCAACGTGGTCAATTCTGCCATGATCGCCCTCGCTTAAATTTCAGCAGCCAGTTTGTTTACCAGCTCCGCGTGCGCGTTTTGATCGATTGTGGCACCCAGGATCTTCTCGGCGCCGCCGACAGCCAGAGCACCCAGTTGGGCACGCAGAGCGTCTTTGACACTGTTCAGTTCCTGTTCGATCTCGGCCTGAGCCTGAACCTTCACACGGTCAGCGTCGATACGGGCTTTTTCAACAGCCTCTTCAACAATCTGGTTACCGCGTTTCTTGGCTTGCTCAATGATTTCGGCTGCCTGAGCTTTCGCTTCGCGCAGTTGCTGACCCGCTTTATCTTGGGCCAGCTCCAGGTCGCGAGCTGCTCGGGCGGCAGCGTCCAGTCCATCCGCGATCTTCTTCTGACGTTCGTGCAAAGCCGCGATGACCGGAGGCCACACGAACTTCATGCAAAACAGTACAAAAATGAAGAACGCAACGGACTGGCCAATCAGGGTTGCATTAATGTTCACGCCAACACCTCGCTCGTTCGTTGCACATCACACCAATTACTCGAAGGCGAGTAATTAGCCAGCGAGTTGACCAACGAATGGGTTCGCGAAAGTGAAGAACAGAGCGATACCAACACCGATCATGGTTACGGCGTCGAGCAGACCGGCAACGATGAACATTTTAACTTGCAGCATTGGAACCATCTCTGGCTGACGCGCTGCGCCTTCCAGGAACTTGCCACCCAACAGGCCGAAACCAATTGCGGTACCCAGTGCGCCCAGGCCGATCAACAGTGCAACAGCGATAGCGGTTAGACCAACTACAGTTTCCATCTTTCCTCCCGACTTTTACGTCGTATGGTTTAGGTTTTTTAGATTTTAAAGCGGTAAAACAAATCGTTTCATAGCCCTGTTAGGGCACCCACCCGTTTGACCGGGTGGGACATCAGACCAGTCGAGACTGATCTTAATGGTTCTCTTCGTGCGCCATCGACAGGTAGACGATGGTCAGCATCATGAAGATAAACGCCTGCAGGGTGATGATCAGGATGTGGAACACAGCCCACGCCCACTGCAGAACTATGCCCAGGCCGCTAAGCCAGAGCAGACCGCTGCCGAACATCACAGCAATCAGAATGAAGACCAGCTCGCCGGCGTACATGTTGCCGAACAGACGCAGTGCCAGGGAGATAGGCTTGGCGATCAGCGTCACGAACTCCAGCAGGAAGTTCACCGGAATCAGCAGGGCTTGAAGAAAAATGTTCTTGCTGCCGAAAGGGTGCAGGGTCAGTTCGCCGATGAAGCCGCCGATACCCTTGACCTTGATGCTGTAGAAAATGATCAACGCGAACACCGACAGGGCCATGCCCAGGGTAGCGTTCGGGTCAGTGGTGGACACGGCACGGAACGGAATGTGCGCATCGCCAGTGATCAGGATGGCCAGCTGAGGAATCCAGTCAACCGGGATCAGGTCGACGGCGTTCATCAGGAAGACCCAGACGAAGATAGTCAGTGCCAGCGGTGCAATCACCGGGCTACGGCCATGGAAGCTGTCTTTCACGCTGCCATCGACGAATTCGACCAATACTTCAACGAAGTTCTGCAAAGCACCAGGCTGACCGGATGTCGCTTTCTTTGCCGCCATGCGGAAAAGAAGAACGAAAATCAGACCCAAAGCGACCGACCAGCCGAGAGTATCGACGTGGAAAGCCCAGAAGCCCATTTCTTTGGCCTCTGCTGCGGTGTGGGCAAAACCCCACCCGCCTGTTGGGTGCTGACCGAAGGTCAGGTTCTGCAAGTGGTGCTGGATATAGCCCGAAGCGGTTGTCTCTGCCATGGTTGCCTCAAACGCCCTAAGGTCTCGAAAGTCTTGTTCTCATCAGCAGGGGCGCGAACCAGCTGACCAGTTGGGTCAACACGAAGACGCCGAATACAGCTAGCGGCGCCAATGGCTTCACACCTGCAAACGTCAATGCAAAGAGCACTGCCGTCAAAATCAGTTTGCCCGCCTCACCGGCATAAAAAGACCGGACGATGGCTTGGGCTGCTCGGGCGCCGGAAAACCGAAATGCCCTGTGAGCGAAATAAACATTGGGCAGCAAGGCTATCAGGCCTCCGCAAAGTCCCGAGTACCCGGCAACGACTCCGTGCCATTGCCAAAGCGCCAAAGCGGCGATCAGCAAAACGACAAATTGAGCCATTAACACCGGAAAAACTGCCAGGCGATGGAACGGCAAGCGGTTTGGCGTGCGGCTTTCCATCACTTTTGCTCTCCAATGGTCGGCTGCCAGAATTCAATAACTTGGCATAATTTGTGCCGACAAAATGCGCGCAGAGTATAGGGGCGGTTCAGCCCCTATTCAACTGTCAGGTAGTGATTTCCGACTGCTCGCTACATGAGGAAATGTTTCAGCGAATGTGTGCAAGGACGCCCTGGAGCTCATCCAGAGAGTTGTAGCCAATCACCAATTGGCCCTTGCCCTTCTTTCCGTGCCTGATCTGCACCGCAGAGCCCAGGCGCTCGGCCAGGCGCTGTTCCAGCCTGGCGATATCCGGGTCTGGTTTCGCCGGTTCAACAGGCTCCGGTTTGCCATTCAGCCACTGCCGAACCAGTGCCTCGGTTTGGCGCACGGTCAGCCCTCGTGCGACAACATGTCGCGCCCCTTCAACCTGCTGATTCTCCGGTAAACCGAGCAACGCACGAGCGTGGCCCATTTCCAGGTCCCCATGGGACAGCATGGTCTTGATTACTTCGGGCAACGCGATCAAGCGTAGCAGGTTGGCTACGGTCACGCGGGATTTACCCACCGCTTCTGCCACTTGCTGCTGGGTCAGCTGGAATTCCTGCTGCAAACGCTGCAGGGCCACCGCCTCCTCGACAGGATTCAGGTCTTCGCGCTGGATGTTCTCGATCAGCGCCATGGCAATCGCAGTCTCGTCCGGCACGTCACGCACCATTGCGGGGATCGTTTCCTGGCCCGCCTGCTGGCTCGCACGCCAACGGCGCTCGCCGGCAATGATTTCAAAACGCCCGCCACCGATTGGACGAACCACAATCGGTTGCATCACGCCCTGGGCCTTGATGGACTGCGCCAGCTCCTCCAGCGCCTGGGGATCCATGTCCCGGCGCGGCTGATACTTGCCCCGCTGGATCAGGTCCAGCGGCAGGTGCTGCAGCTCGCGCTGATCAGCCTGGACCGCCTGCTCTTCAAGCGAACTGACGGTAGGACCGCTCAGCAGTGCATCCAGTCCACGTCCGAGACCTCGTTTCTTGACGGCCATGGGGATTCCTTAAGTTGCCTGAGCAGCGGCTGTACGTGAATTTTTGCGTTGGCGACGAACCATCTCGCCCGCCAAAGCCAGGTAGGCAATGGCGCCCCGCGATGATTTGTCGTACGCCAGCGCCGGCATGCCGTAACTCGGCGCTTCCGCCAAGCGGATGTTGCGCGGAATAACGGTGTCGTAGAGCTGATCGCCAAAATGTTCCTTGAGCTGCGCCGACACATCGTTCATCAGGCTCAGTCGCGGGTCGTACATGGTCCGCAGCAGGCCTTCGACCTTCAGGTTCGGATTGAGCAGCTCGGCGATGCGCTTGATGTTATCCACAAGGTCGCTCAGGCCTTCCAGTGCGAAATATTCGCACTGCATGGGGATAATTACCCCGTCAGCGGCAACCAGGGCGTTGAGCGTGAGCATCGACAGCGAAGGTGGGCAGTCGATCAAAATGTAATCGTAGTTCTCGCGGATTGGCGCCAGCGCGCTGCGCAGACGACTCTCCTTCATCTGCATTTCCAGCAGAACCACTTCGGCAGCAGTCAGGTCACGGTTGGCCGGCAGCAGTTGGTAACCACCGTGCTCGGAGTAGTGCATGGCCTGAGCCAGGTCACACTCACCGATCAACAGGTCGTAGACCGAGTTTTCCAGGCCGTGCTTGTCCACACCGCTACCCATGGTGGCGTTGCCCTGTGGATCGAGATCGATCAACAGCACCCGACGCTTGGTGGCGACCAGGGATGCTGCGAGGTTGATGCAGGTGGTGGTTTTACCCACACCACCTTTCTGGTTCGCAATCGCGAATACCTTAGCCATTCTTGCTTTTGTTCCCAATCATGCCGTGCGGCGCAGTATCAGCAGATGGCGTTGGCCTTGGCAACCAGGTACGGCCAGGGCGTGTTCGCTATCGAGGTGGAAGTCTGCCGGCAATGCTACCAGCTCATCGGCCGGATGAACGCCCTTCATTGCCAGCCAACGTGTGTTGCTGTCGCCAAGGTGGCGAGTCCAGTTGCTGAAGTTTTCCATGCTGCTGAAAGCCCGGGAGATGATCCCGTTGAATGGCTCGGCAGGCTGGAAAGCTTCGACGCGACTGTGGATAACTTGCAGGTTGCCCAGTTTCAGCTCGAGTTTGACCTGGGTCAGGAACCGGGTTTTCTTGCCGTTGCTGTCGAGGCAGGTCACTTGCGACTGCGGAAACAGGATGGCCAACGGGATGCCGGGCATCCCGCCGCCGCTGCCGACGTCGAGCCAGCGACCGTCTTGGACGAATGACATCACGCTCAAACTGTCGAGCAGGTGGCGGGAAACCATTTCATCCGGATCACGGACGGCGGTCAGGTTGTAGGCCTTGTTCCATTTGATCAACAGGGCCAGGTAACCCAGCAGCTGTGCGTGCTGGGTTTCGGTCAGTGTGACACCGAGCTGGCGCGCACCTGTGGATAACTCTTCGGCGTGTTGCGAGGTGACCAACGAACTCAAGCGCTTTGCTCCAACTGACGGCCCGCGCCGCGTTTTTTCAAATGAATCATCAACAGCGAAATGGCTGCCGGGGTAACGCCGGGAATACGTGACGCCTGACCCAGTGTCTCAGGACGGGTCGCACCGAGTTTGCCCTGGATCTCCTTGGAGAGACCGGAGATATTCGTGTAATCGATATCCACAGGCAATTTGGTGTCTTCGCTGGCCCGAAGACGAGCAATTTCGTCCTGTTGCCGGTCGATGTAGCCGGCGTACTTGGTCTTGATCTCGACCTGCTCGGCAACCTGTGGATCTTCTGCACCCCCACCGGTCACGGCGATCAGGCCAGCGTAGTCGATTTCCGGACGGCTCAGCAGGTTGAGCAAGTTGTATTCGTGAGTCAGCGGGGTGCCGAATTTCTCGGAAATGGCATCGCCCTGCTCGGTACCCGGGCGCACCCAGGTACTTTTCAAACGTTGTTCTTCCAGCGCAATGCTTTCGCGTTTGGTGCAGAACGCCGCCCAGCGGGCGTCATCCACCAGGCCAAGCTCGCGACCTTTTTCGGTGAGGCGCAGGTCGGCGTTGTCTTCGCGCAGGATCAGGCGGTACTCCGCACGGGAGGTAAACATCCGGTACGGTTCCTGAGTACCCAGGGTAATCAGGTCGTCGACCAATACTCCGATGTACGCCTCGTCGCGGCGCGGGCACCAGGCATCTTTGCCTTGTGCACGCAGTGCAGCATTGGCTCCGGCCAGCAAACCCTGGGCGCCGGCTTCTTCGTAACCGGTGGTGCCGTTGATTTGCCCGGCAAAAAACAGGCCGGCGATTACTTTGGTTTCCAGGCTGTACTTCAGGTCGCGGGGATCGAAATAGTCGTATTCGATCGCATAACCCGGGCGAACAATGTGCGCATTTTCCATGCCTCGGATCGACTGCACGATCTGTAATTGCACGTCGAACGGCAACGAAGTGGAAATCCCGTTGGGATACAGCTCGTTGGTGGTCAAACCTTCAGGTTCGATGAATACCTGATGGCTTTCCTTGTCGGCAAAGCGATGGATCTTGTCTTCAATCGATGGGCAATAACGCGGCCCGATGCCCTCGATCATCCCGGCAGCCGAGTACATCGGCGATCGATCAAGGTTGGCGGCAATGATTTCGTGGGTGCGGGCGTTGGTATGGGTAATCCAGCAGCTCACCTGCCGCGGGTGCTGCTCCTTGGAGCCCATGAACGACATCACCGGAATCGGGGTATCGCCGGCTTGCTCGGTCATCATCGAAAAATCGACTGAGCGGCTGTCGATGCGCGGCGGCGTTCCGGTTTTCAGGCGTCCCACCCGCAGCGGCAGCTCGCGCAGACGTTGAGCCAGGGCGATTGAGGGCGGATCACCGGCACGACCACCGGAAAAATTCTGCATCCCGATGTGGATAAGTCCACCCAGGAAGGTGCCGGTTGTCAGTACCACCGAATCTGCCAGAAAGCGCAGGCCCATTTGGGTAACGACACCACGCACCTGATCCTGCTCGACGATGACGTCATCGGCCGCTTGTTGAAATATCCACAGGTTCGGCTGGTTTTCCAGGATTTCGCGGACAGCTGCCTTGTACAGAACCCGATCGGCTTGAGCGCGAGTTGCACGCACGGCCGGGCCTTTGCGGCTGTTCAACACGCGAAACTGAATTCCGCCTTTGTCAGTAGCCATGGCCATCGCGCCGCCCAGGGCGTCGATTTCCTTGACCAGGTGACTTTTGCCAATGCCGCCAATAGCGGGATTGCAGCTCATGGCACCGAGGGTTTCCACGTTATGCGTCAGCAACAGGGTTTTTGCCCCCATACGTGCTGAGGCCAGTGCTGCCTCGGTACCGGCATGACCGCCGCCGATGACGATCACTTCAAAACGGGAAGGGAAATCCACCACGCACCTCGTGCCTGCTTTCAGTTGGGTAATCAGGAATGGTTTGAGCTCAGGTTTCTGGACCTGGTCGACAAGTATAGGGACTTCGCCGTTCCTAAAGAACCCTTTGCACAAAATTTAACCAGCTGTGGAGAAGTCAGGGTTATAGAAATTAAAAAGAGAGAAATTTATTAAATCTTTGTTTTTATGTTTATTTTTACTGAGGCACCTTTCTGTGGATAGATCCCTACAGGCCTTTATATTCAATATGTACAGAGATTCAAAACCCTGTGTTCATGTGCCAATGAGTCCTTGGGATAACCGCTTTAAGCCTGTGGATTAAAGTGGTGGTTATCCACAGGTGCGGTTATGTTCAGTTTTCGAGCCCTGTTATCAACTGCCCTTAGTGGCAGTTATTCACAGGGCTTAATCCGAAGTTTTTTGAAGTTTCCTGGAAATGACGGCAAAAAAACTCCCCCCAGACACCTTCCCGTCGGGCGCGAGCGATTGAAAAAAGTAAATTTGAAGGAGGAGCTTTGCGTGGTGAGCGCTATTGTGGGACGGCGCAGTGGAAGTTAATAATAGGCATTATCATTAACCAGCCTGATGCCCTTATGTCCCTACCCACCCATACGGCAGCCGTTCAGCACATCTACGAGCAGCACCATTCCTGGTTGTATGGATGGCTCAAGGGCAAGCTGCATGATGCGTGCGATGCTGCGGATGTCGCACATGACACCTTTGTGCGCATCCTGGGCTCACGTAATGCCATGCACATTCGCGAACCCCGTGACTATCTGGCAACGGTAGCCAGAGGGTTGGTGATTGACCGTTATCGTCGACGCGCTATCGAGGTGGCCTACCTGGAAACATTGGCAGCCAGGTCCGAAATTACGGTCATCAGTGAGGAGGACAAGGCGCTCATTATCGAAACCCTGATAGCTGTGGATAAAGCCCTGGCCAGCCTGGGTACGCGCACGCAGCGAATCTTTATGCTGTCGCAGATCGAGGGGCTGACTTATCAACAGATTGCAGCAGAGCTCAAGGTGTCGCTGACAACAGTGAAGAAACACATGGTCCGTGCTCTTACCGAATGTTCCTTGATCATGGCAGGGTTGTGATGGCGATGGCGCCGGATCGTCAAGTGTTCGAAGCGGCTGCTGGCTGGTACGTGCAGTTCCAGGCCGAACCGCCTACGCCAGCACAGCAACAAGCCTGGCAGCACTGGGTAGACAGCAATCCAGCGCACCTCGCCGCGTGGAACCAGATGGAGCAAATGCAAAGGCACTTGGGGGCAATGCCCAGGGATCTGGCTAGACGCGCCCTGACTCATGGCCAAAATCGTCGGCAGATGCTCAAACTCTTGCTGATAGTCGCCGGCACCGGCTATGTCGGTTGGAACGCCCAGAAATACACGACGCTGGGTAACGTCTGGGCGGATTATTCAACCACCGTGGGTCAACGCCGGAAAATCGAGCTGGCCGATGGTACTCAGTTGCACCTGAACACCCAGACCGCGGTGGATGTGCTGTTCGATGATCAGCAACGGTTGATTCGATTGCGCTCCGGGGAAATTCTTTTAAGCACTGGCAAGCTTGGCGACCAACGGCCCTTCATCGTCGAAACCCGCGATGGTCGGATACAGGCGTTGGGTACACGTTTTTCGCTGCAGCAATTTTCAGGCTCGACACGTGTTGGTGTACTGGAGGACCGGGTGAACGTGCAACCAACCAGTGCTTCCACTGGTTCGCGAATACTCCAAGCAGGAGAAGGCATTGATTTGCGCAGTGACCGCTTAGGCGCCATTCACCCTTATCGGTCATCGCAAGCAGCCTGGATCAACGGCCAGCTCATCGTATTGGATACCCCGCTGGGTGAGGTGCTGGGGGAACTGGCTCGATATCGGTCGGGAGTTATCCACTGTGATGAGGGGGCTGCGAAGTTGCGGGTATCCGGGACTTTTCGACTGGACGCTACCGACGCTGTGCTGGCCAATCTGCAAGCCTCCTTGCCTATTAGTGTGCGCTATTTCACTCGTTACTGGGTGTCGGTCGGTCACGCTGGCTGAGCCTGGAGAAAAATAGGTAGCGACAGGGTTATCTTTTTTTATCCTGACACGGCCCTACAGGTAATCGCGACTCACGCGGCTCTTCGCCACCTTCAGGGCTCATCCACTCATGCGTCTTCCTAAGTTCCGCAAGCGTTTTTCCCACCACTGCCTCGCCTACGGTTTATTGATAGCCACTGCTGCAGGTTGCCTGCTGACACACAACGCAATGGCAGCCAGTTCTTCGCAACGCTTTACCATTGACGCGGGACCACTGGATGGAGCGCTGAGTCAGTTGGCGGCGGCGGCCAATGTGATCCTGTCGTTCTCGCCGCAGCAGACCGCTCGGTTGCGAACCGGGGGGGTGGCAGGTAACTACTCGATCGATGAGGGTTTTCAGTTATTACTCGAAGGCTCTGGGTTGCAGGCGGTGCCGAGTGCTCCCGGCAGCTACATACTCCAGCCAGTACCAGAGAATGGACCCCTGGTCCTGGGCGCCACCAATATCAATGCCTCGCAACCTGGTCAAATGAGCCTCGACTACTCGGCAGACGTTGGCTACAACGCAAAAAATAGTCGAGTCGGGACCAAGACCAGCACACCGCTGTCTGAAACCCCGCGCTCGGTGTCGGTGGTCACCAGTCAGCGGATCAGGGATCAAAAATCCCAGACCCTTACCGATGTGCTGGGTTACGTACCCGGCATTTTTGCGCCGCCCTTTGCCGCGGGCGATAGCCTCGCCGGCGACCTGTTTTTCATCCGTGGTTTTAACGCTACCGACTATGGATATGGTCTGTTGCGAGATGGCTTGCGGGTGCAAGGCAATCGGTACGACACCAGCACCGAACCGTACGGGCTGGAGCGAGTAGAGATTTTTCGCGGTCCTTCCTCATTGCTCTATGGCGAAAACGCCCCTGGTGGCCTGGTCAACATCGTGAGCAAACGCCCAACTGCCTCCCCCCAGGGCGAGGTGCAACTGAGCTACGGTTCCAACCATCGTCGCCAATTGGGTGTCGACGTGGCCGGTGCGCTCAATGACAGCGGCAACATTCTCGGCCGGATGGTGATGCTGGGACGCAATGCCGACACCCAAACTGATCACGTGCCGGATGATCGGATCTACATCGCCCCCTCCTTGACCCTCAACTTCGATGACTACAACACCTTGACCCTGCTGGCCAACTACCAGAAGGATCACACCAACATGGAGCTCGGTCTGCCTGCCGCAGGTACCTTACTCAACAATCCCAATGGCAAGTTATCCAAGCACACCATGCTCGGCGACCCGGACTGGAACACCTTCGAAAGGGAAACGTGGAGCACCGGATATGAATTTACCCACAGCGTCAATGACGACTGGCAGTTCCGGCAGAACTCGCGCTACATGCAGTCCAGGATCACCCGTCACGAAACCTGGCCCGGCAATCTGAATAATGCAGGCTTTGGTACCCGCCTGAACGTGACTGCCTATGACCGCTTCAACAAGTCGATGGTGTATTCGCTGGATAATCAGCTGGAAGGCAAGTTCGAGGTGGGCGGCCTGGAAAACACCGTGCTGTTTGGCGGCAGCTTTGATCGCACTTCCTTCAATCAGGAATGGAATGCAGGCTTCGTCGGGCCAATCGACATATATAACCCGGTTTACCTGCGCGATCCGTTGACCCCCATCGCGGTGCAGAACACCTTGCTGGAACAGCAAATGCAAGGTGCCTATGCGCAGATCCAGAGCAAGTACGATCACTGGCTTTTCTTGTTGGGAGGTCGTCAGGACTGGGTGGACAGCGATTTCCGCGACAAAGTAGCTTCGGCCAGCAATATCGGTTCTGAGGACAGGAAGTTCACCTACCAGGGCGGCGTGATGTACCAGTTCGACAACGGCCTGACGCCGTACGTCAGCTATTCCACTGCGTTTGTGCCCGTGCAGCAGATTTCCAACTCGGGTGCGCCGTTGGACCCGATCACCAGCAGCCAGTATGAAGTGGGTCTGAAATACGAACCCATCGGCTGGGACACGGCATTCACCGCCTCGGTGTATGACTTGCGCAAGAAAGACGATACGTACTTTGACGCAACTACTTCCACCTATCGCCAAGTGGGTGAAAGCCGTGCCAAAGGCGTGGAGCTGGAACTCAACAGCAGCCTGACGCCAAATCTGAACGTGACGGCCGCCTACACCTACACCGATGCACGCATCACCAAGGACTCCGCCACCTCGCTGGTCAAGGATCACCAGATGACGGGGGTTCCGCGGAATCAGGCGTCGGTTTGGGCCAAGTATCGCTTCCTCGAAGGCAGCCTCAAGGGACTGTATGCAGGTGGCGGTGTGCGGTACTTCGACAGCGCGTTCGCCTACACGGCGCCGTCCCTGTACGGAAAGCTGGATGCGGGTGATGTCACCCTGGTGGATGCGGCCGTGGGCTATCAGATCGACCGCAACTGGACGGTCGACGTGAATGCAAAGAACGTCTTCGACAAGGAGTATGTGGCTGGGTGTAATGATGCGGGGCGGTGCTATTGGGGCGAAAGCCGAACCTTACTGGGCTCGGTTTCCTATAACTGGTAAGTAACAGTCAGAAAAAGGGCTGTGGATAACGTATCCCCAGCCCTTTTTTTACTTGCCGATACAAAAACTCGAAAATATCCGCCCCAGTAAATCATCGGAGCTGAACGCACCGGTGATTTCTCCCAGGGAATGCTGCGCCTGTCGCAGATCCTCGGCCAGCAACTCCCCGGCACCTGCCAGTGTCAGTTGCGCTCGGCCGTGCTCGAGGGATGCGCTGGCATGGCGCAACGCCTCAAGGTGGCGTCGACGGGCACTGAAGCTACTTTCAGAGGTTTGCTCGTAGCCCATGCACGCCTTGAGGTGATCTCGCAGCAGTTCCAGGCCGGCGCCGGCGGACTTGGCACTCAGGTTGATAGTGACATGGCCATCCTCGCTGACTTCCAGTGCAATGGCTTCGCCTGTCAGGTCAGCCTTGTTGCGGATCAATGTGACCTTGGCCGGGTCCGGGCGCACTTCGAGGAATTCGGGCCATAAGGCAAACGGATCAAGCGCTTCCGGTGCGGTGGCATCGACTACCAGCAGCACCCGATCCGCTTCGCTAATGGCCTTCAAGGCCCTTTCCACCCCAATCTTTTCCACATGATCATCGGTATCCCGCAGACCGGCCGTATCGACTACATGCAGCGGCATGCCATCGATGTGGATATGTTCGCGAAGAATGTCCCGGGTAGTACCGGCAATCTCGGTGACGATCGCAGCCTCGCGACCCGCCAGGGCATTTAGCAGGCTGGATTTACCAGCATTCGGTCGACCGGCGATGACTACGGTCATACCGTCGCGCAGCAAGGCACCCTGCCCGGCTTCACGCAGTACTGTGGATAACTCGTCTCGCACTTTGTCGAGCATGCTCAGGACATGGCCATCGGCGAGGAAGTCGATTTCCTCCTCCGGGAAGTCGATGGCCGCTTCAACGTAGATCCGCAGGCCAATCAACTGCTCGGTAAGGTTATGCACCCGCTGGGAAAAAGCTCCCTGCAGAGAACGCAGCGCATTTCGCGCGGCCTGTGCGGAACTGGCTTCGATCAGGTCAGCGATAGCTTCGGCCTGGGCCAGATCGAGTTTGTCGTTGAGAAATGCCCGTTCGCTGAACTCGCCCGGGCGAGCCAGACGACACCCCAGTTCCAGGCAGCGCTTGAGCAACATGTCCAGGACGACCGGGCCGCCGTGGCCCTGAAGTTCCAGTACATCCTCGCCGGTGAACGAATTCGGGCCCGGGAAATACAGGGCCAGCCCCTGGTCCAGCACCTCTTCGTTGCCGTCGAGGAAAGGTCCGTAGTGGGCATATCGGGGTTTCAGTTCGCGGCCGCTGAAGGCTTTGGCAGCAACACTGGCCAGTGGCCCCGAAATGCGCACGATGCCCACGCCACCGCGACCTTGTGCAGTTGCGACAGCGGCGATGGTTTCACGAGGAACGCTCATAAACCGATATCCAGACAAAAATGACAGATAGCAAAACGCCCCACTAGGGGGCGTTCTGAGTGGTTATCCACAGTGTAAATCAGGCAGCTGCTTTAGTAGCCGCTTCGACTTTACGCGTGATGTACCACTGTTGGGCGATGGACAGGCAGTTGTTGACTACCCAATACAGCACCAGACCAGCCGGGAACCACAGGAAGAAGAAGGTGAAGATGATTGGCATCAGCTTCATCACCTTGGCCTGCATCGGATCCGGTGGAGTCGGGTTCAACTGCTGCTGGATGAACATGGTTGCGCCCATGATGATCGGCAGAATGAAGAACGGATCCTTGATGGACAGGTCAGTAATCCACAGCATGAACGGCGCCTGGCGCATTTCCACGCTTTCCAGCAGAACCCAGTACAGGGAAAGGAAAACCGGCATCTGCACGAGGATTGGCAAGCAACCACCCAGCGGATTGATCTTCTCTTTCTTGTACAGCTCCATCATGGCTTGCGACATTTTCTGCCGGTCGTCGCCATGTTGCTCTTTCAGCGCGGCCAGTTTCGGTGCCACTGCACGCATACGTGCCATGGATTTGTAGCTGGCAGCCGACAGTGGGAAGAAGATCCCCTTGATCAGCATGGTCAGGAAGATAATCGACCAACCCCAGTTACCGACCAACGCGTGGATGTGTTGCAACAGCCAGAAAATCGGCTGGGCAATGAACCACAGAATGCCGTAGTCGACGGTCAGTTCCAGGCCTGGGGACAACTCTTTCAGCACAGCCTGGCTTTTCGGACCCGCGTAGAGAACCGCACTGGTTTCAGCTTTGGCACCTGGCGCAACAGTAATTGCCGGACCGGTGAAGCCGATGATGTAGTTGCCTTTGCTGTCTTTACGGGTCTGGACGACGTTGTTTTCGCCCTTCGCCGGAATCCATGCTGTTACGAAGTAATGCTGCAACCAGGCAACCCAACCACCGCTGACGGTTTCCTTCAGCTGGGCCTTGTCCATGTCTTTCATGGACACTTTCTTGTACGGCTCGTTACTTGTCCACAGGGCAGCGCCCAGATAAGTGGCAGTACCGGTGGCCGTAGTCGAGGATGGGTCGCCGCTGGCGTCACGCTTGAGTTGGGCGAACATCGCGCCAGACCAAGGTTGAGCGCTCTCGTTGTCGATCAGGTACGAAACGGTTACGTCATACAGGCCACGTTTCACGGTGAAACGCTTGATGTAATTGACGCCGTCCTTGCTGAACTTCAGGTCCACGACCATTTGGTCCTGGCCATCAGCCAGCTGGTAAACCTTCTTCTCCGAGGAGTAAATCGGGCGACCGGCCGGGCTCGCGTCCGGACCATTGGTGCCGATCAAACCGCTTTGAGCCAGATAAGTGCGCTCATTGCCGTTGTCGAACAACTGGAACGGAATTTCCGGATGGTCCTGGCGACGTGGATACAGCGGCAGTGTCAGTTGGGCAACGTCACCACCCTGTGGATCGACTGCCAGGTCGAGCACATCCGTTTTGATGCGGATGAGGTCTTTGCTTGCCGCTACCGGAGTTTCAGCAGGAGCAGTTGCACTGGTATCGCTTGGGGCGCGCGGAATGTCGTCACTGACAGAAGCATTATTGCCAGTCGCCGTATCCGGTAGGCCCGGTGCGGTAGTACTGGAAGCAACATTCTGAGTCGGCAGGGCAGTTTGACCGTAGTCCTGGTTCCATTTAAGGACCATAACGTAGGCCACGATTGCCAGGGCGACGATCAGGATCGTGCGTTTGATATCCATGATTACTCGGCCATCGAAGAAGAACGGGAGGTAGGGATAGATGGAACCGGGTCATAACCACCGGGATTCCACGGATGACAGCGACCTAAACGACGAAAGGTCAGCCAGCCACCGCGCAGAAGGCCATGATTTTCTATGGCTTCATACGCGTAGCAGGAACAACTGGGGTAGAAGCGACAGTGACTGGCCATCAGAGGACTAATGGCATAGCGATAAAACTGGATCGGAACGAGTGCCAGTTTACGCATCGGGACTGTCTACCCCTACAGTTTCGGTTTTGACTGCTGGTACCGGCGTGCTGCGTGCCAGACGCTTCCAGAGTTTGCCGAAATGCTGAATCAATTCGGGGTTTTCTACGTCACCCAAACCTTTGCGCGCGACGATAACAATGTCCCAACCGACCAGTGATTCCTGGTGCAGACGGAACGATTCGCGCATCAGACGTTTGAGGCGATTGCGCTCGACGGAGAGCTTTACGCTCTTTTTCCCGATAACCAGCCCGAGACGGGGGTGATCGAGATCGTTATTGCGCGCAAGGAGCAGGAGATTTTTCCCCGGAACCTTGCCGGTAGGGGAGTCAAAGACTGCCTTGAAATGCCGGGGGGTAAGCAAACGCTTCTCCCGACTGAAGTCCTGACTCACCTCCAGTGCCGGATTATCAAACTGCCAGACGCGCACGACCTTTGGCGCGACGACGCGACAGGACGGCGCGACCGTTTTTGGTAGCCATGCGAGCACGGAAACCGTGGGTACGAGCGCGTTTGATAGTGCTTGGTTGGAAAGTACGTTTCATTGTCGTGTTACCTGGTTCGTCCACAACGGGCCGGAATGGCCCCCGTTTTAAGAGACCGGGGATTCTAGAGAAAGCAAGCCTCTAGGTCAATTTCCAACCAGCGTTTCCTTATAAATAGATCTGCTGGCGATTCCTGGTGCCTGACAACCTGTAGATATAGAAATAAAGAAGGAAAGTATTTAAAGCTTTTTTGTAAAGCTTATAAAAGCTAAGCAGGCACTTTGCTGTGGATAACTACCTTGGGGCCAGGTAATACGCGGTGTACAGAGAATGACAACTACCGTGGTAAACGGTGGTCAGCCTGTGCTGCGCTGTCGGATAAGCTGTGGGTGAAAGGCATGTTTATCCACAGGCAGGTTATCCACCGAGTTTCCCCCCTACTTGTGCAATGACCTTAACCCCGGTTATCCACAGAGCTTATGCACAGACCATTGGTCGCCTTTTTTCCCTATAAAGCGTTGATTCTTCTTGGTGGATGAACAACCTTCGTGTGGATAAGTCGGCGCCTGATCGTTACAATGGCCGCTTGTTTTTGCCTCACCGGCTTTCAACTTAGGGGATATCCGTGTCAGTGGAACTTTGGCAGCAGTGCGTGGAGCTTTTGCGCGATGAGCTGCCTGCCCAACAATTCAACACTTGGATCCGTCCACTACAGGTCGAAGCCGAAGGCGACGAGCTGCGTGTCTACGCGCCGAATCGTTTTGTTCTCGACTGGGTCAACGAAAAGTATCTGAGTCGTGTTCTTGAGCTGCTGGATGAGCATGGCAATGGCTCGATGCCGGCGCTGTCCTTATTAATAGGCAGCAAACGCAGTTCGGCGCCGCGGGCGGCACCCAATGCTCCGCTGGCCGCCGCCGCGTCCCAGGCTCAGGCCGCACAGGCTCCGGTCAGTTCACCAGCGCCTGCGCCCGCTGCCCCGCAGCAGAGCAAACGCTCGACGCAAAAAATTGCCGATGTCAGCGAAGAACCGTCCCGGGACAGTTTCGACCCGATGGCCGGTGCCAGTTCGCAACAGGCCCCGATTCGCGCTGAACAGCGCACGGTGCAGGTCGAAGGTGCGCTCAAGCACACCAGCTACCTGAACCGCACTTTTACCTTCGAGAACTTCGTCGAGGGCAAGTCCAACCAACTCGCCCGCGCTGCGGCCTGGCAGGTTGCGGACAACCCCAAGCATGGCTACAACCCGCTCTTCCTTTATGGCGGCGTCGGCTTGGGTAAGACCCACTTGATGCACGCTGTGGGTAACCACCTGTTAAAGAAGAATCCGAATGCGAAGGTTGTATACCTGCATTCCGAGCGTTTCGTGGCCGACATGGTCAAGGCGTTGCAGCTGAATGCAATCAACGAATTCAAGCGCTTCTACCGTTCAGTGGATGCGCTGTTGATCGATGACATTCAATTCTTCGCCCGCAAGGAACGTTCTCAGGAAGAGTTTTTCCACACCTTCAACGCTTTGCTCGAAGGTGGCCAGCAGGTCATTCTCACCAGTGACCGCTATCCGAAAGAAATCGAAGGCCTTGAAGAACGCCTGAAATCCCGTTTCGGCTGGGGCCTGACGGTTGCAGTCGAACCGCCGGAACTGGAAACCCGTGTCGCGATCCTGATGAAGAAGGCCGACCAGGCCAAGGTTGATCTGCCGCACGACGCCGCGTTCTTCATTGCCCAGCGCATTCGCTCCAACGTGCGAGAACTGGAAGGCGCGCTTAAACGCGTGATCGCCCACTCGCACTTCATGGGTCGCGATATCACCATCGAGTTGATCCGCGAATCCCTGAAGGATCTGTTGGCGCTACAAGACAAACTGGTCTCTGTGGATAACATTCAGCGCACGGTCGCCGAGTACTACAAGATCAAGATCTCCGACCTGCTGTCCAAGCGTCGTTCTCGCTCGGTGGCACGTCCGCGTCAGGTGGCCATGGCGTTGTCCAAGGAGCTGACCAACCACAGCCTGCCGGAAATCGGCGATGTGTTTGGCGGCCGTGACCATACGACGGTTTTGCACGCCTGCCGCAAGATCAACGAACTTAAGGAATCCGACGCGGACATCCGCGAGGACTACAAGAACCTGCTGCGTACACTGACCACTTGATGACACCAGCGCAGCTTATTAAGGCAAGGGACTAGACCATGCATTTCACCATTCAACGCGAAGCCCTGTTGAAACCCCTGCAACTGGTCGCAGGCGTCGTCGAACGCCGACAGACCTTGCCGGTGCTTTCCAACGTGCTGCTGGTTGTCGAAGGCCAGCAACTGTCGCTGACCGGTACCGACCTGGAAGTCGAGCTGGTCGGTCGTGTACAGCTCGAAGAGCCGGCAGACCCGGGTTCCATCACTGTGCCTGCGCGCAAGTTGATGGACATCTGCAAGAGCCTGCCGAATGACGCGCTGATTGATATCAAGGTTGACGAGCAAAAGCTCGTGGTGAAAGCCGGTCGTAGCCGCTTTACCCTCTCGACGCTGCCAGCCAATGATTTCCCGACTGTTGAGGAAGGACCAGGTTCGCTGACGTGCAGCCTGGAGCAAAGCAAGTTGCGTCGTCTGATCGAGCGCACCAGCTTCGCCATGGCCCAGCAAGATGTGCGCTATTACCTCAATGGCATGCTTCTGGAAGTGTCGGCCGGAATCATCCGCGCCGTGGCCACCGACGGCCACCGCCTGGCGATGTGCTCAATGCAGGCGGATATCGGTCAACCGGATCGTCACCAGGTGATCGTGCCACGCAAGGGCATCCTTGAACTGGCGCGTCTGCTCACCGAGCCGGATGGCATCGTCAGCATCGTGTTGGGCCAGCACCATATTCGTGCTACCACAGGTGAGTTCACCTTCACCTCCAAACTGGTAGACGGCAAATTCCCCGACTACGAGCGTGTCCTGCCTAAAGGTGGTGACAAGCTGGTTCTCGGCGATCGTCAGGCACTGCGTGAAGCCTTCAGCCGCACCGCGATTCTGTCCAACGAAAAGTATCGTGGCATCCGCCTGCAACTGGCCAATGGTCAGCTGAAGATCCAGGCCAACAACCCTGAGCAGGAAGAGGCAGAGGAAGAAGTGGGCGTTGAGTACAACGGCGGCTCCCTGGAAATCGGCTTCAACGTCAGCTATTTGCTCGACGTGCTGGGCGTGATGACCACTGAGCAGGTTCGCCTCATTCTGTCCGACTCCAACAGCAGCGCGCTGGTGCAGGAGTCCGACAACGACGACTCGGCCTACGTTGTCATGCCGATGCGTCTGTAATCATGCTCAGCAGAAGCTAGATGTCATTAAGTCGCGTCTCGGTCACCGCGGTGCGCAATCTGCACCCGGTGACCCTCTCCCCCTCCCCTCGAATCAATATTCTTTACGGCGCCAACGGCAGCGGTAAGACCAGCGTATTGGAAGCGATCCATCTGCTGGGCCTGGCCCGTTCGTTTCGCAGCACCCGGCTGCTCCCCGTTATTCAGTACGAGCAGCTGGCGTGCACCGTGTTCGGTCAAGTCGAGCTAGCCGACGGCGGCCATAGCGCCCTGGGGGTCTCGCGCGACCGCCAGGGTGAGTTCCAGATCCGCATAGATGGGCAAAACGCTCGTAGCGCAGCCCAGCTGGCCGAGATCCTGCCTTTGCAGCTAATCAACCCAGATAGCTTCCGGCTGCTCGAAGGCGCGCCGAAAATTCGTCGGCAGTTTCTCGACTGGGGTGTGTTCCACGTGGAACCACGATTCATGTCCACCTGGCAACGGTTGCAGAAGGCCCTGCGCCAGAGAAACTCTTGGCTTCGGCATGGTACACTTGACGCCGTTTCGCAAGCGGTTTGGGACAGGGAACTGTGCCAGGCCAGCGCGGAAATCGATGAATACCGTCGCGCCTATATCAAAGCCTTGAAACCAGTCTTTGAACAAACCCTGAGCGAGTTGGTTGAGCTTGAAGGTTTGACGCTCAGCTATTACAGAGGCTGGGACAAAGACCGCGAACTGAGTGCAGTGCTCGCCGGTTCCGTGCAACGGGATCAGCAAATGGGCCATACCCAGGCCGGACCACAACGCGCTGATTTGCGTCTCAGATTGGGCGCACATAACGCTGCGGACATCTTGTCCCGCGGTCAGCAGAAGCTGGTGGTTTGTGCATTACGCATTGCCCAGGGGCACTTGGTCAGCCAAGCCCGTCGCGGCCAGTGTATTTATCTGGTGGATGACCTGCCGTCCGAATTGGATGAGCATCACCGCCGCGCGCTTTGCCGCTTGTTGGAAGACTTACGCTGCCAGGTATTTATCACCTGTGTAGATCATGAATTATTGAGGGAAGGCTGGCAGACGGAAACGCCAGTCGCTTTGTTCCACGTGGAACAGGGCCGTATCACCCAGACCCACGACCATCGGGAGTGAAGGCATTGAGCGAAGAAAATACGTACGACTCAACGAGCATTAAAGTGCTGAAAGGCCTGGATGCCGTACGCAAACGTCCCGGTATGTACATTGGTGACACCGACGATGGCAGCGGTCTGCACCACATGGTGTTCGAGGTGGTCGATAACTCGATCGACGAAGCTCTCGCCGGCCACTGCGACGACATCAGCATTATTATCCACCCGGATGAATCCATCACCGTTCGCGATAACGGCCGTGGCATCCCGGTTGACGTGCACAAGGAAGAAGGCGTTTCTGCAGCCGAGGTCATCATGACCGTGCTGCACGCCGGCGGTAAGTTCGACGATAACTCCTACAAGGTATCCGGCGGTCTGCACGGTGTCGGTGTATCGGTTGTGAACGCCCTGTCCGAAGAGCTTATCCTCACAGTACGACGCAGTGGCAAGATCTGGGAACAGACCTATATCCATGGCGTTCCGAAAGAGCCGATGAAAATCGTCGGCGAGAGTGAAACTACTGGCACCCAGATCCACTTCAAGCCTTCCGACCTGACCTTCAAGAATATCCACTTCAGCTGGGATATCCTGGCCAAGCGGATTCGTGAACTGTCGTTCCTGAACTCCGGTGTTGGCATCGTCCTCAAGGATGAGCGTAGCGGCAAGGAAGAGCTGTTCAAATATGAAGGCGGCCTGCGCGCGTTCGTTGAATACCTGAACACCAACAAGACTCCGGTCAACCAGGTGTTCCACTTCAACATCCAGCGTGAAGATGGCATTGGCGTAGAAATCGCCTTGCAGTGGAATGACAGCTTCAACGAGAACCTGTTGTGCTTCACCAACAACATTCCGCAGCGCGACGGCGGTACTCACCTGGTGGGTTTCCGTTCGGCGTTGACGCGTAACCTGAACACTTACATCGAAGCCGAGGGCTTGGCGAAGAAGCACAAAGTTGCCACTACAGGTGACGATGCGCGCGAAGGCCTGACCGCGATCATTTCGGTGAAAGTCCCGGATCCGAAGTTCAGCTCCCAGACCAAGGACAAGCTGGTTTCTTCCGAAGTGAAGACCGCTGTCGAACAGGAAATGGGCAAGTACTTCTCCGACTTCCTGCTGGAAAACCCGAACGAAGCCAAGCTGGTCGTCGGCAAGATGATCGACGCCGCTCGTGCCCGTGAAGCAGCACGTAAAGCCCGTGAGATGACCCGTCGCAAGGGCGCGCTGGATATCGCCGGCCTGCCCGGCAAACTGGCTGACTGCCAGGAAAAAGACCCTGCCCTCTCCGAACTGTATCTCGTGGAAGGTGACTCTGCTGGCGGCTCCGCCAAGCAGGGACGTAATCGTCGTACCCAGGCCATCCTGCCGTTGAAGGGCAAGATTCTCAACGTTGAGAAAGCCCGCTTCGACAAGATGATCTCTTCGCAGGAAGTAGGCACCTTGATCACGGCGCTCGGCTGCGGCATCGGTCGTGACGAGTACAACATTGAGAAACTGCGTTATCACAACATCATCATCATGACCGATGCTGACGTCGACGGTTCGCACATCCGTACCCTGCTGCTGACCTTCTTCTTCCGTCAGTTGCCCGAGCTGATCGAGCGTGGCTACATCTACATCGCCCAGCCGCCTCTGTACAAGGTCAAGAAAGGCAAGCAAGAGCAGTACATCAAAGACGATGACGCCATGGAAGAATACATGACGCAATCGGCCCTGGAAGATGCCAGCCTGCACTTGAATGAAGAGGCACCGGGTATCTCTGGTGAAGCCCTTGAGCGCCTGGTGAATGATTTCCGCCTGGTGATGAAGACCCTCAAGCGTCTGTCGCGCCTGTACCCTCAGGAGCTGACCGAGCACTTCATCTACCTGCCTGCAGTCAGCATGGAGCAACTGTCCGATCATGCAGCCATGCAGGAGTGGTTGGCCAAGTTCGAAGTTCGCCTACGTACCGTTGAGAAGTCGGGTCTGGTCTATAAGGCTAGCCTGCGTGAAGACCGTGAACGTAACGTTTGGCTGCCTGAGGTCGAGCTGATCTCCCACGGCTTGTCGAACTACGTGACGTTCAACCGCGACTTCTTCGGCAGCAACGATTACAAGACCGTTGTCTCGCTGGGCGCCCAGTTGAGCACCCTGCTGGACGAAGGCGCGTATATCCAGCGTGGCGAACGCAAGAAGGCCGTCACCGAGTTCAAGGAAGCGCTTGAATGGTTGATGGCCGAAAGCACCAAGCGGCACACCATTCAGCGATACAAAGGTCTGGGCGAGATGAACCCGGATCAGCTGTGGGAGACCACCATGGACCCTGCGCAGCGCCGTATGCTGAAGGTGACCATCGAAGACGCCATTGGCGCGGACCAGATCTTCAACACCCTGATGGGTGATGCGGTCGAGCCTCGCCGTGACTTCATCGAGAGCAACGCCTTGGCGGTTTCGAATCTGGACTTCTGATCCAGTGTAGGTAACCCAGCCAAACAAAAAGGCCAACGCAAGCGTTGGCCTTTTTGTTTCGCAAGGGGCTCTGAAGCGACGAATTCCGCTCATAAAAAAACCGGCTATATCAGCCGGTTTTTTTACATCCAAAAAAAACTTATGCACGTTTTTACGAATATTTAGCCGTTAAGAAATATACATATAAATCAGTAAGTTATGATCGTATTCGGGACGTTTTCCGGGAAACGGTACACAGCTTATCCACAGAATCTCAGACAACCAGTTGATCGCTTGCCGCCGGTGCCTGGGGTGCGGGTGGCAACGAACCCATTTCCCGCTGCATCTGCTCGTTCCAGGCCTGTACCCGGTCGTTCAATTCAGCAATGGCCCGAGGCCCGGTTCCTGCTGCATACATCGGCTCGCCGATGATCACAGTGATGACGCCCTGCTTCTTGGCCCAGCCGGATTTCGGCCAGAATCTACCGGCATTGTGCGCAATAGGCAGTACCGGCAGCGCAGCATTTACAGCCAATGCGGTGCCACCTCGGGAAAACTTGCCGATGGTGCCGTAGGGCACACGAGTGCCTTCAGGGAAAATCAGCACCCACACGCCGTCCTTGAGCAATTCATGGCCTTTCTTGGCCACATGCTTGAGGGCGGCTTTCGGGTTGTCACGATCGATCGCAATAGGCCGCAGCATGGCCATCGCCCAGCCGAAAAACGGCACAAACAGCAGCGAGCGTTTGAGCACCTGGCTCAAGGGTTCGAAATACGCCGAGAGAAAAAATGTTTCCCAGGTGCTCTGGTGGTTCGACTGAATCACGCAAGGCTGGTCAGGTACGTTCTGCGCGCCTTTGACTTCATAACTGATGCCCAGGAACACTTTACTCAGCCACAGCGCGCAGCGGCACCAGTACACGTTGATGAAACGATAGCGCGCCTTGAACGGCAGAAAAGGCGCGATAAAAAAGCTCAGGCTGCACCAGAGCAGAGAGCTGGTGCCCAGCAACAGATAAAAAAGAAAGGTTCTGATGGCCTGCAGTATCGACATGGCGACGTTTACCGTGCGGGCTGTGCCCGTCTATACAAAGCGCACTCCCGATCAATCCTGGTTCAGGAATATCGAAAACGCTCTAGTTGTGGATAAGTTCTGCGGCAATCGCCGCCAGATCGTCAAAAATCAAGGTGCCCACCGGCAGAGTCTTGCCCAGCGTTTTTTCGCCCTTCCCGGTCTTTACCAAAACGGGCTGAGAATCGACGGCTTTGGCGGCTTCCAGGTCACCAAGACTATCGCCGACGAACCATAGATTTGTCAGCGACACGTTGTAATGAGCGGCGATGCTTTGCAACATCCCGGGTTTTGGCTTGCGGCAGTCGCAACCGTCGTCCGGCCCGTGCGGACAATAGACGATCAGCCCGACTTCACCGCCCTGCAGCGCCACCAGCGAGCGCAAGCGCTCGTGCATGGCGTCCAGGGTGGCGATGTCGTAATAGCCGCGAGCAATGCCCGACTGGTTGGTGGCGACTGCTACCGTCCAGCCGGCCTTGCTCAACTGCGCAATGGCCTCGATCGAACCGGGGAGTGGAATCCACTCCTCCACCGACTTGATGTAAGCGTCGGAGTCATGGTTGATCACCCCGTCCCGATCAAGAATCAGCAGTTTCAACAGCAGTCCCTCAGCCCAGCAACGAAATATCGGCAACGCCGAGGAACAATCCACGCAGACGGGCCAGCAACGCATAACGGTTGGCGCGCACATTGGCGTCATCGGCGTTGACCATTACGGCTTCGAAGAATGCATCCACCGGCTCGCGCAAGGCGGCCAGGCGAGCCAGGGACTCACTGTACTGACGCGCGGCCGCCATCGGCTGGACAGCCTGATCCGCCTGCTGGATCGCCGAATACAGGGAGAATTCGTTGGCATTATCAAAGTACTTGGCTTCGACGACGGTCGGGATCGAGCCTTCGACCTTGCTCAGCAGGTTCGACACGCGCTTGTTCACCGCTGCCAGTGCGGCAGCTTCCGGCAACTGGCGGAACGCCTGGACGGCTTGCACGCGCTGATCGAAGTCCAGTGCAGAACCTGGTTTCAGGGCGCGCACCGACAGGTAGGTCGCGACATCCACGCCTTCGTCTTCGTAACGGGCACGCAGACGGTCGAAGATGAATTCCAGCACCGAGTCATTCAGGCCGGCAACCTTGACCTTGGTGCCAAATGCATTCACGGCGAAGGCCACGGCGTCATTCAGGTCGAGGTCGAGCTTCTTGTCGATCAGGATGCGCAACACACCCAGTGCTGCGCGACGCAGGGCATAGGGGTCTTTGCTGCCGGTTGGCAGCATGCCGATCCCGAAGATGCCGACCAGGGTGTCGAGCTTGTCGGCGATGGCTACGGCCGCACCGGTCATCGTGGTCGGCAGTTCGGCGCCGGCACCGCGCGGCATGTACTGCTCGTTCAGCGCCAGGGCAACTTCTTCCGGCTCGCCGTCGTTGAGGGCGTAGTAGTACCCGGCCACACCTTGCATCTCCGGGAACTCACCGACCATTTCGGTCGACAGGTCGCACTTGGACAGCAGGCCTGCGCGGGCCGCCCATGCAGCGTTGCCGCCGATGCGTTGAGCGATGAACGCAGCCAGTTTGGAAACGCGCTCGGCCTTGTCGTAGACGCTGCCCAGCTTCTCCTGGAATACCACGTTCTGCAGGCGCAGGTTGAAGTCTTCGAGTTTCTGCTTCTTGTCCTGCTTGAAGAAGAACTCGGCGTCGGTCAGGCGTGGACGAACTACTTTCTCGTTACCGGCGATGATCTGCTGCGGGTCTTTGCTCTCGATGTTGGCCACGGTAATGAAACGGGGCAGCAACTTGCCGTCGGCATCCAGCAGGCAGAAGTACTTCTGGTTGTCCTGCATGGTGGTGATCAGGGCTTCCTGTGGCACTTCGAGGAAGCGTTCCTCGAACGAGCACACCAGCGGCACCGGCCATTCAACCAGCGCGGTCACTTCGTCGAGCAGGGCTGGCGGCACGATCGCCGTACCTTCCTGCAGGGTCGCCAGTTCTTCGGTGCGCTTGCTGATCAGGGCGCGACGCTCATGGGCATCGGCCAGCACGTAGGCTGCACGCAGGTCGGCCAGGTAATTGGCTGGCGAGGTGATGCGCACGCTTTGCGGGTGATGGAAGCGGTGACCCCGGGAATCGCGGCCGGACTTCTGGGCGAGGATGGTGCAGTCGATGACCTGGTCACCGAGCAGCATTACCAGCCACTGGGTCGGACGCACGAATTCTTCCTTGCGAGCGCCCCAGCGCATGCGCTTGGGAATCGGCAGGTCGTTCAGCGAGTCTTCGACGATGGTCGGTAGCAGGCTCGCGGTCGGTTTGCCGGCGATGCTCTGGCTGTAGCGCAGTTTCGGGCCGCTTTGATCGATTTCGCTCAGATCGACGCCGCACTTCTTGGCGAAGCCCAGGGCTGCCTGAGTCGGGTTACCTTCGGCATCGAAAGCAGCCTGGCGTGGCGGGCCATCGAGGTTGATGCTGCGATCAGGCTGCTGGGTAGCCAGCGCAGTGATCAGTACCGCCAGGCGACGGGGCGCGGCGTAGACAGTTTTGGTCTCGTAATTCAGGCCGGCAGCTTGCAGGCCCTTGTCGATACCGGCAAGAAAGGCATCCGCCAAAGCGTTCAGCGCTTTGGGTGGCAGTTCTTCGGTGCCCAGTTCAACCAGGAAATCCAGAGCACTCATTGTGCAGCCTCCAGCTTGGCCAGTACTTCGTCACGCAAATCCGGGGTCGCCATCGGGAAGCCCAGCTTGGCGCGAGCCAGCAGGTAGGCTTGCGCAACGGAACGCGCCAGGGTGCGTACACGCAGAATGTATTGCTGACGCGCAGTCACGGAGATTGCCCGGCGCGCATCCAGCAGGTTGAAAGTGTGGGACGCCTTCAACACCATTTCGTAGCTAGGCAACGGCAACGGCTGGTCGAGTTCGATCAGGCGCTTGGCTTCGCTTTCGTAGAAGTCGAACAGCTCGAACAGCTTCTCGACGTTGGCGTGTTCGAAGTTGTACGTCGACTGCTCGACTTCGTTCTGGTGGAACACGTCGCCGTAGGTGACTTTGCCCATCGGGCCGTCTGCCCAGACCAGGTCGTAGACCGAGTCCACACCTTGCAGGTACATGGCCAGGCGCTCGAGACCGTAAGTGATCTCGCCGGTCACCGGGTAGCACTCGATGCCGCCCGCCTGCTGGAAGTAAGTGAACTGCGTCACTTCCATGCCGTTGAGCCACACTTCCCAGCCCAGGCCCCAGGCTCCCAGCGTTGGCGACTCCCAGTTGTCTTCGACGAAGCGAATGTCATGGACCAGTGGGTCCAGGCCAACGTGCTTGAGGGAGCCCAGGTACAGTTCCTGGAAGTTGTCCGGGTTCGGCTTCAGCACTACCTGGAACTGGTAGTAGTGCTGCAGGCGGTTCGGGGTTTTGCCGTAGCGGCCGTCAGTCGGGCGACGACTGGGCTGCACATAAGCGGCGTTCCAGGTTTCCGGGCCAATGGCGCGCAGGAATGTGGCAGTGTGGAAAGTGCCGGCGCCTACTTCCATATCGTAGGGCTGAAGTACCACACAACCTTGCTCGGCCCAGTATTGCTGGAGGGCGAGGATCAAGTCTTGGAAGGTACGCACGGCTGGCGTAGGCTGGCTCACGAAATTCACCTGTTTCTTGGGCTGCGATTTAAAGAGCGGGAGTATACCCGATTCGGTCCTGCGCACGCCCCCTGGAGCCTTATGCCACGCTGCTTTTGGTGTTCCGAAGATCCGCTGTACATGGCTTATCACGATCAGGAGTGGGGCGCGCCGCTTCGCGATGCGCAGGGACTGTTCGAGTTGCTTTTGCTCGAAGGGTTCCAGGCCGGTCTTTCCTGGATCACCGTGTTGCGCAAACGCGAGCGTTATCGCGAAGTGCTCTTTGGCTTCGATGTGCAGCGTGTGGCGCAAATGAGCGATGCGGAAATCGATGAATTGATGCTCGATCCCGGCATTATCCGCAATCGACTGAAACTCAACGCGGCCCGGCGTAATGCCCAGGCCTGGCTGGCGCTGGAGGACCCGGTTGCGTTCCTCTGGTCGTTTGTCGGCGGAACGCCGGTGATCAATCATTTCAAGGACCGCAGCGAAGTGCCAGCCGTGACGCCCGTGGCGGTAGAAATGAGCAAGGGCCTGAAAAAAGCCGGGTTCACCTTTGTCGGGCCCACCATCTGTTACGCGCTGATGCAGGCATCGGGCATGGTCATGGACCACACCCGCGATTGCGATCGTTACGCGACCTTGGCGAACGGCGGTTAGAATGGCCGCCTCGCACACAGCACAAGATCAGGAGTGACCTGTGGATAAGTTTAAAGGCGCCTTGCTGGTAGGCGCTCTGCGGTTGTTTGCCCTGCTTCCGTGGCGCGCCGTGCAGGCTGTCGGCTCGGCCATCGGCTGGGTGATGTGGAAAACCCCCAACCGCTCGCGCGATGTGGTGCGGATCAACCTGGCCAAGTGTTTCCCCGAGATGGACCCGGCCGAGCGTGAACAGCTGGTGGGTCGCAGCCTGCGGGACATCGGCAAATCGCTGACCGAGAGTGCCTGCGCGTGGATCTGGCCGGCGCAGCGTTCGATCGACCTGGTGCGTGAAGTCGAAGGTCTGGACGTGCTGAAGGACGCCCTGGCTTCGGGCAAAGGCGTTGTGGGCATTACCAGTCACTTGGGCAACTGGGAAGTGCTGAACCATTTCTATTGCAGCCAGTGCAAGCCGATCATTTTCTACCGACCACCGAAGTTGAAGGCGGTGGATGATTTACTGCGCAAACAGCGAGTACAACTGGGCAACCGGGTCGCGGCTTCCACCAAGGAAGGCATTCTCAGCGTGATCAAGGAGGTGCGCAAAGGTGGCGCAGTGGGTATTCCTGCGGACCCTGAGCCGGCAGAGTCTGCCGGGATTTTCGTGCCGTTTTTCGCCACCCAGGCCCTGACCAGCAAGTTTGTGCCAAACATGCTGGCCGGCGGCAAAGCCGTCGGCGTCTTTCTGCATGCACTGCGGCTGCCGGACGGTTCGGGTTACAAAGTGATACTCGAAGCAGCGCCTGATGCGATGTACAGCACCGACACCGAGACGTCCTGCGCGGCGATGAGCAAGGTGGTGGAGCGTTATGTCGGTGCGTATCCAAGCCAGTACATGTGGAGCATGAAACGCTTCAAGAAGCGTCCACCGGGCGAAGAGCGCTGGTACTGAGGGTGGATACCCACGTAGAAGTTGGCGCAGCCTGCGATTTTTTGATTTGAAAAGGTCAAAAGATCGCAGGCTGCGCCAGCTCCTACGGGTGGCGGTCTAGTTTCTTCAGGAATACGGTCATTTCTTTTTCCGCCTGCTTGTCGCCATGGGCCCGGGCAGCCTCCAGGCCCATGTCCCAGGCCTGGCGGGCGGCTGCGAAGTCAGCCTGCGCCAGATACGCCTTGCCCAATAGCTTCCAGGCCGCCGAATACTTCGGATCGAACGCTACACAGCGCTGGAAATGCTCGGCCGCCTTGGCGTTATCCCCAAGATCCAGGTAACCCTTACCCAGGCCGAAGCGCAGCAATGCGTTATCCACACCCTTGGCGAGCATTTTTTCCAGGGATTCGAGCATGGATTACCCTCTGATTGATTTGTGATCATGAGATTGCCTGTGGGAGCAAGGCTTGCCCGCGATGAGGCCAATGAACTCACCACAAAACTGGCTTAGAAGAAGCTCAACCCCACATGGAACAGCTTCTCCACATCCCGGATATGCTTTTTATCCACAAGGAACAGGATCACATGGTCCCCCGCCTCGATCACTGTGTCGTCATGGGCAATGATCACTTCTTCATCGCGGATGATCGCACCAATGGTCGTGCCCGGTGGCAGGCCAATGTTCTCGATGGCCTTGCCGATCACCTTGCTTGATTTCTCATCGCCGTGGGCAATCGCTTCGATCGCTTCGGCCGCACCCCGGCGCAATGAGTGCACGCTGACGATGTCGCCGCGGCGCACGTGGGCGAGCAAGGTGCCGATGGTTGCGAGCTGCGGACTGATGGCGATATCGATGTCGCCGCCCTGAATCAAATCGACATAGGCCGGGTTGTTGATGATCGTCATCACCTTCTTCGCGCCCAGGCGTTTAGCCAGCAGCGAAGACATGATGTTGGCTTCATCGTCGTTGGTCAGGGCCAGGAACAGGTCGGCGTCGGCGATGTTTTCTTCCAGCAGCAGATCACGGTCCGAAGCGCTGCCCTGCAACACCACGGTACTGTCCAGGGTATCTGACAGATGCCGGCAGCGTATCGGGTTCATCTCGATGATCTTGACCTGGTAGCGGCTTTCGATCGCCTCGGCCAGGCGTTCGCCGATCTGCCCGCCCCCGGCAATCACAATGCGTTTGTAGGTTTCGTCCAGGCGGCGCATTTCGCTCATCACCGCGCGAATATTCGCTTTGGCGGCGATGAAAAACACTTCGTCGTCGGCTTCGATCACGGTGTCGCCCTGGGGCAGGATCGGGCGGTCCCGGCGGAAAATCGCCGCGACGCGGGTTTCGACATTTGGCATATGTTCGCGCAACTGGCGAAGTTGCTGGCCCACTAGCGGCCCGCCGTAATAGGCCTTCACCGCCACCAATTGCGCTTTGCCTTCGGCGAAGTCGATGACCTGTAGCGCGCCCGGGTGTTGAATCAGGCGCTTGATGTAGTTGGTTACCACCTGTTCCGGGCTGATCAGCACGTCGACCGGGATCGCTTCATTGTCAAACAATTCGGAGCGGGTGAGGTATGCCGCTTCACGTACCCGGGCGATCTTGGTCGGGGTGTGGAACAGGGTGTGGGCCACCTGGCACGCGACCATGTTGGTTTCGTCGCTGTTGGTCACCGCCACCAGCATGTCGGCGTCGTCCGCGCCCGCTTGACGCAGCACCGTGGGCAATGAGCCGCGGCCTTGCACGGTGCGGATGTCCAGGCGGTCGCCGAGGTCACGCAGGCGTTCGCTGTCGGTGTCGACCACAGTGATGTCATTGGCTTCGCTGGCCAGGTGCTCGGCCAGCGAACCACCTACCTGCCCTGCGCCGAGGATGATGATTTTCATCCAGTCACTCCCTTGAAGTCCGGTTAACCGCGCGCGGCGGCGATCTTGATCAGCTTGGCGTAGTAGAAACCGTCATGTCCGCCTTGCTGGGCGAGCAACTGACGGCCGTGGGGCTGCTTGATGCCAGCGGTCGTCGCGAGATCGAGCTCGCGGGCGCCCGGGGTGCGGGCGAGGAAGGCTTCAATGACTTCAGTGTTCTCGGTCGGCAATGTGGAGCAGGTGGCGTAAAGGAGGATGCCGCCGACTTCCAGGGTTATCCACATGGCGTCCAGCAACTCGCCCTGAAGAACCGCCAGTGCGGCGATGTCGTCGGGTTGGCGAGTCAGCTTGATGTCCGGATGACGCCGGATGACGCCGGTCGCCGAGCATGGGGCGTCGAGCAGGATGCGCTGGAAGGGTTTGCCGTCCCACCAGGTGGCGGTATCGCGGCCATCGGCAGCAATCAGCTCGGCGCTCAGGCCCAGGCGGGCGAGGTTTTCCCGCACACGCACCAGGCGCTTGGCCTCCAGGTCGACGGCGACGACGCCCGCCAGCTCGGGCTCGGCTTCGAGGATATGGCAGGTCTTGCCGCCCGGCGCGCAGCATGCGTCCAGTACCCGTTGGCCCGGTGCCAGGTCCAGCAGATCGGCGGCCAGTTGCGCCGCCTCGTCCTGCACGCTGATCCAGCCTTCGGCGAACCCAGGCAGGCTGCGCACATCGGCAGCCGTGTCGAGGATGATGCCATCCTGGCTGTAGACGCATGGGCTGGCGGCGATGCCCGCTTCACTCAACAGTCCGAGGTAGGCGTCGCGGCTGTGATGACGGCGATTGACCCGCAGAATCATCGGTGGATGCGCGTTATTCGCTGCACAAATGGCTTCCCATTGCTCGGGCCAGAATGCCTTGAGCGATTTTTGCAGCCAGCGTGGATGGGCGGTGCGCACCACCGGATCATGTTCCAGCTCGGCCAGCAGCGTTTCACTTTCACGCTGGGCACGGCGCAGCACGGCGTTGAGCAGCGCCTTGGCCCATGGTTTTTTCAGCTTGTCGGCGCAACCGACGGTTTCACTAATGGCGGCGTGGGCGGGAACCCGGGTGTAGAGCAGTTGGTACAGGCCAACCAGCAACAGCGCCTCGACATCGGCGTCTGCCGCCTTGAAGGGTTTTTGCAGCAGCTTTGCCGCGAGCGCCGACAGGCGTGGCTGCCAGCGCGCAGTACCGAACGCCAGATCCTGGGTGAAGCCGCGATCGCGGTCTTCAACCTTGTCCATTTGCGTGGGCAGTGAACTGTTGAGCGAGGCTTTGCCGTTAAGCACAGCGGCGAGCGCCTTGGCGGCGGCGAGACGCGGGTTCATTGCGCCTCCACCGCTTGGCCGAGGACGGTGCCGAGGGCGAATTTCTCGCGACGGCTGTTGAACAGGTCGCTGAAGTTCAGCGCCTTGCCGCCGGGTAATTGCAGGCGCGTCAGGCACAGCGCCTGCTCGCCGCAAGCCACGACCAGTCCATCCTTGCTGGCGCCAAGGATTTCACCCGGGGCACCCTGCCCTTCAGCGAGGTTCGCGGCCAGGACTTTCAGCGCTTCGCCATTGAGAGAGCTGTGGGTGATTGGCCAGGGGTTGAAGGCGCGCACCAGACGTTCCAGCTCGAGCGCCGGGCGACTCCAGTCGATGCGCGCTTCGTCCTTGTTCAACTTATGTGCGTAGGTGGCGAGGCTGTCGTCCTGCACCTCGCCTTCCAGCGTTCCGGCAGCCAGCCCGGCGATAGCCTGCACCACTGCCGGCGGACCCATTTCAGCCAGCCGGTCATGGAGACTGCCACCGGTGTCTTCACCAGTGATCGGCGTGGTGACCTTAAGCAGCATCGGCCCGGTATCGAGGCCCAGCTCCATGCGCATCACGGTGACGCCACTTTCGCTGTCACCGGCTTCGACGGCACGCTGGATTGGCGCCGCTCCGCGCCAGCGCGGGAGCAAAGAGGCATGACTGTTGATGCAGCCCAGGCGTGGAATATCCAGCACCACTTGCGGCAGGATCAGGCCGTAGGCGACCACCACCAGCAGGTCCGGGTTCAGTGCGGCCAATTCGGCTTGGGCGTCTTCATTGCGCAGGGTCGGCGGCTGCAGCACCGGAATATGATTTTCCAGAGCGAGCTGCTTGACCGGGCTTGGCATCAGCTTTTGCCCACGGCCCGCCGGGCGGTCCGGCTGGGTGTAGACCGCGACAATCTCGTAAGGGCTGGCGAGCAGCGCCTTGAGGTGTTCGGCGGCGAATTCCGGGGTGCCGGCAAAGACGATGCGCAGTGGCTCAGTCATGGGAGCGATCTCTGAAAAAGAAAAAGGCTTGCCGCAGCAAGCCTTTGAAAGGAGGGCATCAAGCGTTCTGGCGATGGAGCTTTTCCAGTTTCTTCTTGATTCGGTCGCGTTTCAGGTTGGACAGGTAGTCGACGAACAATTTGCCGTTGAGGTGGTCGCATTCGTGCTGGATGCACACGGCGAGCAGGCCTTCGGCGATCAGTTCGTAAGGCTGGCCGTCGCGGTCCAGGGCCTTGACCTTGACCTTTTGCGGGCGATCGACATTTTCGTAGAAGCCCGGCACCGAGAGGCACCCTTCCTGATATTGTTCCATCTCGTCGGTCAGTGATTCGAACTCGGGGTTGATGAAAACCCGCGGCTCGCTGCGGTCTTCGGAGAGGTCCATCACGACGATACGTTTGTGCACGTTGACCTGGGTCGCGGCGAGGCCGATGCCTGGCGCTTCATACATTGTTTCAAACATGTCGTCGACCAACTGACGCACTTCGTCGTCCACTACAGCCACAGGTTTGGCGATAGTGCGCAGGCGCGAGTCGGGAAATTCGAGGATGTCTAAAATGGCCATAAGCTTATTTGCTGCACGTGTGAGGTAAAGTCGGGTCGATGGCCTGGCGGGTCCGAAGATGCAGGCTACCGTTGTGAAGCGTAGCTCCCTTTTCTCTGCAAAGAGGCGGGAGCGAGCCACGAGGGCTCTGGCGTTTCACGCGAACGCACATAATAAAGGGATTCACCGCATGAGGAAATCACTACTCGCCCTGCTGCTTCTGGCTTCAGCCGGTTTAGCGCATGGGCAAGTGCAACTCAGGGAAGGTTTTCCACAGCAATACACGGTGGTTACCGGCGACACACTCTGGGACATCTCTGGAAAATTCTTGCGCGAGCCATGGAAGTGGCCGGAGTTATGGCAAGCCAATCCCCAGATCGAAAACCCCAATCTCATCTATCCGGGCGACTCGCTGACGCTGGTCTACATCAACGGCCAGCCGCGCCTGACCCTCAATCGCGGGGCTTCCAGGGGCACTATCAAGTTGTCGCCGCGCATTCGCAGTTCACCGGTGGCGGATGCCATTCCGAGCATTCCGCTGCAATCGATTAACAGCTTCCTGTTGAGCAACCGTATCGTCGACAAGGTCGAGGACTTCGACAAGGCGCCCTATATCGTTGCCGGCGATGCCGAGCGCGTACTCAGCGGCACCGGAGACCGCATCTTCGCCCGCGGGCAATTTGATCCGAACCAGCCAGTGTACGGAATCTTCCGCCAGGGCAAGGTTTACACCGACCCCGAGAGCAAGGAGTTCCTCGGGATCAACGCGGACGATATCGGCGGCGGCGAGATCGTGGCCGCCGAGGGCGATGTCGCCACCCTGGCGCTGCAGCGCACTACCCAGGAGGTGCGCCTGGGGGATCGGCTGTTCAGTGGCGAGGAGCGTTCGATCAATTCCACTTTCATGCCCAGTGCGCCAAAGACCGACATCAAGGGTTTGATCATTGATGTGCCGCGTGGGGTGACCCAGATCGGTGCGATGGATGTCGTCACGTTGAACAAGGGGCAGCGCGACGGATTGGCCGAAGGCAATGTGCTGGTGGTGATGAAAACCGGTGAAACCGTGCGGGACCGCATCACCGGTCAGCCGTTGAAGATTCCCGATGAGCGCGCCGGGTTGCTAATGGTTTTCCGCACCTACGACAAACTCAGTTACGGCCTGGTCCTCAATGCTTCGCGGTCTTTAGCGGTGATGGACAAAGTACGAAATCCGTAAGCCTGCTTCACAAGTTACCAACAGACTTATCCACAGCTTATGCCCGTTTGAACGGGCCTCATAACGATCAAGGATGATCCATGACATTCTCTGCTGCTGCAGCTGTTTCGCCTGCCGAATTGGAGGCGCGTCTGCGTCTGCATCGCTTACCCGAACTGGGGCCGGCGCGGTTTAAAAAGCTACTGGATGCCTTCGGCTCGGCCTCAAAAGCGCTGAGCGCGCCGGCCAACGCCTGGAAGTCTCTGGGCCTTCCATTCGCTTGCGCCGAGAGGCGTCGCGATCCCGATGTGCGCGATGGCGCCCACCACGCATTGGCCTGGCTGGAGCGTCCGGGCCAGCATTTACTGATGTGGGACCAACCTGACTACCCGGCGCTGCTGGCGGAAATCAGCGACCCGCCGCCCTTGTTATTTGTCGCGGGCGATCCCGGCATCCTGGACAAACCACAGTTGGCGATGGTCGGCAGTCGTCGGGCATCTCGTCCGGGGATGGACACGGCCGCAGCGTTCTCCCGCAGCCTGGCCGGTGCCGGTTTTGTGATTACCAGTGGTCTGGCCCTTGGCATCGACGCCGCAGCGCACCAGGCGGCTCTGGACGTGGGCGGGCGAACGGTCGGGGTACTTGGCACGGGACTTGAAAAGTTTTATCCACAGCGCAATCGCAGGCTGGCAGACGCCATGATTGCCTCTGGCAGCGCAGTGGTTTCGGAGTTTCCGCTGGACGCGGCCCCCACCGCCAGCAACTTCCCGCGGCGCAACAGAATTATCAGTGGTTTGTCCCTCGGCGTACTGGTGGTCGAGGCGAGCGTCGCCAGTGGTTCGTTGATTACCGCCAGGCTGGCGGCGGAGCAAGGGCGTGAGGTTTATGCGATTCCGGGATCGATTCATCATCCCGGCGCCAAGGGCTGTCATCAGCTGATTCGCGATGGTGCCATGCTGGTGGAAACCATCGAGCACATTCTTGAAGCCTTGCGCGGTTGGCAACAGGTGTCATTTTCCCCAACTGTGCCGGCGGTGACCCACCCCCTGCTCGCGTTGCTTCACGCGGCGCCGCATACCAGTGAATCGTTGGCCATCAGCAGCGGCTGGGCATTGCCCAAGGTGCTGGCCGCGCTGACCGAACTGGAAATGGACGGTCGGGCGGTGTGTGAAAGCGGTCGCTGGTTTGCGCGGGTGAGCTAGGTTTTATGAGGAAGATCGGTAAACTGCGCAGAGCCTTATTCCGGAGAGTTTTTCATGGTCAACAGTTGGCGTGTGCAACAAGCCGCGCAAGCCGTTCGCTCAGGCGCGGTGATTGCCTATCCAACCGAAGCGGTCTGGGGTCTGGGTTGCGACCCCTGGGATCAGAGCGCAGTGGAACGTTTGCTGATGATCAAGGGACGGTCCATGGAGAAGGGCCTGATTCTGGTCGCCGACAATATTCACCAGTTCGACTTCCTGTTCGAGGATTTTCCCGAGTTGTGGATGGACCGCATGGCCAGCACCTGGCCGGGACCCAACACCTGGCTGGTGCCGCACCAGAATCAGTTGCCACTGTGGATTACTGGCAAGCATGAGACCGTGGCGTTGCGCGTCAGCGATCATCCTCAGGTACGGGACTTGTGTTCACTGGTAGGGCCGTTGGTCTCCACTTCGGCCAACCCGCAAGGTCGGCCGGCAGCGCGCACACGGATTCGCGTGGAGCAGTATTTCCGTGGGCAGGTGGATTACATCCTGGGCGGTAATTTGGGTGGGCGCAGGAATCCGAGTGTGATTCGGGACCTGGCGACGGGGCAGGTCATTCGCCCGGATTGAGACCGAGTCATCGTTCATCGCGGGCAAGGCTTGCCCGCGATGGCGTCCTCAAGGCAACAAAATAGTCGAGCCGGTAGTACGCCGTGCCGACAGCTCGGTCTGAGCCTTTGCCGCTTCGGCCAGCGGATATTGCTGGCTGATATCCACGTTCAACTTCCCGCTGCTGATCATCTCGAACAACTCATCCGCCATGCGCTGCAGGTTTTCGGCGTTGTTGGCGTAGGTCGCAAGTGTTGGCCGGGTCACATACAGCGAACCCTTCGCCGATAGAATCCCCAGGTTCACCCCGTCCACCGCGCCCGACGCATTGCCGAAGCTCACCACCAGGCCGCGTGGCGCAGCGCTGTCGAGGGATGTCAGCCAGGTGTCCTTGCCGACACCGTCGTAAACCACAGGCACTTTCTTGCCGTCGGTCAATTCCAGGACACGCTGCGCCACGTTTTCATGGCTGTAGTCGATCGTCGCCCAGGCTCCGTTGGCTGTGGCCAATGCGGCTTTCTCTGCAGAGCTGACAGTGCCGATCAACTTCACACCCAGGGCCTTGGCCCATTGGCACGCCAGCGAACCTACCCCACCCGCAGCCGCATGAAACAGGATGGTTTCGCCGCCTTTGAGTTCATAGGTCTGGCGCAGCAGGTACTGCACGGTCAGGCCCTTGAGCATCACGCCGGCCGCCTGCTCGAAGCTGATCGCATCCGGCAGCTGCACCAGGTTGGCTTCGGGCAGCACGTGAGTGTCGCTGTAGGCGCCCAATGGGCCGCTGCCGTAGGCCACCCGATCACCCACTTTGAATCGAGTGACTGCGCTGCCCACCGCTTCGACCACGCCGGCGCCCTCTGAACCCAGGCCCGATGGCAAGGCCGGTGGCGCATACAGTCCGCTGCGGTAATAGGTGTCGATGAAGTTCAGGCCGATGGCCTTATTGCTCACGCGTACCTGCTGCGGGCCAGGCTCGGCAGGTTGGTAGTCGACATACTCGAGCACTTCGGGGCCGCCATGGGCACTGAACTGGATACGCTTTGCCATCAGAACTCTCCTGGTGATCGTTTGGGTAAGCCCCCTATCGGACTCCTAAGCATGATCTTCGTCAACTGTGGTGCAACAGGGTGCGGTGTTATCCTGTGCAGCAATTTGCCGCCGGCCGTTGATGCGCCGCGCCGTTTGTCCCGATTCAAGGTGATGCCATGACGACCCGTACCGAGGCCGTAAAAGCCTATCTGCTCGACCTGCAAGACCGCATTTGCGCTGCCCTTGAAGCCGAAGACGGCGGTACGCGCTTCGTCGAGGATGCCTGGACCAGACCCGCGGGTGGGGGCGGTCGCACTCGCGTGATCGAGAACGGTGCTGTCATCGAGAAAGGCGGCGTCAACTTTTCCCACGTGTTTGGCAGCGGTCTCCCTCCCTCGGCCAGTGCCCATCGACCGGAGCTTGCCGGACGCGGCTTTGAAGCGCTCGGGGTGTCCCTGGTCATTCACCCGCACAACCCCATGGTGCCCACTTCGCACGCCAATGTGCGGTTCTTCATCGCGGAGAAAGAAGGCGAAGAACCCGTCTGGTGGTTTGGCGGCGGTTTCGACCTGACGCCCTACTACGGCAATGAAGAAGATTGTGTGCATTGGCATCGGGTTGCCGAGCAGGCATGCGCGCCGTTTGGTCCCGACGTCTATTCGCGCTACAAGGCATGGTGCGACAGCTACTTTCATATCAAGCATCGCCACGAGCCGCGTGGCATTGGCGGCCTGTTCTTCGATGACCTCAATGAATGGGATTTCGACACCAGCTTTGCTTTCATGCGGGCCATCGGCGACGCGTTCATCGAGGCCTACCTGCCGATCGTCCAGCGCCGCAAGAACGATGCATTCACTGCCAGGCAACGCGAATTCCAGGAGTTCCGTCGCGGCCGCTATGTCGAATTCAACCTGGTCTACGACCGTGGCACGCTGTTCGGCCTGCAGTCGGGCGGACGTACGGAATCGATTCTCATGTCGCTGCCGCCGCAAGTGCGTTGGAGTTACGACTGGAAGGCCGAGCCGGGCAGCGAAGAAGCGCGGCTGACCGAATATTTCCTGCAAGACCGCGATTGGTTGGCCAAGGCCTGAACGAGGAAAACTGATGGATCGTTACGTCGTATTCGGCAACCCGATTGGCCACAGCAAGTCGCCACTTATCCATCGACTGTTTGCCGAGCAGACGGGTCAGCAACTGGACTACAGCACTTCCCTGGCACCGCTCGATGATTTTTCCCACTTCGCCCGGGCGTTTTTCCTGGAGGGGCGCGGAGCCAACGTCACGGTGCCTTTCAAGGAAGAGGCCTATCACCTGGCCGACAGCCTGACCGAGCGCGCCCAGCGGGCTGGCGCGGTGAATACCTTGAGCAAACTGGCTGACGGCTCGTTGCTGGGTGATAACACCGACGGCGCCGGGCTGGTGCGGGACCTGACGGTTAATGCCGCTTTCAGTCTCAAGGGGAAGCGCATATTGCTACTGGGCGCCGGTGGTGCGGTGCGGGGTGCGCTGGAGCCGTTGCTGGCCGAGCAGCCGGCGTCAGTGATCATCGCCAACCGCACGGTGGAAAAAGCGGAATTGCTGGCCGAGTTGTTCGATGATCTGGGCCCGGTCTCTGCCAGTGGCTTTGACTGGCTGGAGGAATCCGTGGACCTGATCATCAACGCCACCTCTGCGAGCCTGTCCGGTGAAGTCCCACCGATTGCCAGCAGTCTGATCGAGCCGGGCAAGACGGTTTGCTACGACATGATGTACGGCAAGGAACCGACATCATTCTGCCGCTGGGCCAGCGAGCACGGCGCAGCTGTGGCAATGGATGGATTGGGGATGCTCGCCGAACAGGCGGCGGAAGCGTTCTTCCTGTGGCGGGGTGTTCGACCGGACACGGCGCCGGTGCTGGCCGAACTGCGCCGACAACTCGCAGAGTAAAACTGTTGGAGTGAAACACGATTCAGTCTTCAAACCGGATCGGGCATTTCTCCGCGCCTTCCAGCTTTCTCAGCTCCTCCACCACCTGCGGCCGCGCTTGCCGCAGGGTCAGGCTGCGATTCTGCTTGAGCAGGCGCCGCGCCTCCTGATGCAGCATCTCCACCCCTGAGTAATCGATGAAATTGATCTGCTGTGCCTCAATCACTACCCGGGCAGCGTGCATGCGTTGCAGGCGTACCTGGAGGTAATGGCTGGCGCCGAAAAAGATCGAGCCGCCAACCCGCAACACATCCTCATCGCCGTCGCGCCAATGCTGCACACGCGGTTGCGAGGTGCGCTTGAGGTAGAAGAACAGCGAAGCCAGTACCCCGGCGTAGATCGCGGTCTGCAATTCCAGCAGCAGCGTGGCGACACAGGTCAGCGCCATGACCAGGAACTCGGCGCGACTGACCCTCAGCAATGCGCGAATGCCGCGATGATCCACCAGGCCCCAGGCGATCAGCAAAATACTGCCAGCCATCGCAGGAATCGGGATGTGGGCGATCAATGCCGCGCCAAACACTGCAAACAGCGCGACCCACAGCGCCGAGAACACCCCGGCCAGCGGGGAGCAGGCCCCTGCCTCGTAACTCAAGCCCGAACGGGTGAAGGAGCCAGCGGACAACGACCCGGAAAAAAATGCCCCAACCATGTTGGATAAGCCCTGGGCGCGCACTTCCTGATTGGCGTCGAGCAACTGCTGTGAGCGTGCCGACAGGGAGCGAGCAATCGACAGGCTGGTCACCAGCCCCAACATGCCCACCGCGACCGCGCTGGGTAACAAGCGCAGGATCAAGTCCAGGTCCAGCGGCACGGCGCTCAAAGGTGGCAGTCGACCGACAAAGGCGCTGACCAGGCTGACGTGGCCGAACATCCCGGGCCAGAGCCACACCAGCAGCCCTGCCATTACCAGCGTGATCAACAGCGTCGGCCAGCGTGGCAGCAGCCATTTCAGGGTAGCTCCCAATGCCACTGTCGCCAGCCCGAGAATGAGCGATGGCTTGTCCACCTGATGCAGGTGTTGAAACACCGACATGAAGCTGTCGAGTGCCGTGGCCTGGCTGGGCAGGTCCAGCCCCAGCAAGTTGGGCAGCTGGCCGACGGCAATCCCCACCGCCGCACCGAGGGTGAACCCCAATACCACCGAATGGGAGACAAAATTCACCAGCGCGCCGAATCGCAACAAGCCCAGCAGCCACTGGAAGATCCCGGCCAGCAGCGTCAGCAACAGAATAAGTGCCACGTAGTCCTGCGAGGCGGGTACCGCCAAGGGGCTGACGCTGGCATACAAGACAATGGAAATTGCCGCTGTAGGACCACAGATGAGGTGCCAGGATGATCCCCACAGGCAGGCGATCAGAACAGGAATGATAGCCGCGTACAACCCGTATTCAGGTGGGAGCCCGGCAATCAGGGCGTAGGCAATCGACTGTGGCAGCGCGAGAATCGCACCGCTCAGGCCGACGATAAGGTCGCGCCCGACAGTGGCACGGGTTTGCCGAGGCAACCAGCTCAGGAAGGGGAAGAGCGAATGGCGGCTGGGAAAGGCCATGGGTCCTCTCAGGTGGGGGAATGCGCAAAGGGTAACAGGGTGAACCAGTGATGGCGGCGCGAGCGTGCCAGCCCCTACCTGCAGGAGCGAGCTCGCTCGCGAAAAACGTACCGGCACCTTGGGGCATCCGACGCCCGGCGTAATCGTGTACGCCCAACACGAGCAGGCTCGCTCCTGCATGAATGACAGGCTCCCCCCTATGAATCAGAGCTTGGCTTTCACCGCAGGCAACGCCTCCTTGCCATCGGCGGTTTTCACACCATCCAGCCATTTATCCAGAACCGCAGGATTAGCCTTGATCCACGCCTTGGCAGCCTCGGCATTGCTGATCTTCTTGTTCACGACCTCGGCCATGATGCTGTTCTCCATTTCCTGGGTAAAGCTCAGGTTGGTGAGCAACTTGCCGACGTTTGGGCAGGCCTGTGCATAACCCTTGCGAGTCAATGTATAAACCGCACCGGTATCACCGAAGTACTTCTCGCCACCCTTGAGGTAGTGCATCTTCAGCTGCACGTTCATCGGGTGGGGCGTCCAGCCGAGGAAGGTCACGAACTTCTGTTTCTTAACTGCGCGGGACACTTCCGCCAGCATGGCCTGCTCGCTGGATTCCACCAGCTTCCATTGACCCAAGTCGAAGTCGTTTTTCTTGATGATGTCCTGCAGCGAGATGTTCGCCGGAGCCCCGGAGCCAATGCCGTAGATTTTTTTCTCGAACTTGTCGGCAAACTTGTTCAGGTCGGCGAAGTTATGCACACCTGCGTCCCACACATAATCCGGAACAGCCAGGGTGAACTCGGTGCCATCGAGGTTTTTCGCCAGTTGGGTTACATCCCCGGTGGCCACGAACTTGTCGTAGAAACCTTGCTGCGCCGGCATCCAGTTACCCAGGAACACGTCGACCTGACCGTCCTTCAAACCACCGAAGGTGATAGGCACCGCCAGGGTGTCAACCTTGGCCTTGTAGCCCATGCCGTCCAGCAAGAACCCGGTAATGGCGTTGGTCGCCGCAATGTCGCTCCAGCCCGGATCGGCCATTTTCACCGTGTCGCAGCTCTGATCGGCATACGCCGATGCGCTGCCCAGAGCCAGAAGCCCGACCGTCAGAACTGTGGATAACCTTTGCATGGACTTCCCCTTAACATTATTGGTTTTGGCAGGGTTGTGGATAACGTGCTTTGCGCTCCAGATCATCCAGGTCGATGTGGTTGCGCATGTACTGCTGACTGGCGTCTACCAGTGGCTGGTGATCCCAGCTCTTCAGCTTGCCGATGCTCAGGGCCTCGGCCACGAATCGCCGGCGGCGCTGACTGGCGAGCACCTGTTGGTGAATCGCAGGTATGTCCCACTTGGCCCGTGCTTCGGCAAGGAACTCGGCAAACAGTGCGCTGTGTTGCGGCGACTGGCTGAGCTCTTCCTGTTCAGGCGGGTCATTGTGCACATCGAAGAGTAGGCAAGGGTCGTCTTCGCTGTAGATGAATTTGTAGGCACCGCGGCGAATCATCATCAGCGGGCTGATGGTGCCTTCGGCCATGTACTCGCCAAACACTTCGTCGTGACCGCCCTGCCCCTTCAGGTGCGACACCAGCGAGCGGCCATCGAGCGACAAGCCTGGCGCCAGCGAGCCGCCGGCCAATTCGACAAAGGTCGGCAGGAGGTCGGCAGTCGAGACGGCAGCGCTGACGCGACCGGCACCAAATTGCCCCGGCGCGCTGATCAACAAGGGGACCCGGGCGGCCATCTCGAACCAGTGCATTTTGTACCAGAGGCCGCGCTCGCCGAGCATGTCGCCATGATCCCCGGAGAAGACAATAATGGTATCGTCGATCAGCCCGGTATCTTCGAGTGTTTGCAGGAGTTTGCCGACGTTGTCGTCAATATAGCTGCAGGCTCCGAAATAGGCGCGTCGCGCGTCACGGATCTTATCCACAGGCAGCGGCTTGTCCCACAAGTCGTACACCTTGAGCAGTCGCTGGGAGTGCGGGTCCAGCTCGGACTGCGCTGGCGTCTGCGGCAGCGGAATATCGCTGTCCTGGTACATATCCCAGTATTTCTTCGGGATGGTGTACGGGTCGTGAGGATGGGTCATGGACACGGTCAGGCAGAACGGCTGGTCGCCGTCCTCGCGGATGTGGTCAAACAGGTACTGCTGCGCCTTGAAGACCACTTCTTCGTCAAAATCCAGCTGGTTGGTGCGCACGCAGGGGCCAGCCTGCAGCACCGATGACATATTGTGGAACCAGGTGGGACGTACATCGGGTTCGTCCCAGTTCACCGACCAGCCGTAGTCGGCCGGATAAATGTCACTGGTCAGGCGTTCTTCATAGCCGTGCAGTTGATCCGGACCACAGAAGTGCATCTTTCCGGACAAGGCTGTGCGGTAGCCCAGGCGGCGCAGGTAATGGGCATAGGTGGGTACGTCGGCGGGAAAGTCAGCCGCATTGTCATAGGCGCCGATCTTGCTCGGCAGCTGGCCGCTGACCAGGGTAAAACGCGACGGTGCGCACAGTGGGCTGTTGCAATAAGCGGAGTCGAACACTACGCCTTCGGCAGCAAGTCGGCTGAGATTGGGTAATTTGATTGGCGAGGGGCCGTAGAACGGCAACATTGGCGCGGCCATCTGATCGGCCATGATGAAGAGAATATTCTTGCGCTTCATGTGATCGCGGCATTCCATAGTGAATATTTATGCGAGAGTGCTGCGACCGAGCATGGGTGCCATGCCTTTTGCGGTAAAGCCCACACCCGGCAATGACTAGGATAAGCACAGCTTATGTATGAAGCCCTCGGGAGTCTGTCCCTGGACCTGTTGCGAGCTTTTGAAGCAGCGGCACGCCAGCGAAGTTTCACCGCCGCCGCCGTGGAGCTGGGGACGACCCAACCCGCCATCAGTCAGCAAATCAAACGGCTGGAAGAGCAACTTGCCACCCGCCTGTTCGATCGGATTTATCGTGGCATTGAGCTGACAGAGGCGGGCATTGTCCTCTTCGAACAGGTGCAGCTCGGTTTGCAGAATATCGATGCAGGACTGGCGGCGATCAGTGCGCAAGATCAGCACGAGGTGCTGCAGGTCGCCACGGATTTCGCGTTCGCCGCCTATTGGTTGATGCCGCGCCTGCACCGCTTCCATGCCGCCAACCCCAATGTGGATGTCAGTCTCGTTACCAGTGAGCGCAGCCACAACATGCTGCGCAGCGATATCGATGTTGCCGTGCTGTTTGGCGACGGGCGCTTCAAGCAAGGTGAGAGTCACTGGCTGTTCAGCGAAGAAGTATTTCCGGTGTGCAGCCCGCTGCTGCTCAAAGACCGTGCGCTGCCGTTGCCGGTCCCTTCGCTGCTGGAACTGCCCCTGCTGCACCTGCGTGGCGAAAACAGCAGCAACTGGTTTGATTGGAGCGGCGTGTTTCGTGAGCTGGGGATCACTTCGGCGCCCGCACCGGGTCAGCTGCGTTTTGATAACTACACCTTGTTGATCCAGGCCGCGATTGGTGGTCAGGGCGTCGCCATCGGTTGGCGACATCTTGTGGATAACTTGCTGGCGGAGGGCTTGTTGTGTAGTCCAATCGCCGCCACGGTCATTTCACGGCTTGGCTACTACGTGGTCCTGCCTCAGCGAAAGCGCCGCGGCGAATTGATTCAGCGATTCGTTGACTGGTTGATGCAGGAGCAGACCCGCAGTGCGCAGTCGCTTAATGGCCTGCCGTTGCCGTCCATCGCGAACTGACGTCAGGCGTGATAAAGCTCACGTTGCGGTATAGGGGACTAGGTCACTTACTTGTTGTGCTGTAAGTGCCTGAACGAAAAGCTTCGGGCGATTTCAGGGAGTGGACTTCTCCAGAGTTATGCCGTACGAAAGTTCCGATCTGATAAGTCGAGTATTTAAATCATACTGTATGTTTCTTCAGGCGCTTAGTAAGATTTTGTCACACGATGCCCGTAAAATTCAAATGATTTATTGGGTTGTAAATGCTTAATATTGCAGGCTCTTAAAATAAGCCAGACATGTATTGGCTTATGTGGCTGTTTAGGAGAAATCCTATATCTATATTGAATATGCTGAGAGTTCTTGCATGCTAAACGCTATAAATC
>NZ_JZRI01000123.1:0-2528 GCF_000952175.1 Pseudomonas sp. ES3-33 | reverse complement strand
GCTTCACCGTGGTGAAAGGCTTGATCCAGTCGAGGCGCTTGGCTTGCTCGCGCCAGAAGCCGTCCGGGTTGACGACCGACTGCTGGTACATGGCTTTGTAGGTTGCCTCGTCGGTCAGCGTGTTGGCTGCTACCTCGGGACGAACGGGATACAGGGAAGCCGCACTCATCTTTCTTACCTCGGTGGAGTAGTTGTTTTTTGTGATCTGAAACTTTGCGTTCAGTTGTCATTCAGCATTGAGACGGGCCGCCGTTCGCAGCGGCCGATGCCGTACTTAGCCACGGACAATGTCATTCAGTTGCGTACTTCAAATCCTGAAACGGCTGAGAAGTCTGTCTTGCTCGCCTACATGTTCCCCCATCTCTGAACATTGGCGGACCTGCTTCTCGGCACCGCCGAATACTTCAAGACTGATATCGCGGATGTTGGTCGTGTTGCGATTGATTTCCTCGGTCGTGGCACTCTGTTCTTCAGCGGCAGCGGCAATCTGCAGATTCATATCATTGATGCGGTAAATGGCTTCACGTATGCGCTCGAGCGTTTCATTTGCTGCATAGGCATCCCCTGCCGTCTTGCTGGCAGTGTCGCGGCTCTGCTGCATACGCACTTGTGCGTGTTTCACACCCGTCTGCAATTGATCAATCATCAGGCGTATTTCCTGAGTGGATTGTTGAGTGCGTGAAGCCAGTGAGCGCACCTCATCAGCCACCACGGCAAACCCGCGTCCCGATTCACCAGCGCGTGCCGCCTCGATGGCTGCATTGAGCGCCAGGAGGTTGGTTTGGTCGGCGATGCTGGTGATAACCGCCACGATTGATTCGATGCTTTGACTGAGCGTGGACAACTCATTGATGGCATGACCTGTACTGTCCATCTCCTCAGCCAGACGCTTGATCGCCCCGGTTGACTTGGAGACCAGCGCCACTCCGTCTTCGGTTTCCTCGTTGGCAGTGATTGCCGCCACAGCTGCAGCTTGAGCACTTCGCGCAACGTCTTCGGCGGTCGAGGCCATCTCCTGCATGGCGGTGGACAGTTGATCCAGCTCCTGCAACTGGATCTGTACACGGTTGGCCGCCTGATCCGCTGCAGATGAAGTGGTTGCGGTGCTCTCGCGGACTTGTTGCGAGCTGCTCTTCACATCACCAATGAGCGTTTTCAGGTTCTGCAGAAACCGGTTGAACTCTCCGGAGACCCGTGCAATTTCATCATCGCCACGCACGGGTAATTGCCGGGTAAGGTCGCCGTCCCCGCGATTGATATCGACGAGCGAGTCTTGGAGTTGCTGCAGTGGCCAAAGCAGTCGCTTCACTAACAGGCCTAACAGAAGCAGGCTGATTATCACGCCGAGCACGGTACCCATGACGGCTCGCCAGCTCAGCACATGGGCTGCGGCCATGACGATGTCCTGGTCAAGTACAACCCCGATATACCAATCCATACCCTTGAGCCGGGAAAGCGGTATGAAGGACAGCAGAAGTTTCTTCTCCCCGACCTTGATCTCTTGGATCTGACTGTTCAGTGGAGGCTGGGCCCCACCGAAAATCTCCGTGTAGGACTTACCGTTTAGCTGGGCGTCCGGGTGGGAAATGATGTTGCCGTTTCGACTTAACAGGAACGCATAGCCAGCCCCACTGAAATCAAGCGTATTGACGGCCTCGGCCACCGTATTCAAACGCAGGTCCCCACCTAGCACCCCGACAAACTGATTGGCATCGGTGATCCTGGCAACGGCCGAAATCAGGATGTCACCGGTAGTGGAGTCTTTGTAGGGTTCGGTTAAAACGGCCTGCGTAGCACCTTTACCGGTCGCATACCAAGGGCGTAAGCGTCCATCGTAATCAGGTTTTGGATTCCAGGAGGCGGAGTTCTTGATGGGTTTGCCGTCAGACTCCAGCGCACCGAAAACCAGCTCGAATTCATTCTTCAGTGTTGGGGAATTGATGATGCGTTGAGTGGCTTGCGGATTGTACTGGCTGTCGACGGTTTGGACCGTCAGGTCCATCAGCCGAAGTTTCGCGTTCAGCCAGTTTTCTATCTGCCGTGCCACGGCATTGCTCGACTGGGAGATGCCCTCCTCGACTTGCGTGCGCAGAATGGTACGAACCTGACTGACCTGGATCAGAGACAGCAAACTGGTTGTTATGAACAGCACGCAGGCAGCCACAAGGCTTACCTTGTAACGGATTTTCATCGAGGACTCCGAAGGTTCGATAGCAATCAATTCGTACGTGAGCAACCGTTCCTGTAAGAGCCTGCGATCTGTTGATCCTGATCTTTAAAATCAAAAAAATCGCAGCCTGCGGCAGCTCCTACAGGTTCAGCATCACAGGATTTTGCGCGGGGTTAGAAGAACCCCAACGGATTGATGTCGTAGCTCACCAACAGGTTTTTGGTCTGCTGGTAGTGGTCGAGCATCATTTTGTGGGTTTCACGACCGACGCCGGATTTTTTGTAACCGCCGAACGCGGCGTGCGCCGGGTACAGGTGGTAGCAGTTGGTCCATACGCGACCGGCCTTGATGGCGCGGC
>NZ_JZRI01000122.1:0-7230 GCF_000952175.1 Pseudomonas sp. ES3-33 | reverse complement strand
GTTTGTACTACCGAGTAATTATGATTCCTTCGGAATGGTATACATTGAGTCACTTTCTCGAGGTTGCCCGGTAGTAATAGGCCCCAATGCTGCCGTCGTTTCTGCACTAGAGGGATTGGAAGGGGTCTTCATAGCCTCTGATTTTTCTGTCGAAAGCGTTCATGAGGCGATGCTACGTGGATTGGCGTATTCACGTAACAAAAAAAATATTTCTGAATCGTGTATCGGTAAGTATGGTCCTCAGACAATATCCAAACTGCTCGTTGAGGCATTAGAGTTAGATTATGAAAAGGGTTGAAATTCTTGGCTGTCCCATGGACATCGGTAGCATGCGATCAACAGTGAGCGATATTCGCACGGCTGTAGAGGCAGGCATTTTCACCCAACATGTGGTGGTTAACGTAGCCAAACTAGTAAATATGCGCACAGACCCATTGTTAAACGAATCAGTTAGGTCATGCGATATTATAAATATTGATGGCATGGGAGTTGTGTTTGGTGCGAGATTTCTTGGTCACCAAATAAAGGAAAGAGTTGCTGGCGTTGATTTATTTTACGAACTGATTTCCATGAGCGAGACAAACCATTTTCCTGTCTTTCTTCTTGGGGGGACAGAAGAAGTTGTAACCACTGCAACCCGCAACATAAAAACCCGTTATCCGGCCGTATCAATTGCAGGCTATCACCATGGCTATTTCTGGGACGATGAGGCGGCAGTGGTTGATCGAATCCGGCAATCAGGTGCTAGATTGCTATTTGTCGCGATTACCTCGCCAAAAAAAGAAAATTTTATCAATCGTTGGCGGAGTCAGCTCGGAGTAACTTTTGTTATGGGCGTGGGAGGAACATTCGATGTGGTCGCAGGGAAGGTTAAGCGCGCGCCGTTATGGATGCAGCGGTCGGGCTTGGAATGGCTTTATCGGGTAATTCAAGAACCCAGACGTATGTGGAAAAGATACTTCATCACTAATAGTGTATTCGGATGGTGGTTACTTAAAGAGAAATATGGGCAACTGATCGGCAAGAAACGTATTAATTAAATGCTCCCCGGCTTATTTATAAGGGTAAATTCTACATCTCTGACTCGCCGACTGAGCAGTTGATCTAGCCTTTGCCCGTTATACGAATGTGCAGCGTCGGCAAGCCGTCATGCATGCTCAAGACCCGCTCAGGGCCCGTCGAAGGTAGAGAAAGATTTTCAGACCATCACTTTCATCTCGCCAATCTGAGCAGCTCATGCTTGCAAAACAGGCACCTAGTGAAATACTCTTACATCCAATAACCCTCAAGGATTATCCCTTCAAGGAGCACGAACATGAAAAAACTACTAGCCATTGCAATCGCCGCTTCCATCAGCCTGCCATTGATGGCTGCTGAGTCCGTACCTGTCAGTACCTCTGCGGCACCGGATTCTTCTGCTCCGCTTAGCTTGTCGACTCCAATCGCAGGTGGTGTCACCGTGGGGACTGGTCTGGCTATCGGTGCCGGTCTTGTCGCAGTCGGCGTAGCGGCTTCAAATAGTGGCGGTGGCGGTGGGAATGACGGGACTCCGGGTACCACGGGCACAACTGGAACCACGGGCACAACTGGAACGACTCGTTAATAATCCCCCTCCGAGTTCGATACGCCAACCTCCCAGCCCTGCTGGGAGGTTTTGTTTTGCATAATCCCCTCGAGCAAATTCTACAATGAATCGCGCGCTTCCATTGGCCATGCTGGTTGGCCTGGCCCTGCAAGGCTGTATTTTCTCTCCCGGTCAGCACATGGATACGGGTAATGTCGTTCGAGAAGGTTCACCTGAGAGCAGCCGGATTGAGCTTGTCCCAATCACGCCGAAGTTAATAGCAATCGAGGCTGCCGCTGATCAGTCGAACGTAATCGCACCTGAGTTGAGAAGTTTCCGCCCTGCGGAGTATCGCATCGGTGCTGGAGACCTCATTTACATTACCGTTTGGGACCACCCTGAGCTTACTGCACCTTCCGGTCCGCAGCAGCAGATTGAGGCGAATGGACGTTTGGTCCGCCCTGATGGTTCGCTCTTCTACCCTTATGTGGGGATGATTGAAGCGTCCGGAAAAACCATCGAGGAACTACGTTCAATTATTGCTTCGCGCTTGGCAAAAGTAGTAGCTGAGCCTCAAGTGGATGTCAGCATCCTGCGGTTTTCCAGCCAGAAAATTATTTTATCAGGCGCATTCGGTAAAACCGGACCTTTACCGATTACGAATACCCCCTTAAGTTTGCTTGACGCGGTTGGACAAGGTTCGGTTGAAGCCGGCTCTGCGGATATATCCGGTTTGGTATTGAAACGCGATGGTCGTGAGTATCCGCTAGATCTTGATGCACTCAACCGTAAAGATTCAAATCTCCACAATCTGTATTTGAAGGACGGTGATCAACTACATCTGCCTTATAATGACCAAAAGAAAATTTATCTATTAGGAGAGGTAAACTCAGCTCGATCTCTTGTATTCAAGGGTAGCAACATGAATCTCACTGATGCTCTGGGCAGTGTTGGAGGACTCCGTCAGGAAACGTCGAGCGGCAAAGAGGTTTATGTTATTCGGGGAGTTGAGGATTTAGAGAACAATCCAGTGAAAATTTTCCAAATTGATCTGAAGTCTCCATCTGCCTTTGCTCTCGCCCAACACTTCAAACTGCGGCCTCAGGACGTGGTTTATGTTGGCCCTGCCGATGTCACCCGCTGGAACCGCTTTATTAGCCAAGTTTTCCCAACTGCCAACTTACTTAGTACTGGTGTTGGTATCCAAGACGATTTGGGTAGCAACAATTAAGAAATGGAATTCTTGTGAAATTTTTGCGACTGGCCACCCTATCGGTGGCCTCCTTGCTGGTGAGCGCCTGCAACCCGTTGATGACCGCTTCCATGGATACGCTCAAGGCCGCTTTCGAAGGTCCTGAGCCCTTGGAACTCACCCGCCAACAGGTGGATGCAACTCCGTACTACCAGATCACCATCGCGGCACCTACGGGTGAAGCCGTTATGGCATTGGTGCGTCAGCAGGATGGTGTTGGTTTCTGGATGGCCTCGACTCGTCAGATCCTGATGCTCGAAGACGGCCTAGCGATTCGCAGCGTTGGTTTCAACAACAACCTCGATGGCACACGCTTTGAGGGTCAATCGCCCTTCAAAGCAGGCTTGCACCGCGTTACCGATGGCCTACAGACCCGCCGCCAGGTGGACTTTGTCGATGGTTATCGCATGGGTGTGACGCTCACCAGCCGCTTTGAGAAGAAAGGCCTGGAAACCGTGCATATCCTCGACCGCGACGTGGCGCTATTGCGCGTTGACGAGGACATCACCATGGAAGGTCTGGACTTCACCGCGCGCAACCAGTATTGGGTCGACCCTGCCGACGGCTTCATCATGGCCAGCGTGCAACACCTGACTCCCGAATTGCCCCTACGCATTGTTCAAGTGCGCCCGAATAAGCCGGTAGTGCAATGATTCCTCGTTCCTCCTGGCTGCTTTGCTGCAGCCTGCTCATGACGTTTGCCGTAAATGCTGACTCGCTGGTCACCGTGCAGGGCGATGCCGCCAAACCTGGACGCTATTCGTTCCAGGAAGGGACACGCTTGCATGATGTTTTGCTTCCTGCTCAGGTTAATCCGAGGGCGTATCTGCTTGGCGCCGCGTGGTTGCATACGCCGTTACGCAATGTGCAGGAGCGATTGAAGCTGGGTGTGCTCTTCGATCTCGCGACCGTGAAGAGCAACGCACTGCAGGATGACGAAATTGAGTTGGCCGCCCTGGCTGAGCGTTTGATCGACAAGGTGCAAGCCATGCCGGTTACTGGCCGCCGAGTGGCTCAACTTGATCCGGTGCGGGTGGAACTTAACCGTGGGGACAATCCCTACCTCAGCAATGGTGATGTGCTGCTCTACCCTCCCCGCCCGAATACTGTGAAGGTTGTGGGCGCGGTCACCGGCGAATGCGAGCTGGCGTACCAGCCTTTGCAGCCGGCAATCAGCTATCTGAACAACTGCCTGCGTGATCCTGGCGCAGACAAAGATTTGCTGTTTGTTATCCAGCCGGATGGTCGCGTTTTCCAGGAAGGGATAGCCCTGTGGAACGAGACCAAGTCAGTACCGCCCGCGCCTGGGGCACGAATTTACGTACCGGTGCACAGCACCGCAAAAGGTAATCCAACACCAGACCTGAATACTGAAATGGCCGCTTTCATCGCCACCCAGCCACTGCTGGAGGTTAAGCCATGAAGTATCATTTAATTCCGTGCTTGCTGCTCGGTTGCAGCACCTGGGCAATAGCTGAGCCGCGCTATACACAGAGCGATTTTGGTGGTGTAGGTCTGCTGCAAACGCCTACAGCGCGTATGGCCCCTGCTGGCGAGCTGTCGTTAACGGCCAGCCGTACTGATCCTTACAGCCGCTACAGCGTGTCCTTCCAGCCCTTTGAATGGCTTGAAGGTTCGTTTCGTTACACGGCGATCAGTAACCGCAAATATGGCTCGGAAGAGTTGAGTGGTGGCCAGAGTTTCAAGGACAAGGCGATTGACGCAAAAGTCCGCCTGCTGGAAGAGACTCATTGGTTGCCACAGGTAGCTGTTGGTGCTCGAGATCTTGGTGGTACAGGACTGTTCTCCAGCGAATATTTCGTTGGCAACAAACGCATGGGCAATTTCGACCTGAGCTTGGGCATGGCTTGGGGCTACATTGGTAACCGCGGCGATATTGATAACCCATTGGGTTGGATCGACGACAAGTACAATACCCGGCCAAATTCAACAGGCTTGGTGGACACTTCTGGTAGCTTTAACGCAAATGCATACTTCCGAGGATCTCCCTCGTTCTTTGGCGGAGTCACCTATCAAACTCCCTGGGATCCTCTGTCCGTCAAAGTGGAGTACGAAGGTAACGACTACCAAAATGAACCGTTGGGCAACAATCAGGTTCAGGACTCCCCAATCAACCTAGGCCTTGTTTTCAAAGCCAGCGATTCGGTAGACCTCCACGCAGCCTGGGAACGCGGCAACACCGCCATGTTCGGCATCACCTTGCACACCAACTTCGCCACCCGCAAGGCGCCGACCAAGAGCTTCGACCCAAAACCCGAACCCGTGCCGGACGTCAAACCGACCACCGCGCCAACGGACGTGCAATGGGCCGGCGTCGCCAAGCGCCTGCAGAACAACGCGGGCTATACGGTTTCTAAAATCACCCAGCGTGATTCCGAGCTGATCGTCTACGGCGAACAGGGCCGCTACTTCCACACCCCGAAAGCCGTGGGCCGAGCTTCGCGCATCCTCGACAACAGCGTCAACGATCAGATCGACTGGTTCACCATGGTCGACACCCGTTACAGCTTGCCGGTCCAGGAAGTCAGCCTGCCCCGGGATACTTTCCGCGAAGTGGTGCAAGAAGATCGCCCACTGGAAGACCTGCGCCGGGTGACCGAGCAGAATGTTCCGGTACCGCATCATGAAAAAACCCTGTACGCGAAAACGCCGGACAAGTTCACCTACGGCCTGGGCCTCGGGTACAAACAGAACGTCGGCGGTCCTGACGGATTCCTGCTCTATCAATTCAGTGCCGATTTGAGTGCTGAGTACCGATTCCAGCCTGATCTGTGGTGGAGCGGCCTGTTGAGCGCGAACCTGATCAACAACTTCGACAAGTTCAAGTACGACGCACCCAGCGGCTTGCCACGGGTGCGTACCGACCTGCGTCAGTACATGACCACGTCGGAGGTGACGATGCCGACCTTCCAGTTAAACAAGGTCAAGCAGCTGGACGAAGACCTCTACGGCATGGTGTACGGCGGTTATCTGGAATCGATGTTCGCCGGCGTCGGCGGTGAAGCGCTGTACCGTCCAATGGGCGAGCGCTGGGCGGTCGGCGTGGACATGAACTGGGTCAAGCAGCGTGATTTCGATCAGGGCTTGGGTCTGCGTGACTACAGCACCATCACCGGCAACGCTACGCTTTACTATCGGAGTTCGTTCCAGGACATTCTGGGGGCACTCAGCGTCGGGCGTTATTTGGCCAAAGACTACGGCGCTACTTTGGACTTGTCCCGCGAGTTCTCCAACGGAGTGCGGTTCGGTGGTTGGGTAACGATCACCAACGCAACGAAAGAGGAGTACGGTGAGGGTAGTTTCGGCAAGGGTATCTATTTCTCGATACCGTTCGACGAATTGATGGCCAGTTCGACCACTCGCCGGGCTAACCTTGCGTGGACACCATTGACTCGAGACGGTGGCGCTGCCCTGGCACGCAGCTACTCGCTGTATTCCCTGACCGAGCGTCGCAACATCGACCTGTTCCACAACAACTTCTACAAGGTCACCGAATGAAGCAGCGGATTCTGCGTGTCCTGCCCAAACTGGCGTTTTTCGTGATCCTGCTGGTGCTGTGTTTCGCCGGCATGCGCGGCGAGCCGGTGCCGCAGGTATTCGAGAATCAGGACAAGCTGCATCACTGGGCCGGCTTCGCCTGCTTGACGGTGAGCGCCTACCTGGCGTTCCCCGGTACGCGGCTGGGCTGGCTGCTGTTTTGGCCGTTGGTGGGTTCAATGTTGATTGAGTTGGAGCAAAGCTTGATGCCGCTGCGCACAGCTTCCTGGGGTGACATGGTGGCGAATGCCACGGGAGTTCTGTGCGGTATGGTGGTTGTGCTGATGTTGCGCGGTTACCAGAACAGCAGGCTCAAGAAAGCCTCGTTGGTGGAGTCGCAAAGCGTAGGCTGATCAAGTAAAGAGAGAACCCTCACTCTGGACTCATTGACTGCCATCGCGATGTCGTCGCTCTTCAGAGAGTCTTCCTGCCACCAACTCCTCGTTTTCTGATTTGCCCCTCCCCCCGAGTCTTCCCTCTCAAATTCGTCTAGGCTTTTGTGTGTAGGCGGAGCTTCTGGACCCACCGAATCTGCTCGAAGCGCCCAATGAAGCCTAAAAGGGGAACTGCTGCGCAGCCCACCGGGAGCAAGCTACCTCGCCGTAGGAACGGTTTCGTGCCCGAGTGAACAGCATTGTCACAGTGGGGGGCTGGCAAAAAAATCGATACTGACTACTCGTCTTAAGATACGCTTAATTAAAAACGACAATAATAGCCAATAGAACAGGCGCTCACTCTAGTGAATGAAAACAAATGCTAAAACGAACTCTCGTGATACTGGATAGAGACCTATGGTACAAAGATCAATATTTAATAAAAAATATTCTTGCCAACTTCCCAGAGAGCCAGTTTGATA
>NZ_JZRI01000012.1:0-1242 GCF_000952175.1 Pseudomonas sp. ES3-33 | reverse complement strand
GTTTTGCAACTAACCACCCGAATAAAAATCATCGATGCACTTAAAAATCGCTCCCAGTTTAATTTCACCAAAAAACGTGGGGGTAGGCCACCTACGAGAATGAAAATTTTCAAACCCTACCACTCGATTTCAAAATAAAGCACAACTTACAAAAACGACCATAAAACTCATTATTTCAATTACTTGATATTTGGGTAGCGTTAAACGCTTACACACTCTAAAAACGTAATTTGCGTGAGCTGCATTTTTAAAAGCACTTCGTTGCTTTTCTAAAAGCGAAGCTACCAGATGCTTTTGACTTTATTCCCAGTTCAACCCGATAGGGCAAGGGGTTTATAATTTTCAAAGTGTCACACACGGTAGTAAAGCAGTGGAAAAACTTCGTTTTATGATTTGCTTCGCTTCGCTATTCAAATCTACGAACTTCGTTCGCCTTTCCCAGATGCTTTTGATTTTTCGCCCCGAACGGGGCATGGCTTTTGATTTTGATTGTAAAAGTATTTAAAAGCAATTAAGAGTATTTAAGGGGGCTAATTTAAGCCTATTTTAAGCCATAAATTGACCTGATACTCCCCGCGTTATATGCAGATAGTCCCCGCGTTATATGATAATAGTCCCCGCATTATATGCAGATACCCCCCCTCGTAATATGAAGAGACACCGTCACTCTATGTAGATACTCCCCGCGTCATATGTAACACTATTATGCTAAACAAAATTACCAGCGTAGTTCTATTGACTTCTTGGAGGGTTATGATTAGATGATACTAATAGAACAACAAAAGGGGACGTAATGGAGCTAATATTCAATAAGATTGAAACTAAAAAAAAGATTTACGCACAAGATACATACATGACGTTTGCAAAGTCAATTCTTCACCTGCCTATATTTCAATCAATTAAGAACGGCGAGCGTAAAAGAACAGAGTTAAAAATTGACAGCCTATATGGCTTTAAGAATGTAGAAATGCGTTTCTACCCTTTGTCAGTAGGTTTTGATTTTGACGTGTTTTATTACATTCTTCAAAGAAAGATAAAGTCCGATAAGCTGTCGTTCACAATCAATCTCAACCAATTTATGAAGTTCCACAAAGTCCACCCTAGCAACAAGAAGGTTTACATCGAGAAATTAAAGCTGTCGCTTGATAATATGCTTGATTTTTACTTGAAGTTCTCATACGGGCCTAAAACATACAGGTGTCATTTGTTGACGCATGTTGAAGCTGTCTCTTATACACATCT
>NZ_JZRI01000121.1:0-29118 GCF_000952175.1 Pseudomonas sp. ES3-33 | reverse complement strand
CCCCGGCCCCGGCCCCGTCGTCGCCTGCCCCCAAGCGCAAGGGCTATAAGCTGGTGGCAATCGGTACGTCCACTGGCGGCCCGGTCGCGCTGCAACGGGTACTGACCCAGTTGCCCGCGAATTTCCCGGCGCCCATCGTGCTGGTGCAGCACATGCCGGCGGCGTTTACCAAGGCCTTTGCCGAACGCCTGGACAAACTCTGCCGCATCCACGTCAAGGAAGCCGAAGACGGCGACATCCTGCGTCCGGGCCTGGCGCTGCTGGCGCCGGGCGGCAAGCAGATGATGATCGACGGTCGTGGCGCGGTGAAGATTCTGCCGGGCGACGAGCGCCTCAACTACAAGCCGTGCGTGGACATCACCTTCGGGTCGGCGGCCAAATCCTACGGTGACAAAGTTCTGGCGGTGGTACTGACCGGCATGGGGGCCGACGGCCGCGAAGGCGCGCGCCTGCTCAAACAGGGCGGCAGCACCATCTGGGCCCAGGATGAAGCCAGCTGCGTGATCTACGGGATGCCCATGGCCATCGTCAAGGCCGAGCTCGCCGACGCGGTGTACAGCCTGGACGAAATCGGCAGGCATCTGGTCGAGGCGTGTGTCTAATGGATGTACTGAGCCTCATCGGGATCATCATGGCGTTCGTCGCCATCATCGGCGGCAACTACCTGGAAGGTGGTCACCTCGGCGCACTGGCGAACGGTCCGGCGGCACTGATCGTTATCGGCGGTACCGTCGGTGCGGCGCTGCTGCAGTCGCCGATGAGCGCCTTCAAGCGCGCGATGCAAATCCTGGTGTGGATTCTGTTCCCGCCGCGGGTCGACCTGGCCGGTGGCGTCGATCGCGTGGTCAACTGGAGCCTCACCGCCCGCAAGGAAGGGCTGCTGGGCCTGGAAGGGGTGGCCGACGCCGAACCCGACAACTACTCGCGCAAGGGCTTGCAACTCCTGGTCGATGGCGCAGAGCCTGAGGCCATCCGCAGCATCCTCGAGGTCGATTTCTATACTCAGGAAAGCCGGGACATCGAGGCGGCCAAAGTCTTTGAAAGCATGGGCGGCTACGCGCCGACCATCGGCATCATCGGTGCGGTAATGGGCCTGATTCACGTCATGGGCAATCTGGCCGATCCGTCGCAACTGGGCAGCGGCATTGCCGTTGCGTTCGTTGCCACCATCTACGGCGTGGCCAGCGCCAACCTGGTGCTGTTGCCCATCGCTGCCAAACTCAAGGCCATCGCCCTGCGGCAGTCGCGTTATCGCGAAATGTTGCTGGAAGGCATTCTGTCGATCGCCGAAGGTGAAAACCCTCGCTCTATCGAATTGAAGCTCCAGGGCTTCATGGATTGATGGGGGTTATGGAAGATGGCACGTCGCCGGCAACCTGAAGAACATGTGAACCATGAGCGCTGGCTGGTTTCCTACGCCGACTTCATCACGCTGCTGTTCGCGTTTTTCGTGGTGATGTACTCGATCTCGTCGATCAACGAAGGCAAGTACAAGGTGATTTCCGAGGCGTTGATCGGCGTGTTCAACGACTCCGATCGAGCGCTGAAACCCATCCCCATCGGCGATGAACGCCCCAAGACCGTGACCCCCGCCAAGCCTCTGGTCAAGGACAGCGAGCAGGTCGACGCCGGCATCGCGCAGGCGGGTGAAAACCCTCTGCAAAGCATTGCCGATGATATCAGTGCCGCGTTCGGCGACCTGATCAGCTCCAACCAGATGACCGTGCGTGGCAACGAGTTGTGGGTGGAGATCGAACTCAATTCCAGCCTGTTGTTCGGCAGCGGCGACGCCATGCCCAGCGACATCGCCTTTAACATCATCGACAAGGTCGCGGCCATCCTGAAGCCGTTCGACAACCCCATCCATGTCGAAGGCTTTACCGACGATCAACCGATTCGGACCGCGCAATACCCCACCAACTGGGAGCTGTCTTCTGCCCGCTCGGCGAGCATCGTGCGCATGCTGGCGATGCAGGGAGTGAACCCGGGGCGTCTGGCGTCGGTGGGTTATGGCGAGTTCCAGCCGGTGGCCAATAACGCCACCGCTGAAGGCCGCGCGCGCAACCGGCGGGTGGTGCTGGTGGTGTCACGAAACCTGGATGTACGGCGCAGCCTGACAGGCACCGGTACCGCCAATGCACAACCGGATGCTGCATTGAAGCGTGCTGGCACACAAACTGCACCTGCACCGGTCAAGCCGCCGGGACGAGAGAGCGCCGTCAATTCTCCGTCACCCGCATTAACACGCTGAGCTATTTCTCGGTCGGCATTTCGACCGGGAGGAATCATTCGAATGAGAGTCTGGGCAGTCGCCAATCAAAAGGGTGGTGTTGGTAAAACCACATCCTCCATCGCTTTAGCCGGGTTGCTGGCCGAGGCGGGCAAGCGTGTGGTCGTGGTCGACCTCGATCCCCACGGCTCCATGACCAGCTATTTCGGGTATGACCCCGACGCCCTGGAGCACAGCAGCTACGACCTGTTCCTGCACAAGGGCAGCGTCCCCGCCGGGTTGCCGGGTCAACTGTTGTTGCCCACCAGCCATGAGAACATCTCGCTGCTGCCTTCGAGCACCGCCCTGGCGACCCTGGAACGGCAGTCGCCGGGCCAGAGTGGCCTGGGCCTGGTGATCGCCAAGAGTCTGGCGCAGTTGTGGCAAGACTTCGATTACGCGGTCATCGACAGCCCGCCGCTGCTGGGGGTGCTGATGGTTAACGCCCTCGCCGCGAGCCAGCAGTTGGTGATCCCGGTGCAGACCGAGCATCTGGCCGTCAAGGGCCTGGAACGCATGGTCAACACCCTGGCGATGATCAACCGTTCGCGCAAACAGCCGCTGCCGTTCAGCATCGTGCCGACCCTGTTCGATCGACGGACCCAGGCGTCCATCGGCACGCTGCGAGTGGTGCGCGACATGTTCCCGGAAGAAACCTGGCAGGGTTATATCCCGGTCGACACGCGCCTGCGTGATGCCAGCCGTGCCGGTCTCACGCCGTCGCAGTTCGATGGCAAGAGCCGCGGCGTATTGGCGTATCGCTCGTTGCTCAAGCATTTGCTGGAGCAGCAGCTTGTCCCGGCGGTGGCGTAGATGAACCCGATCCCAGCAGGAGCTGCCGCAGGCTGCGATCTTTCGATCTTGCCTGGCGGCATCCTTGAAAAAAACCAGATCGGCAGATCGAAACCTGCGGCAGCTCCTACGGTGGAGGTGTGTCTGTGAATCGGCCGGTCAAGATCACGTCACGTCCGCAACTGGCGTTGCAGTCCTACCTGGACAGCCTGCTGATGGACGCGACCGAAGACCTGCCGGTTGAAGTTCAAGCGCCTGTTGAAGCGGTCGAAGTCGAAGCGACTCTGGACGAGTTCCAGGCGGCAGTGCTTGAAGAGCAGGTCCGGGATGCGCGTAAGCCAGAGGCGGTTGTTGCTCCGGTAGTGGCTGCGGTTGAAGAGGTTCAGGTTGAGCAGGCCAGGGTAGTGCTGGTAGAAGCACCTGCGCTGGCCCTGGCATCCGTGTCGACCATCGCGCCGCTGCTTCAGGCCCTGGTTCCACCGGTTGTCGAAGTCCACCTGCCGCCCGGTAACAGGCTGCCGCCGGCGGACAGCAATGGCAGGCCCGCCTGGGCCGCCGAGCCCTTCGAATGCCTGTTGTTCGATGTGGCCGGGTTGACCCTGGCGGTGCCGCTGGTGTGCCTGGGCTCGATCTACTCGCTGGAAGGCCATGAGCTGACACCCTTGTTCGGCCAGCCGGATTGGTTTCTCGGGATTCTGCCGAGCCAGGCCGGTAACCTGAAAGTCCTCGATACCGCGCGCTGGGTCATGCCCGACCGCTACCGCGACGATTTTCGCCAGGGCCTGCAATACGTGATTTCGGTCCAGGGTTACGAATGGGGGCTGGCGGTGCATCAGGTCAGCCGCTCCCTGCGCCTGGACCCGAATGAAATCAAATGGCGCAGCCAGCGGGGCCAACGCCCCTGGCTGGCCGGTACCGTGATTGAACACATGTGTGCGTTGCTTGATGTTGCCGAGTTGGCGGAGTTGATAGCCAGCGGCGGGGCAAGGCACATGGGCGGCAAAAAGCCAGCCCACACACCGACATAACAAACAGGCAGCGACCTATCGAGGGCCGCTGTGCCGAACACACACCGCCACGGCGGTTTTTTGAGGGGTCAGGGTATGAATGACAAGGCGACGGCGGCAAAGGGTTCTGAAGATCCGATCCTGCAATGGGTAACCTTCAAGCTGGACAATGAAACCTACGGCATCAACGTAATGCGCGTTCAGGAAGTACTGCGCTACACCGAGATCGCCCCGGTTCCGGGTGCCCCAAGCTACGTGCTCGGCATCATCAACCTGCGCGGTAATGTCGTCACCGTGATCGACACCCGTCAGCGCTTCGGCCTGATGAACGCCGAGATCAGCGACAACACCCGCATCGTCATCATCGAAGCCGACAAGCAAGTGGTCGGGATCATGGTCGACAGCGTGGCGGAAGTGGTTTACCTGCGTCAGTCGGAAATCGAAACCGCGCCTAACGTCGGGAATGAAGAGTCCGCCAAGTTCATTCAGGGCGTGTGCAACAAGAACAACGAACTGCTGATCCTGGTCGAGCTGGACAAGATGATGAGCGAAGAAGAATGGTCGGACCTGGAGAACATCTGATTGATTCTTGAGGTCGCGGTCATTGTCCTGTTCCTTTTGTGGGCAGGCACCCTGGCAATGTTCCTGGCGTACGTGCGTACGCAAAAACCGCTCGCGGCTAAACAGGTCGAGGGCGACGCGCTGCGCGATCAGCGGATCAAGGACCTGACCCGACGCGTCGAGAACTACCAGGACGGTAACGTGCGCATGGGCCAGGAACTGCAGGAACTGCGCGCGGTAGTCGGGCCAATACCGGACAAGCTGGTGGCGCTTGAGCAGCGCGACCCGTCGAGCCTGTCCTTTGCCCAGGCAGCGCGCCTGGTTGGCATGGGCGCCAGCGCCGAAGAGCTGACGGCGTCCTGTGGCCTGACCCAGGCCGAGGCGGAGTTGATGCGCAAGTTGCACAAGAGCTGATAGATCAAAAGATCGCAGCCTCGTTTCACTCGACAGCGCCTACGGGACTGTAAGCGTTCCACTGTAGGAGCTGCCGAGTGAAACGAGGCTGCGATCTTTTACAAACGGCACCTCAATAATCATCCCCACGTGCAGTCACGTCCTTCTCCACCATCGGCGCATCCGGATCCTGCCCTTGCGGAAATTTCCCCTTCAACCTCCAGGCAAACGCAATAATCTCCGCAATCGTTCGATACAACTCTTCCGGAATACTCTCGCCCAACTCCATTCGCGCCAGCAACTTCACCAGTTCGGCGTTCTCGTAGATGGGTACTTCGTAATCACGGGCAATCTTCAGGATGGCTTCGGCCAGGGCATCGTCGCCTTTGGCCGTGAGCGTCGGGGCGTGGGTGCCGTCGTACTTGAGGGCGATGGCCTGGCGTGGGGTGTCGGAATGGCTCATGCGGTTTCATCCACCCAGCGTTGTTCGAGACGGGTTTGCGGGCCTTGGGGTGGGGTTCCGAGGTGACAGTCGATGTCGCCCACGTTCAGGCCAGAATCGAGCAGTTGTTGCCGCAGGGCTGCCAGGTTGCTTTCGATCAGGCTGGCGGTGTACGGCCGCTCGGCCCACAGCTGGCCAGACAGGCTGCCACTGATCAGCTGGGCCTGAACCTGCAACGGCCCCAGCGGTTCCATGTCGAACGCCAGCTCGACTCGCCACAGTTGCTGCTTGGGTGGGCGTTCTTCATGACGATCTTTTGGCTGTTCTTTTTCCGGCGCGTCTTCACGCTGGAATTTGACCTGCAGCGGCACAATGTCCTGCAGGTTGCGCATCGGGATTTCCAGCTGCCAGGTACTCATCAAGCGCCCGTCGGCGGTCACCCCTGTCTGTTCCAGGCTCGACAGCTGGTGACTTTGCAGGCGCGATACTGCAGCGGCCGCCAAGCGCAGCAGGTGTTCGAGATCATCCTCACCTTCGGCACTCTGCAACAGGCGATCGGCCAGCGGAAAGCTGGTCGGCGAGGGCTTGGCGCTCACCTGGCTGAGCATGCCCAGGGCATTGCGCATGAAGCTCGGCATGGCCTGGGCCAGGGTGTTGGCGGCAATGATCGCGTTCATGTGCGTGTTGGGGGCCGGGCTCAGTTGGGCGATCAGCCTGAGCAGATCACCTTTCATATCCGGGGCCAGCGACGGATTCAGCCCGCCCAGGAGCTTTGATTCGAGGAACACGCCGCTGTTCGCCAGGGCCAGCGCCAGGCCTTTCGGGCTGCTCAATTGCTGAATATCCGGCAGACCAGCGAGCAGCTTTTCGGCAGCGGCGCGCAAGTCGCTGGAGGTCTGGCTCCCGGCGGGCAGGTTCTGCAGAAGCTTCAGCAGGCCGTCCAGGGAGCCTTGCCGGCTGTGCTGGCTGGCCAGTTGCTGGGTCACTGCCAGTTGCTCCGAGCGGCTGCCGAGCGGGACGAATTTGAGTGTCTGGCTGTCTTGCACCAGGGCGCTGAGCAAAGTGCCGATGCGCAGTGGCGTCGGGCTGTCGATGCTCAAGGTACTGCCGCTCAGAGCAGTGTTGAGCAGGCCGACCATTGAGCGATACACCGTGGGCTGGCCGGATTCCTGCGGCAGCACCTGGGACGTCAGGACCTTGCCTTGCAGCAGCGTGCCGGCGGGCAATTGCGCCGGGTCGAGGCGGGTGAGGGTGGCCGCGCCAGAGGCGAGGGCCTGTTGCAGGGTGATCGCCAGGTTGCCCGCCGAGGGTTGTGTGATTGCCAGGCTGGAGCCTTGGGGCAAAGGCTGGGCACTGATGGCCTGGAGCGTCGTCTGGCGCCCGTTCTCCAGGGTGATCTTGAGCAGCAATTGAAAGGCCTGGTCGGCCTGCTTGAGTGACAGCACTTCGGCGTTGGCGGATTGGCCGGCGGATATCAGGCCCTCCATGGGTGTCAGCAACTTGAGCAGTTCGCCGCCGGTTTGCGGGCGTGAAGTGGCCGGCGCATTCTGCAAGATCGGGAGGATGTTCATTTCGCCTGTCATACGCGGTCACAACCTGAGGAAATTGCACTCTTGAGAGTAGGGGATGGCATGTATAATGCCGCCCCGTCGTCTATGGGGCGCGCGAAACAATGCATTTGTTTGACGCAGCTCCCCATAACGGGCCGCCAATGCATTTATCCTGCATCTCTTTAGCGGCCGCAATACCGCCGACTTGAACCGTAAAGGCCCGTGATCTCTTGACCAGTCCAGTCCTGCAAACCGTTGCCCTTGCCTGTGAGCGAGACCTTCGGCTGCTTTTCGAAAATCTCGAATTGAGACTGGCCAGTGGCGAAATGGTGCAAATCAGCGGGCCCAACGGCAGCGGCAAGACCAGTTTGCTGCGGCTTTTGTCAGGCTTGATGCAGCCGACCGCCGGTCAAGTGTTGCTCAACGGCCAGCCGCTCAGCGAGCAACGGCACGAACTGGCACGCAACCTGTTGTGGATTGGCCATGCCGCCGGGATCAAGGACCTGTTGACTCCGGAAGAGAACCTGAGCTGGCTCTGCGCCCTGCATCAACCTGCCTCCCATGACGCCATCTGGCAGGCGCTCGGCGCCGTCGGGCTGCGTGGCTTCGAGGATGTGCCCTGTCACACCCTGTCCGCCGGCCAGCAGCGGCGTGTGGCGCTGGCGCGGTTGTACCTGGACAGTCCGCCGTTATGGATTCTCGATGAACCCTTCACCGCGCTGGACAAACAGGGTGTGGCGCAACTCGAGGAACACCTTGCAGCCCACTGTGAGCAGGGCGGCATGGTCGTACTGACGACCCACCACACGCTGAGCCGTATGCCGGCCGGCTACCGCGACATTGATCTGGGGAACTGGGCCGTATGAGTGTTTTTGGCCTGTTGGTTGCCCGCGAGGCGCGCTTGCTGTTCCGTCGTCCGGCCGAACTGGCCAATCCGCTGGTATTTTTCGCCATCGTGGTTTCACTGTTCCCTTTGGCGGTCGGGCCCGAGTCTCAATTGTTGCAAACCTTGTCTCCGGGACTGGTATGGGTAGCGGCCCTTTTATCGGTTTTGCTCTCGCTGGACGGGCTCTTCCGCAGTGATTTCGAAGATGGTTCCCTTGAACAGTGGGTCCTTTCGTCGCACCCCCTGGCCCTTCTGGTTTTAGCCAAGGTACTGGCACACTGGGCCTTCTCCGGCCTGGCTCTGGTTTTGCTCGCACCACTGCTGGCGTTAATGCTCGGATTGCCTGCCGCCTGTCTGCCGGTGTTGCTGCTTTCCTTGTTGCTGGGTACACCAGTGCTGAGCCTGCTGGGTGCAGTGGGCGCGGCGTTGACCGTGGGTTTGAAGCGTGGTGGCTTGCTGCTGGCGCTTTTGATACTGCCGCTGTACATCCCGGTATTGATTCTCGGCAGTGGCGCCTTGCAGGCGGCACTGATGGGCATGCCGGCGACCGGTTATCTGTTGTGGCTTGGTAGCCTGACCGCCTTGGCGATAACCCTTACACCCTTTGCAATAGCTGCTGGCCTGAAGATCAGCGTCGGCGAATAATAATGAGGTCTGGTCATTTTTTGATCGTTTTCTTTTGAAAAAAAGGCAGACCCTTGGCTCTTCATAGCGAAGAGCAACCGTGATGGAAACAGTAATGAACTGGACCTGGTTTCATAAGCTCGGCTCACCCAAATGGTTCTACGGCATCAGCGGCAAACTGCTGCCGTGGTTGAGCATCGCGGCGTTGCTGCTGATAGGTATTGGCGTGGTCTGGGGCCTGGCCTTCGCGCCGCCGGACTATCAGCAAGGCAACAGCTTTCGCATCATCTATATCCATGTACCGGCTGCCATGCTGGCGCAGTCGATCTATGTGATGCTGGCGGTGTGCGGCATCGTCGGGCTGGTATGGAAGATGAAACTGGCCGACGTCGCCCTGCAGTGCGCTGCGCCCATCGGCGCCTGGATGACCGCCGTGGCGCTGGTCACCGGCGCGATCTGGGGCAAGCCGACCTGGGGCTCGTGGTGGGTCTGGGATGCGCGACTAACGTCCATGCTGATCCTGCTGTTCCTGTACTTCGGTCTCATTGCGCTGGGCAACGCCATCAGCAATCGTGAGAGCGCCGCCAAGGCGTGTGCGGTGCTGGCGATTGTCGGGGTGATCAATATCCCGATCATCAAGTATTCGGTGGAGTGGTGGAACACCCTGCACCAGGGCGCCACCTTCACCCTGACCGAAAAGCCTGCGATGCCCGCTGAAATGTGGCTGCCGCTGCTACTGACCGTGCTGGGTTTCTATTGCTTCTTCGGTGCGGTGCTGTTGCTGCGCATGCGCCTCGAAGTGCTCAAGCGCGAAGCCCGGGCCAGTTGGGTGAAAGCCGAAGTGCAGCACAGCCTGGAGGCCGCGCGATGAGTTTTGCTTCATTCGGCGACTTCCTCGCCATGGGCCATCATGGCCTTTATGTCTGGTCAGCCTACGGCATCTGCCTGGCAGTGTTGGCCCTGAACGTGGCGGCGCCGATCCTGGCCCGCAAGCGGTATCTGCAACAAGAGGCGCGTCGTCTGCGCCGGGAGAACGGCAAGTGAATCCGCTGCGCAAAAAGCGTCTTATCATCATTCTCGCGATCCTGGTCGGGGTTGGCGCTGCTGTCGGCCTGGCCCTGAGCGCCCTGCAGCAGAACATCAACCTGTTCTACACACCGACCCAGATCGCCAGCGGCGAAGCCCCGCAGGACACGCGCATTCGCGCCGGTGGCATGGTCGAGGCCGGTTCGCTGAAACGTTCCGGCGATTCCCTGGACGTGAAATTCAACGTCACCGATTTCAACAAGACCGTGACCATCAGCTACCGCGGCATCCTTCCCGATCTGTTCCGTGAAGGGCAGGGGATCGTGGCGTTGGGCAAGCTCAACGCCGAGGGCGTGGTGGTGGCCGACGAAGTGCTGGCCAAGCACGATGAAAAATACATGCCGCCGGAAGTGACCAAGGCCTTGAAAGACAGTGGCATGTCGGCACCTACTCCTGCGAAAGAGGGCTAACTGATGACTGCTGGACTCTATAGCGCCGGGTTGTACATCCCGGAACTGGGCCACCTGGCCATGATCCTGGCGCTGTGTTTTGCCCTGGTTCAGTCGGTAGTGCCCTTGCTCGGCGCCTGGCGCGGCGATCGCCTGTGGATGAGCCTCGCGCAACCTGCGGCCTGGGGACAGTTCGCGTTCCTGCTGTTTGCCTTTGGTTGCCTGACCTATGCGTTCATGGCGGACGACTTCTCCGTGGATTACGTCGCCAGCAACTCCAACAGCGCGTTGCCGTGGTACTACAAATTCAGCGCCGTGTGGGGCGCGCACGAAGGCTCGCTGCTGCTTTGGGCATTGATCCTGGGCGGCTGGACCTTCGCTGTATCCGTGTTCTCACGGCAACTGCCGCAGGTGATGCTGGCCCGGGTGCTGGCGATCATGGGCATGATCAGCACGGGTTTCCTGCTGTTCCTGATCCTGACGTCCAACCCGTTCGCACGCATCCTTCCGCAAATCCCGGCCGACGGTCGTGACCTCAACCCGTTGCTGCAGGACATCGGCCTGATCGTTCACCCGCCGATGCTGTACATGGGTTACGTGGGCTTCTCGGTAGCGTTCGCGTTCGCCATCGCCGCGCTGTTGGGCGGTCGTCTTGATGCAGCCTGGGCGCGCTGGTCGCGTCCGTGGACCATCGTCGCCTGGGCCTTCCTCGGAATCGGCATCACCCTGGGCTCCTGGTGGGCCTATTACGAGCTCGGCTGGGGTGGCTGGTGGTTCTGGGACCCGGTGGAAAACGCCTCCTTCATGCCTTGGCTGGTCGGCACCGCACTGATTCACTCATTGGCCGTCACGGAAAAACGTGGCGTGTTCAAGAGCTGGACCGTGTTGCTCGCCATCGCTGCGTTCTCCCTGAGCCTGCTGGGAACCTTCCTGGTGCGTTCCGGGGTTCTGACCTCGGTGCACGCGTTCGCCTCTGATCCGGAGCGCGGCGTGTTCATCCTGATTTTCCTGCTGTTCGTGGTCGGTGGTTCGCTGACGCTGTTCGCCCTGCGTGCGCCGGTGGTGAAGAGTCAGGTCGGCTTCAACCTCTGGTCCCGGGAAACCCTGTTACTGGGCAACAACCTGGTGCTGGTGGTGGCGGCTTCGATGATCCTGCTGGGCACCTTGTACCCGTTGATCCTGGACGCCATGACCGGGGCCAAGCTGTCGGTCGGCCCGCCGTATTTCAACGCGCTGTTTATCCCGCTGATGGCACTGCTGATGGTGGTCATGGCCATTGGCATGCTGGTGCGCTGGAAAGACACGCCGGTCAAATGGCTGGTGGGCATGCTCACTCCGGTGTTGCTGGGCAGCGCTGCTTTAGCCGTGATCGCTGGCGTCGCCTATGGCGATTTCAATTGGGCCGTGATCGCGACCTTCATGCTGGCGGCCTGGGTGTTGCTGGCCGGCGTGCGCGACATCTTTGACAAGACTCGTCACAAGGGCCTGATCAAGGGCCTGCCGACCCTGACCCGCAGCTACTGGGGCATGCAGATCGCGCACCTGGGCATCGCCGTGTGTGCCCTGGGCGTGGTCCTGTCGAGCCAGAACAGTGCCGAGCGCGACCTGCGCCTGGCGCCGGGTGAATCCATGAGCCTGGGCGGTTACCAGTTTGTATTCGAAGGTGCCAAACACTTCGAAGGCCCGAACTTTACCTCCGACAAGGGCACCGTTCGGGTGATCAAGGACGGCAAGGAAATCAGCGTGCTGCACCCGGAAAAACGCCTGTACACCGTGCAGAACTCGGTCATGACCGAGGCGGGGATCGATGCCGGTTTCACCCGTGACCTCTACGTCGCCCTCGGCGAACCTCTGGGCGATGGCGCCTGGGCCGTACGCGTCCACGTCAAGCCGTTCGTGCGCTGGATCTGGTTCGGCGGATTGCTGACCGGTTTCGGCGGATTGCTGGCGGCGCTGGACCGGCGTTATCGGGTCAAGGTCAAAAGCCGCGTGCGTGAAGCGCTGGGCATGTCGGGAGCCACTGCATGAGACGTTGGTTGATGTTGCTGCCGCTCGCGATTTTCCTGGTGGTGGCGGTTTTTCTGTACCGCGGGTTGTACCTGGACCCGGCCGAGCTGCCGTCGGCGATGATCGGCAAGCCGTTCCCGGAGTTCTCGCTGCCTGCGGTGCAGGGTGACAAGACGCTGACCCGGGCAGACATCCTTGGCAAGCCGGCGCTGGTCAACGTGTGGGGCACCTGGTGCATTTCCTGCCGCGTCGAGCACCCGGTACTGAACAAGCTGGCCGAGAAGGGCGTGGTGATCTACGGCATCAACTACAAGGACGTCAACGCCGACGCCTTGAAGTGGCTGACGGAGTTTCACAACCCTTACCAGCTGGATATCCGCGACGACGAAGGTACCCTGGGCCTGAACCTCGGTGTCTACGGCGCACCGGAAACCTTCTTTATCGACGCCAAGGGCATCATCCGCGACAAGTTCGTGGGGGTCATCGACGAACAGGTCTGGCGCGAAAAACTGGCCGCCAAGTATCAGGCGCTGGTCGACGAGGCCAAGCCATGAAGCGCTGGATTGCCGCCGCAGTGCTGGGCTTGAGCATGGCCGGGATGGCTCATGCGGCCATCGACACCTATGAGTTCGCCAAGGAAGGTGACCGCGAGCGTTTTCGCGAACTGACCAAGGAGCTGCGGTGCCCCAAGTGCCAGAACCAGGACATTGCCGACTCCAACGCGCCGATCGCCGCTGATCTGCGCAAAGAGATTTTCCGCATGCTCGGCGAGGGCAAGGACAACCAGCAGATCATCGACTTCATGGTCGATCGCTACGGTGATTTCGTCCGCTACAAACCCGCGCTGAATGCCAAGACCGCACTGCTCTGGTTCGGCCCCGCAGGCTTGCTGCTGGGCGGTTTTGTGATCATTGCCGTGATAGTTCGCCGTCGTCGCGTCCTGCGCACCGATAGCCCGGACTCGCTTTCCGTGGATGAACGCGAGCGCCTCGACCACCTGTTGGATAAAACCAAGAATGATTGATTTCTGGCTCGCTGCAGGTCTGCTGCTTCTGGTTGCCCTGAGTTTTCTGTTGATCCCTGTTTTGCGCGGCCGTCGCGCCCAGCTTGAAGAGGATCGTACTGCCCTGAACGTCGCGTTGTATCAGGAACGCGTGGCTGAGTTGCAAACTCAGCAGGAAGAGGGCGTGCTCAACGCTGCGCAAATGGACACCGGTCGTGCCGAAGCGGCCCGTGAGCTGCTGGCTGATACCGAAGGCGTCGCGGCACCGCGTGTTTCGCGCCTGGGCAAACCATGGCCGCTGTTGGCGGCGATTCTGGTGCCGGTGCTGGGCCTTGGTCTGTACCTGCACTTCGGTGCCAGCAACAAAGTCGAGCTGACCCGTGAATTCGCCCAGGCTCCGCAGTCCATGGAAGAGATGACCTCGCGCCTGGAGCGCGCGGTCGCGGCTCAGCCCGATTCTGCGGAAGGCCTGTACTTCCTGGGTCGTACCTACATGGCCCAGGACCGCCCTGGTGATGCGGCAAAGATGTTCGAACGCACCGTGGCGCTGGCCGGTCGTCAACCTGAGTTGCTCGGCCAATGGGCGCAAGCGCAGTACTTCGCCGACGGCAAAAAATGGTCGGACAAGGTACAGGCCTTGACTGACGAAGCATTGAAGGCCGATCCGAAAGAAGTCACCAGCCTGGGGCTGCTGGGTATCGCGGCATTCGAGGGCGAGCGCTATCAGGACGCCATCGATTACTGGAACCGGCTGCTGGCGCAATTGCCGCCCGAAGACAATTCCCGTGCAGCCTTGCAAGGCGGGATCGCCCGGGCCAGCGAGAAACTCGAAGCCGGCGGCGGCAAAGTTGCCCAGGCGCCGGTCGCCAAGGCGGCACTGCTGAAAGTCACGGTGGACCTTGCACCCGAGTTGAAGGCCAAGGTGCAACCCGGTGACAGCGTGTTCATTTTTGCCCGCGCAACGTCCGGCCCTCCGGCACCTTTGGCGGCCAAGCGCCTGACTGTGGCCGACTTGCCCGCGAGCGTCGAACTGGGTGATGCCGACGCGATGATGCCGCAGTTGAAACTGTCCAACTTTCCTGAAGTCCAACTGGTTGCGCGAATCTCCCGTGCCGGTCAACCGACTGCCGGCGAGTGGATCGGTCGCAGCCAGCCACTGGCCAGCAGCACCTCAGCGCCACAAAAACTGACCATCGACAGCCCGGACAAATAACAGGAACCGCCTATGACCGCCATCGCCCGTATCACCCTGCTCAGTATGGTCCTGGGGTTAAGCGCTTGTGCGGTCCAGCGGCCCGAACCCGCACCGTTGCCGCCGATCCCGCCATCGCAGCCCAAGCCGACCCCCTCGACTTCACCTGCGCCGAGCAAACCGAACGTCCCGGCCAAACCGGCCAAGCCAGTACCGCGCACTTCGGCGAGCTTCGCGCCGCCACCGGGTGGCAACAGCCATTGGGATGCCAAGCTCGGCGTGTATGTGCTCGATGACCAGACCAATACCTTCTATCGCCAGCGCACCTATTATCGCTGGAACAACGGCTGGAGCCGCTCTGTCAGCCCGAATGGTCCATGGGAAGACACTGACATCCACGGCGTGCCCAGTGGTTTGGGCCGGCAGTTCAAGTGACGCAAAGGCGACCTCAGGGTCGCCTTCTTGATTGCCCCACGTGTACCCAATCCTGCGAAAAATGAAGAGAGTGAATGGATGGCAGGCAGGTTGATCTATCTCATCGGACCTTCAGGTTCGGGCAAGGACAGCCTGCTGGATGCCGCAAGAACGCGGTTGGCCGAACGTAACTGCCGCATCGTGCGGCGCGTGATTACCCGCTCGGCTGAAGCCCTGGGTGAGTCGGCGCTGGGCGTGAGCCTGGATGAATTCACCCGGCTCGAGGCCCGGGGCGAGTTTGCCCTTAGCTGGCGCGCCAACGGGTTGTGCTACGGCATCCCCCGTGAAATCGACGATTGGCTGGCCGCAGGGCAGAACGTCCTGGTCAATGGCTCGCGCGGTCATCTGCCGGCAACCCGGCAGCGTTATCCGGATTTGCTTGTCCTGTTGCTGACCGTGGAGCAGAGCGTGCTGCGTGAGCGTTTGCTGGCTCGCGGGCGTGAATCGGTCGAAGAGATCGAGGCACGGCTGGCGCGCAATGCGCGGTTCAGTGAACAGGTACTTGCGGAGCACGATCCGGCGCTGTGTGTGATCGATAACTCGGGGGCGCTGGAGGATACGGTTGAGTGCTTGTTGAGGTGTATTGACGGAGAGTCGACTGCATCCACCCCGCACCAATAGGCTGATAGCCGCTCGGCCAGTAATTTGATTCCCCAGAATCACATACTGCAAAACACCCGCCCGTGAAAATTCGAATTTTTGTGCTTGAATAAAGATAACTCTAGGGTTATCTTTATTTTGGTGTGGCAAGGTGGCTCGCGGTGCAGAGCAGATTATTGATCAAGGAGCTGGAGGAGGCAGGTTGGGTGCTGGATCGGGTTACTGGCAGTCATCACGTCTTCACTCACCGTTACAACCCGTACACCATCCCCGTGCCGCATCCGAAAAAGGATTTGCCGGTGGGCACGGTCAAGAGCATCAGGAGGCGTGCGGGGCTCGACTACCCGACGGCCAATTGCGCAGGAGATCCATAATGCAATACCCAATCTGTATCGAGTGGGGCGACGAGAACACCGCCATCGGTATTCAGATCCCCGATATTCCTGGCGCAGTGACGGCCGGAGATACCTTTGAAGATGCTTACAATGCGGCCGTCGAGATCGCCCACATCATGCTGCAGGAGATTGCCAGTGGAGGGGACACGATTCCCATGCCGACCTCCGCAGCCGAGCACCGTGGTAATCACGACTTTGCAAACATGGGGTGGGGCATGCTGGAGCTGGATATCTCGCCATACATGGGCAAGACCGAGAAGGTCAACGTGACACTTCCCGGGTACGTCATCCAGCGCATTGATCGCTACGTGCGCGACCACAACATCAAGAGCCGCTCGTCCTTCCTGGCCGATGCTGCGATGGAAAAGCTGGTTCGCCAATGATTGCGACTACCAGCGCGCGGGCAGCAGTGCGCCTGCCCGCAACACTTGGTGCTTTACGCGGCTGCCAGTGAGCGTTTTTCTGAAACACTCAGGAACCGCAACAACGCCAGAACAGGAAAAGCGCTGCCCACGATCACGATCCACAACCAGCCGCCGTGTTCGTACACCGCACTCGCCACGGAGGAGCCGAAGGCGCCGCCGATGAAGATGCTGGTCATGTACAAGGCGTTCAAGCGGCTGCGGCTCGTGGCGTCCAGCGCGTAGACCGCACGTTGCCCAAGCACCATGTTCATCTGCACGCAGAAATCCAGCACTACGCCGGTCACCGCCAGGCCTATGACGCTGTAGAGCGGGTGGATGAAGGCCGGCAGGAAACTCAGGCTGGCGAACACCAGGGCCAGCAGTGAGGCGATGCGCGTGTGCCCGGCATCAGCCAGACGCCCGGCGATAGGGGCCGCGATTGCACCGATGGCGCCGACCAGGGCGAAAATGGCGATCTGGGTTTGCGACAATCCATGATTACGCGCCAGCTCCAGCGGCACCGCGGTCCAGAACAGGCTGAAGGTTGCAAACATGCAGCCTTGGTAGAACGCGCGCTGACGCAGCACTGGCTGATTACGCAGCAGCGTCCACAGCGAGCCAAGCAGTTGTCCGTAGGACGCGCTGTGATCAGGCTTGCGCTTGGGAATTGTCAGGGCCAATACGACGCTGATTGCAGCCATCAACACCGCGGCAATCACGAACATCGCACGCCAGCCGAAGTGGTCCGCGATCACACTGGAGACCGGCCGTGCCAACAAGATCCCCAGCAACAAACCGCCCATGATCCCGCCGACCACGCGCCCACGGGATTCCTCCGGGGCCAGGTGTGCGGCGAGGGGGATCAGGATCTGCACTGACACCGAACTGAAGCCCACCAGCAATGAGATCAGCAGGAACACGTTCGGCTGATCGGTAAACGCCGCGCCCAGCAGGCTGGCAATGGCCACCAGCGTGGTGATGATCATCAACCGCCGATTTTCCAGCAGATCACCCAGAGGAACCAGGAAAAACAGCCCCAGCGCGTAGCCAATCTGCGTCAATGAAACGATCAGGCTGGCCATGGTGCTGGTCAGGCCGATGTCCGGCGCGATCAGGCCAATGATCGGCTGGGCATAGTAGATGTTGGCCACGATCGCGCCACAGCAAAAGGCAAATAGCAGGACCATGCCGCGGGTCATCGTCGCGGTGCCCTGAGGCACTGGGTTCGCTGGAGTCATGAGGTGTCTCGTGAACAATTGAGGAATGTGTGCAGGCTAAGCGGCAGGGCGGAGGGGTGGAAGCGATTTTGGAGTGATAGTAATCATGCCCTTGCGCAATGATTGAGGAGCAACCGCGTGCCTTACTAAGGCTGATGATACATTTACTTACATGTGCTGCCATAGCGAACATGACCATGCAGCACTTGTGTTCGGCGGACATCTCTGTGGGAGCGAGCCTGCTCGCGATGGCGTCTGCACATTCGACAACGATGCGGCAGGGAGATTGCCATCGCGGACAAGCCTTGCTCCCACGGTAGTGCTGGTGGACGCAGCATTTATGTACGGCGCAGATCACTGTGGGAGCCAGCCTGCTGGCGATGGCGTCTGCACATTCGACATTGATGTGGCAGGGAGATTGCCATCGCGGGCAAGTCCGCTCCCACAGGGTAGTGCTGGTGGACGCAGCATTTATGTACGGCGCAGATCACTGTGGGAGCCAGCCTGCTGGCGATGGCGTCTGCACATTCGACAACGATGCGGCAGGGAGATTGCCATCGCGGGCAAGCCTTGCTCCCACAGGGTACTGGTGGTGTACGCAACATTTTTGTACGGCTGACATCTCTGTGGGAGCCGGGCTTGCCCGCGATGGCGGTCTGACAAACACCGCATGATGTCGGATGTAGGAAGCAGGCTACGTCGCCTTGCGCCTTTGCCTACAACTACGTCAGAATCCGCCGGCTTGTGCGGTTTGGACGCGTCCGGTAGCTTGATTTCCGTCACTGCTCATCAGTGATCGGGTTTCGCAGCCCGGGTCAATCAAGGCGCTCAGCGCTACCGTTACGTTCAGTTGGCGTTTTTTACGTCCGCTGCATTTCGTTATGGCGGCTGTGCGCGGGAGATCTTCGGGTCTGCCGGGTTCCTTGATTCCCGGTCTGCGAACCTGCGTACAGCTGCCACCTCCCTCGTTTCGCAGCGAACAGTGGCGGCTCCATTAATCAAGGAGCTTCACCATGTTCAAACCCACGCCCAACCCCCCGCAGCCAGACGAAGAGCACACTGAATCTGACGATTCAGCCCAACAAAACTATCTCAACTTCAGCGCCCTTAAACACGCTGAAACCCCCTACAAACCCGAAAGCATGTTCATGATCGCCCCTGACATCGCCACCGAAACCTTGCTGGCCCACGCCTGCGAATCCCTTGCATCGGCGAATGTGATGGCCAACGACCTGGCAGGCTTTATCACTGGCCCGTATCGCAACGCCCTGTTGGGAATAGCGCAGATCATCATGCTGGCCGAGTTGGCGGTAAACCGTGCGCTGGATAACATCGAACCTCAGGAGTAGCGACGAATCGACGGTCGCTGGTTATTGAGTTTCCCGGTGTTGCAGCGGCCATACTCCGGGTAGAACTCGCCATTGGGTTGGTTTAGTTTTCCCGATTCGTTTCAACGAACAGGGAGTTTCCATGCTGAAAACAACTATCAATCCATCGACCGTTTTTGATTCTCTTCAATACGGATTCAGCCAGGCCGTGGAAGTCACTGGTGGGCGGCGGGTGCTGCTGTCTGGTCAGGTGGGGGTCGATGAGTTCGAGCGCACGGTTGCGCCCGGGCTGTACGAGCAGACGGTCAAAGCTTTCCAGAATATCGAGAGCATTTTGAATGAGGCCGGTGGGAATCTGGCGCATGTGGTCATGATGCGGATTTACGTCGCGGAGTCTGCAAGGGATGAGCAGGACCACATAACCCGCGTCCTGCTGGAACGGTTTGCGGATAAGCCGCCTGCGTCTTCATGGGTCATTGTCAGTGGGCTTTCTTTGCCGGAGTGGTTGATCGAGATTGAGGTGGAGGCGGTTTTGCCTTGATGGTCGCAGAGCCCTGAGAAGACCGTGTCATCGTTCATCGCGGGCAAGCCTTGCTCCCACATACTTAGCACAGCAGACCTTGGCCCCACAGGCCTTGCTCCAACAGACCTTCCCCCTGCAGTTTGGGGGGAGCTCCAGTTAAAGTGCACACCCACAAAAAAGGCGACCTCAGGTCGCCTTTTTCATTACCGCTCAGTGATCACTGGCCGCCGTAGATCTGGTCAAAAACCCCACCATCATTGAAGTGAGTTTTTTGCACGGTGCGCCAGTCACCGAAGGTTTTCTCTACCGAAAGAAAATCCACTTTCGGAAAGCGATCGGTGTACTTGGCCAGTACTGCCGGGTCACGCGGGCGCAGGTAGTTCGCCGCCGCGATTTCCTGGCCTTCCGGGGACCACAGGTACTTCAGGTATTCCTCGGCGGCTGCGCGGGTGCCTTTTTTCTCGACGACTTTGTCGACCACAGACACTGGCGGCTCGGCTTCGGCGGAGACGCTGGGGTAAATGACTTCAAACTGGTCGCGACCGAATTCGCGGGCAACCATTTCCGCTTCGTTTTCGAAGGTCACCAGCACGTCGCCGATCTGGTTGGTCATGAAGGTGGTGGTGGCCGCGCGGCCGCCAGTATCGAGCACCGGAGCCTGCTTGAACAGTTTGCCGACGAAGTCCTTGGCTTTGTTCTCGTCACCGCCGTTTTTCAGCACGTAACCCCAGGCCGAGAGGTAGGTGTAGCGACCGTTACCCGAGGTTTTCGGGTTCGGCACTATGACTTGCACGCCTTCCTTGAGCAGGTCGGGCCAGTCTTTCAAGGCTTTCGGGTTGCCCTTGCGGACGATGAACACGGTGGCCGAGGTGAATGGCGCGCTGTTGTTCGGCAGGCGGGTGACCCAGTTGTCCGGGACCAGTTTGCCGTTGTCCGCCAGGGCATTGATGTCGGTGGCCATGTTCATGGTGATCACGTCAGCGGGCAGGCCATCGATCACCGAACGCGCCTGTTTGCTGGAGCCGCCGAAAGACATCTGTACGGTGATGTTTTCGTTGTGCTCGGCTTGCCAGTGCTTCTGGAAGGCAGTGTTGTAGTCCTTGTAGAAATCGCGCATCACGTCGTAGGAAACGTTGAGCAGGGTCGGTGCGGCCTGAGCCATGCCGGTCAGTGCCAGGCCAGCGGCGAGAAGTGAGGCACCAAAGAGTTTTTTCACTGCGCATTCCTTGTTTGGTAGGAGCTGCCGAAGGCTGCGATCTTTTGATCCTGATTTGAGGAAGAAGATCGCAGCCTTCGGCAGCTCCTACGGGGTCATTTTTTCAGGTCCAGTAGGTGTCGGCATCTTACCGCAGCGACTATAACGGCAGCGGCATAGTCCTTTAAAGATTAAAAAGCTCTGTGCTTATTCCAGTTTCTTGAACAGCGCATTGCCGCAGCGCGAGCAGAATGCGGCGCCGTGTTCGTGACTGTTCTTGCGGCACACCGGGCAGTCGTGTTGCAGCTGCTCACCGCGCATGGCGTTGGCCAGTTCTGCGGTAAAAATCCCGGTGGGCACGGCGATGATCGAGTAACCGGTGATCATCACCAGCGACGAAATTACCTGGCCCAGCGGGGTCTTCGGCACGATGTCGCCAAAGCCCACGGTGGTCAGCGTAACGATCGCCCAATAGATGCCTTTGGGGATGCTGGTGAAGCCATGTTCCGGGCCTTCGATCACGTACATCAGCGTGCCAAACACCGTCACCAGGGTGCATACGCTGACCAGGAACACCACGATCTTCTGCTTGCTGCCACGCAGCGCCGACATCAGGTAGTTGGCTTGCTTGAGATAGGGGCTGAGCTTGAGCACACGGAATATCCGCAACATGCGGATGATACGGATGATCAGCAGGTACTGCGCGTCGGCGTAATACAGCGCCAGGATGCCGGGCACGATCGCCAGCAAATCCACCAGCCCGTAAAAGCTGAATGCGTAGCGCAACGGCTTGGGGGAGCAGTACAACCGCAAGCCGTACTCGATGGCGAAAATAATCGTGAAGCCCCACTCGATATACGCCAGCACGTTGGCGTAGTTCTGGTGGATCGAGTCGATGCTGTCGAGCATCACAATCACAATGCTGGCGAGGATGATCAACAGCAAAATGCCGTCGAAGCGCCGCCCCGCCTTGGTGTCGCTCTGGAAAACCATGACGTAAAGCTCTTCACGCCAGTTTCTGCTGCTGTCCATGGATACCGCCTGAACCAATGATCAGCGAAGCCTAGGTTGATTCTCCTCCAGAGCGCAAGGCGTATGGGCGACAGCGGCCTTTCCGAGCATTTGCACAACCGTGCGGATCAGCCAGCAGGCGAGGATGAAAGGGGCGGTCAGCGTCGGCAGGCCGATGGCGGCAAACACCGGTGTCAGTATCAGTGCGAATGCAATTCCGAGCAGCGGCAGCCAAGGCTTCTGGTGCAGTGAGTTGCAGGCAAGGGCGGCGAGTACGGCGTTGTAGCCACCCAGGCCGATCAATGCGCTGTAGAAGTCGTGATGCAGCATGCTCCAGCCCATGCCCGCGACAGACGCCAGCATCGCCCAGCAGAAGGCACGACGGTCGGCGATCAGCAAGCCGGCGGCAATCATCGCGCCGGCCAGCGGATGACCGAGGAACATCACCTGGCCCAGGCCTTTGAGTGGAGCGGCGAGGATGTTCTGCGGGCTGATTTCGATCAACTGCGCATTGCTCGAGGGCGTGGCGAAGCACAACAGCAACCAGCCCAGTACCACGAATGGCGCCGTATAGGCTGGCAGGTACTGGCTGAAGCGCACACGTTTGAGCCACTGTTGGGTGAACATCGCACTCAGCCCGCCCGCAGCAATGATCAGCGGTGGCAGCAACGCGGACCAAGGGAAATACAGGCTCAGCAGCAAACCGAGCAGCACGCCGTTGTAGCTGAATAGTCCAGCCTGACGGTCGGCCTTGGCGTAGCCGCGACGTTGCGCGGTAAGCAAGCCGGCGACTCCGCCCAGCAGTGCGCCGCCGAGCAGGGCGGGCGCGGTGAACAGAATGGCCAACAGGCACAGCAAGCCAAACAGCGGGTGCCGCTGGAGGAAAATCTGGCTGAAGCCGTTGAGCAGGGCAGTAGCCCAATCGGGGCAGTGGGTGTTGAAGTGGTTGGCAGGCATTTTTATTGTGTGTCAGGTGAAATGGGGCGCCTGCATTGCCAGCAGGCGGGCTCCCACACTGAATCTCCGTTCAGCCTTGATGATGTGAACGACACAAAACCAATGTGGGAGCCAGCCTGCTGGCGATGAGGCCGATATAGGCGTTCTAGATCAACGTCTCGATACGCAACGAGTTAGTCGACCCCGGCTGCCCAAACGGCACACCCGCAGTGATCAGCAAGGTGTCGCCGCGCTGGGCCATGCCCTGGGCCTGTGCGATCTCCAGTGCCGTCGAGCACACTTCGTCCACCTGGCGCAGCCGGTCATTGACCACCGAGTGCACACCCCAGGCCACGGTCAAGCGGCGGGCGGCCTGCAGGTTTGGTGTCAGGTTAAGGATGGGCACCGTCGGCCGCTCACGAGCAGCGCGCAGGCTGGAGGCCCCCGACTCGCTGTAGTTGACCAGCACCGCGACCGGCAGCACGTTGCTGATGCGGCGAATCGCGCAGCTGATGGCATCGGACACCGTGGCCTCGGCTTTTGGCCGGCTCACATCCAGTTGCGCCTGGTAGTCCGGACCGTTTTCCACCTGGCGGATGATTTTGCTCATCATCTGCACGGCTTCCAGCGGGTATTCGCCCGAGGCGGTTTCCGCCGAGAGCATCACCGCGTCAGCCCCTTCAGCCACGGCGTTGGCGACATCGGTCACCTCGGCGCGGGTGGGCGCAGGGGAGAAGCGCATCGATTCGAGCATCTGCGTGGCCACTACCACCGGTTTGCCGAGCTCGCGGCAGGTGCTGATGATGTTCTTCTGGATCTGCGGCACGCTTTCGGCGGGCACTTCCACGCCGAGGTCGCCGCGAGCCACCATGATCGCATCGCTCAATTCGGCGATTTCGCGCAACTGGGTGACCGCCGAGGGCTTCTCGATCTTGGCCATCAGGAACGCTTTGTCGCCTATCAGTGAGCGTGCTTCGCGGATGTCTTCCGGGCGCTGTACAAACGACAGCGCCACCCAGTCCACGCCCAGCTCCAGGCCGAAACTCAGGTCGCGGCGGTCCTTGGCCGTCAGTGGGCTCAACTCCAGCACCGCTTGCGGTACGTTCACGCCTTTGCGGTCCGACAGCTCGCCGCCATTGAGCACCGTGGTGTCGATGGCGTCGGCGTATTTGGTTACCACCCGCAGGCGCAGCTTGCCGTCATCGAGCAGCAGGTCCATGCCCGGCTCCAGCGCGGCGATGATTTCCGGGTGGGGCAGGTTGACTCGTCGCTCATCACCCGGTGTTGCATCCAGGTCCAGGCGCAGGGCCTGACCACGCACCAGCTGCACCTTGCCTTCGGCGAACTTGCCGACCCGCAGCTTGGGGCCTTGCAGGTCCATCAGGATGCCCAGCGGATAGTTGAGCTGGCGCTCGACTTCGCGGATCCACTGGTAGCGCTGAGCATGATCGGCGTGATCGCCATGGCTGAAGTTCAGGCGAAAAATATTGACCCCGGCCTCGACCAGCTCGCGAATGTCGTCAATACCGTCGGTGGCGGGGCCGAGGGTGGCGAGGATTTTAACCTTCTTGTCAGGCGTCATTTTTAGGACTCTCGAGGATCAGGATGGCGCGGAAATCGTTGACGTTGGTGCGGGTCGGCTCGGTGACAATCAGGGCGTCCAGCGCCTGGAAATAACCGTAGCCGTTATTGTTGTCGAGTTCATCGCTGGCGCTCAGGCCCAGGGCGGTGGCACGGGCGTAGCTGTCGGGCGTCATGATCGCGCCGGCATTGTCTTCGGAACCATCAATGCCATCGGTGTCGCCAGCCAAGGCGTACACCCCAGGCAGGCCTTTGAGGCTGTCGGTCAGGCTGAGGAGGAATTCGGCGTTGCGCCCACCCCGGCCATTGCCACGCACGGTCACGGTGGTTTCGCCGCCGGAAAGGATCACGCACGGGGCGGGCAGTGGCTGACCATGCAGCACCACTTGCCGCGCAATGCCGGCGTGAACCTTGGCCACTTCCCGGGATTCGCCTTCCAGGTCACCGAGGATGAGCGGGCTGAAACCAGCTTGCCGGGCTTTCACTGCGGCCGCTTCCAGCGACTGTTGAGGCCGGGCGATCAGCTGGAAATGACTGCGGGCCAGGCTCGGGTCGTCAGGTTTTACAGTTTCCGATTCGGGATTTTGCAGCCACTCGCGTACGGACGCCGGAACTTCGATGGCGTAGCGCTTAAGGATCGCCAGGGCTTCGGCGCTGGTGCTTGGGTCGGCCACGGTCGGGCCGGACGCGATGACCGTGGCGAGGTCGCCCGGTACGTCGGAAATGGCGTAGGTGTAAACGGTGGCAGGCCAGCAGGCCTTGCCGAGACGGCCACCCTTGATCGCCGAGAGGTGCTTGCGCACACAGTTCATCTCGCCGATGGTGGCGCCGGACTTGAGCAGGGCTTTGTTGATGGACTGCTTGTCAGCCAGGGTAATGCCGGCAGCGGGCAGGGCGAGCAGCGCCGAGCCTCCGCCCGAGAGCAGAAAGATCACGCGGTCGTCTTCGCTCAGGTTGCTGACCAGCTCCAGCACGCGCTTGGCCACGGCCAGGCCGGCGGCATCGGGCACCGGGTGCGCAGCTTCGACCACTTCGATTTTTTCGCAGGGTGCGCCATGGCCGTAACGGGTGACCACCAGGCCGGAGACTTCGCCCTGCCAGCAGCGTTCGACCACTTGAGCCATGGCAGCAGCGGCTTTGCCGGCGCCGATTACGATCACCCGGCCCGTGCGATCACGTGGCAGGTAAGCTTCGAGAACGTGTTGTGGATGGGCCGCGTCGATGGCGGTGGCGAACAGGTCGCGAAGAAATTGTTGCGGATCGACCGACATGGCAGGCTCCCGGAATTCTTGTTATTGGAGGTGGAGCAACTCTGCTCCTTGTGGGAGCCAGCCTGCTGGCGATTCAGGCGCTGAGGTCTAACAGACACACCGCGTTGATTTCATCGCTAGCAGGCTAGCTCCCACAGGGTTTGTGCAGGGTTTATTTATCGCGAATCGAGAAATTCGCCATGTGCTCCAGGCCCTTGATCAGTGCCGAGTGGTCCCAGTTGCTGCCACCGATCGCCGCGCAGGTGCTGAACACTTGCTGGGTGTTGGCGGTGTTCGGCAGGTTGATGCCCAACTCGCGGGCACCGGCCAGGGCCAGGTTCAGGTCCTTCTGGTGCAGGCTGATACGGAAACCCGGATCGAAGGTGCCTTTGATCATACGCTCGCCGTGCACTTCGAGGATCTTGGAGGAAGCAAAACCACCCATCAGCGCTTCACGCACCTTGGCCGGGTCGGCGCCGTTTTTCGAAGCAAACAGCAGCGCTTCGGCCACGGCCTGGATGTTCAGCGCCACGATGATCTGGTTGGCCACTTTCGCGGTCTGCCCATCGCCATTGCCGCCCACCAGGGTGATGTTCTTGCCCATGGCCTGGAACAGCGGCAGTACGCGTTCGAAGGCATCGGTATCGCCGCCGACCATGATGCTCAGGGTCGCGGCTTTTGCGCCGACTTCACCACCGGACACCGGTGCGTCGAGGTACTGGGCGCCTGTTTCGTTGATCTTGGCGGCGAAGGCCTTGGTCGCGGTCGGCGAGATGGAGCTCATGTCGATGACGATCTTGCCTTTGCCAATACCGGCGGCGACGCCGTCGGCGCGGAACAGCACGTCGTCGACCTGTGGGGTATCGGGCACCATGATGATGATGACTTCAGCTTCCTGGGCGACTTCTTTCGGGTTCGCCAGGGCGATCGCGCCGGCGGCAACCAGGTCAGCAGGGGCGGCGTCGTGGTGTGCCGACAGGAACAGGCTGTGACCGGCTTTTTGCAGGTTCGCCGCCATTGGGTGGCCCATGATGCCGGTGCCGATAAATCCGATTTTAGCCATGAGAAATTCCTCTTGTTTTATGCGGTTCCCTGTAGGAGCTGCCGAAGGCTGCGATCTTTTGATTTTGATCTTGATCTTGATCTTCAAAATCAAGATCAAAAGATCGCAGCCTTCGGCAGCTCCTACAGAGATGTCATGTTCGTTTAGATCGCGTTGTGGGTCTTGAGCCAGCCCAGACCGGCTTCAGTGGTGGTCAACGGCTTGTATTCGCAACCCACCCACCCCTGGTAACCGATGCGGTCCAGGTGCTCGAACAGGAAGCGGTAGTTGATCTCACCGGTACCGGGTTCGTTACGCCCCGGGTTGTCGGCCAACTGCACATGGTTGATCTCGCCCAGGTGCGATTGCAGGGTGCGGGCCAGGTCGCCTTCCATGATTTGCATGTGGTAGATGTCGTATTGCAGGAACAGGTTGGCGCTGCCCACTTGTTCGCGAATCGACAGGGCCTGGGCCGTGTTGTTCAGGTAGAAACCCGGAATGTCGCGGGTGTTGATCGCTTCCATGACCAGCTTGATCCCCGCCGCCTGCAGCTTGTCGGCTGCGTACTTGAGGTTGGCGACAAAGGTTTTTTCCACGGTGGCGTCATCCACGCCTTGTGGACGAATGCCCGCCAGGCAGTTGACCTGGGTATTGCCCAGCACTTGCGCGTAGGCAATCGCCAGGTCGACACCGGCGCGGAATTCTTCAACCCGATCCGGCAGGCACGCGATGCCGCGCTCGCCCTTGGCCCAGTCACCGGCCGGCAGGTTGAACAGCACCTGGGTCAGGCCGTTGGCGTCGAGGGTGGCCTTGATCTCGGCCGAGCTGAAATCGTAAGGAAACAGGTACTCGACACCACTGAAACCGGCCTTGGCGGCCGCTTCGAAACGGGCAAGAAAATCCTGTTCGGTGAACAGCATGGACAGGTTGGCTGCGAAACGCGGCATGGTGATCTCCTGTTATAAATTGAGAATGATGGCTCTGTGTAGGAGCTGCCGCAGGCTGCGATCTTTTGATTTTGATCTTCAGCATCAAAGATCAAAAGATCGTCCGAACGCGGCCCGAACCTGCGGAAGCTCCTACACGTGGCGAACCATCAACAATAGTGGATCAGTCGAGCAACGAAATCGCAGTCGGTGCGTCGTTGCCGACCAGCGCCAGGTCTTCGAACTCGTTGACGGCGTTGATCTCGGTACCCATGGAAATGTTGGTCACACGCTCCAGGATAATCTCCACGATCACCGGCACCTTGAACTCTTCGATCAGTTCCTGGGCCTTGCGCAGGGCAGGCTGGATCTGAGCCGGTTCGAACACACGCAGTGCCTTGCAACCCAGGCCTTCGGCGACCGCGACGTGATCGACACCGTAACCGTTGAGTTCCGGAGCGTTGAGGTTATCGAAGGACAGCTGCACGCAGTAGTCCATGTCGAAACCGCGCTGCGCCTGACGGATCAGGCCCAGGTACGAGTTGTTTACCACAACGTGGATGTACGGCAGTTTGAACTGCGCGCCCACGGCCAGTTCTTCGATCATGAACTGGAAATCATAGTCGCCCGACAGCGCCACGACCTTGCGGCTCGGATCTGCCTTGACCACGCCCAGTGCCGCCGGAATGGTCCAGCCCAACGGACCGGCCTGGCCACAGTTGATCCAGTGACGCGGCTTGTACACATGCAGGAACTGCGCGCCGGCAATCTGCGACAGACCGATGGTGCTGACGTAGCAGGTGTCCTTGCCGAACACCTGGTTCATTTCTTCATACACGCGCTGCGGCTTGACCGGCACGTTGTCGAAGTGGGTCTTGCGGTGCAGGCTGGCCTTGCGCTGCTGGCAGTCCTGCAGCCAGGCGCTACGGTTTTTCAGCTTGCCGGCTGCTTGCCATTCGCGAGCGACTTCGATGAACACGGTCAGCGCGGCGGCAGCATCGGAAACGATGCCCAGGTCCGGGGTGAACACGCGGCCGATCTGGGTCGGCTCGATGTCGACGTGAATGAACTTGCGGCCTTCGGTGTAGACGTCGATGGAGCCGGTGTGACGGTTGGCCCAACGGTTACCCACGCCCAGCACCAGGTCGGACTTGAGCATCGTGGCGTTGCCGTAGCGGTGCGAGGTCTGCAGACCGACCATGCCCACCATCAATGGGTGATCGTCCGGAATCGTGCCCCAGCCCATCAGGGTCGGGATAACGGGAATTCCGGTCAGCTCGGCGAACTCCACCAGCAACTCGGAGGCGTCGGCGTTGATAATGCCACCGCCGGCGACCAGCAATGGGCGCTCAGCCTGGTCGAGCATGGCCAGGGCCTTCTCGATCTGCACGCGGTTAGCGGTCGGCTTGGCCAGTGGCAGTGGTTCGTAGGCGTCGATGTCGAACTCGATTTCGGCCATCTGCACGTCGAACGGCAGGTCAATCAGCACCGGGCCCGGGCGACCGGAGCGCATTTCGTAGAAGGCTTTCTGGAAAGCGTAGGGCACCTGGCCCGGTTCCATCACAGTGGTCGCCCACTTGGTGACCGGCTTGACGATGGCAGTGATGTCCACCGCCTGGAAATCTTCCTTGTGCATACGGGCGCGGGGGGCCTGGCCGGTGATGCAGAGGATTGGAATCGAGTCGGCCGAGGCGCTGTAGAGCCCGGTGACCATGTCCGTACCAGCGGGTCCCGAAGTGCCGATGCACACGCCGATGTTGCCAGCCTTGGTGCGGGTGTAGCCCTCGGCCATGTGCGAGGCACCTTCAACGTGGCGAGCGAGGACGTGATCGATGCCACCGACCTTTTGCAAGGCGGAGTACAGCGGGTTGATCGCGGCGCCCGGGATGCCAAAAGCGGTATCAACCCCCTCACGGCGCATCACCAGAACGGCGGCTTCGATTGCTCTCATTTTGCTCATTGTTTTGTGCCTCTTACGTTTTGTAATTGTATACAAGTGGCTTTGCGCAGAGTTTATTCACGGCGGACGGCGCAG
>NZ_JZRI01000120.1:0-74425 GCF_000952175.1 Pseudomonas sp. ES3-33 | reverse complement strand
AGATGTGTATAAGAGACAGCGCACGCTGGCCACCGGCTTTCTGGTAGTTAGCCGTGTAGGCCCGCACGTTTTCCATGGAAAAGATGCCTTGCTTGGCTTTATCCAGAGAACGCGGGTTGATGTCGGTGGCGTAGATGATGGTGCGGTCGAGCAAGCCTTCTTCGCGCAGCAGGATCGCCATGGAATAGACTTCTTCCCCCGTGCTGCAGCCGGCGATCCAGATCTTGATTGAGGGGTAGGTCTTGAGCAACGGCACCACTTCCTGGCGAATGGCCAGGAAGTGCGAGGGGTCGCGAAACATCTCGCTGACCGGGATGGTCAGCAGCTGCAGCAATTGCATGAACGCCGTCGGGTCGTGCAGGACCTTCTCCTGCAGCGCCGAAATGGTCGCACATTCGAACTGCCCCAACGCGTGCTGCACCCGGCGCTTGATCGAAGCGCCGGAGTAGTCGCGAAAGTCATAGCTGTACTTGAGGTAAATGGCCTCGATCAGCAGCCGCAATTCGATTTCGGTATTGGCTGGCACTAAATGCGTTCCATCTTAGGTAACCACACTCGAATCAACGAGAACAGGCGATCCAGGTCAATGGGCTTGGCCAGGTAATCATTGGAGCCGGCCTGCAGGCAGCGTTCCTGATCATCCTTCATGGCCTTGGCCGTCACCGCAATGATCGGCAGCTTGCGCCAGCGCGGGTCCTTGCGAATCTCGATGGTGGCTTCAAAGCCGTCCATCTCCGGCATCATTACGTCCATCAACACCAGATCGATGTCCTCGACTTCATTCAACTTTTCAATCGCTTCACGGCCGTTACGGCCAATGACCACGACTGCGCCTTTTTGCTCGAGCGCGCTGGTGAGGGCGAAGATATTGCGTACGTCGTCGTCCACCAACAGCACTTTGCGACCCTCGAAGACCTTGTCGCGGCTGCGGGCGGTCTTGAGCATCTTCTGCCGTTCATGGGACAGCTGCGATTCGACTTTGTGCAGAAAGAGTGTCACCTCGTCCAGCAATCGCTCCGGTGAACGCGCGCCCTTGATGATGATCGAGCGCGAGTACTTGCGCAGCTCTGCTTCTTCATCCCGGGTAAGGTTGCGGCCGGTGTAGACGATCACAGGCGGGAAGGAGCAGATGTCCTCGGTGGACATGCGCTTGAGCAGTTCATTGCCCAGCATGTCCGGCAGCTTCAGGTCGATGATCATGCAGTCGTAGATGGTGGTGCGCAGCAGCTGCAGCGCTTCCTGGGCATAGCCAACTGCGGTGATCTCGATGTCTTCGTCGCCGATCAGGCGGGCAATGCTGTCGCGCTGCAGGTCGTCATCTTCCACCAGCAGAACGCGCTTGACCTTCTGGGTCAGCTTGGCTTCCAGGCGGGCGAAAACATCCTTGAGCTCTTCACGGGTGGTCGGTTTGACGGCGTAGCCGATGGCGCCCATGTGCATGGCAGCTTCCACTCGATCCTCGACCGAAATCACGTGCACCGGGATATGCCGCGTGTCTGCGTGTTCCTTGAGGCGCTGCAGCACGGTCAGGCCGGAATGGTCTGGCAGGCGCATGTCCAGCAGGATCGCGTCCGGGATGTACTCCCTGGCCAGGTTGTAACCTTCGTCGGCGCCATGGGCAACCAGGCACTGATAGCCCAGCTCATGCGCCAGGTCGTAAAGAATGTGAGCGAAATTCGGCTCGTCCTCCACCACCAGGATGCAACGCGTGGCAAACGGCGCCTTGCTGCGGTCATCGTTGAAGCTTGGGATGTCGATCGGGGCAATCAACGGTGCCAGCGCAGGCGGCGCGGCGACTTTGTGCGAGACCGCCACGGGCGCCGGAGCTACCGGCGAGACAGGGCTTTCACCTGGCTCGACATATTGTTGCGGCAGCACCAGGGTGAACACGCTGCCCTGCCCCGGTTCACTGGTGACGCTGATGGAACCGCCGAGCAATGCGGCCAGATCCCGGGAAATCGACAGCCCCAGGCCGGTGCCGCCGTAGCGCCGGTTGGTGGTGCCGTCGGCCTGACGGAAGGCTTCGAAGATGCTTTCCTGCTGATCGGCGGCAATGCCAATCCCGGAATCGCGCACGACGAATGCAATGCCATCATCCGGCATGCCGGTAACAGTAAGGCTGACCGTGCCGCTCTCGGTGAACTTCACGGCGTTGGACAGCAGGTTCTTGATCACCTGCTCCAGGCGCTGGCGGTCGGTGTAGATCATCAGCGGCGAACCGTCTTGCAGCTCGATCTGGAAATCCAGCTTCTTTTGCGTCGCCAGCGGCTGGAACATCCCGCGCAAGCCGTCCACCAGGCGTGCGACGCTGGTGTTCTCGGGCAGCATTTCCAGCTTGCCGGCCTCGACCTTGGAAATGTCGAGGATGTCGTTGATCAAGTGCAGCAGATCGTTGCCTGCCGAATAGATCGACTCGGCAAACTTGACCTGCTCGGCGCTGAGGTTGTCCTGGGGATTTTCCGCCAGCAGTTTGGCCAGGATCAGCGAGCTGTTCAGCGGCGTGCGCAGCTCATGGGACATGTTGGCGAGGAACTCGGACTTGTACTTGCTCGAACGCTGCAATTCCTCGGCACGCTCTTCCAGCTGCGTTTGAGCCAGATTGAGCTCGGTGTTCTTCTGGTCCATGGCGTCGCGCTGATCGGCGAGGATCTGCGCCTGCTCGGCCAGCTGTTCATTGGTCTGCTCCAGCTCCACCTGCTGGGTTTCCAGGTGTGCCTGGGACTCCTTGAGGATGCGCGACTGCTCTTCGAGCTCTTCGTTGGCGGTCTTGAGTTCTTCCTGCTGAACCTGCAGCTCTTCATTGAGTTGCTGGGTTTCGGCCAGCACCTCTTGCAGGCGCTGGCGATAGCGCGCGGCCTCGATCGAGGTGCCAATGTTGCCGGCAATCAGCTCCAGCAACTCGACGTCACGGTCACTGAGCGGGCGCAGAAAGCCCAGCTCGATCACGCCATTGACCCGCTCATCGTCGCTGGTAGGCACCACCAACACACTGTGCGGCAGCCCTTCGCCCAGGGCGGAGCTGACCTTGAAGTAGTCACCGGGCACCTGGTCCAGGCGAATCACCTCGGCCCGTTGCGCCACCTGCCCGACAATCCCTTCATCGCTATAAATGTAGTGCTCACGCTCTTCCTGTTCCCGGGAAAACCCGTAGGACGCAATACGCTTGAGGCCACCGTGCTCTTCGCGTACATAGATAGCCGCCACCGCCGAACCGAGGTACTGCGCGCAGAACTGCAGGATATTGCGCCCCAGCACGTTTAGCGACAGCTGCCCCAGTACCTGTTCGGCGAGTTCAGTCTGGCCATTGCGCAGCCAGGCCTGCTGCTCCAGACGATTGGCGCTGGACTGCTGCGCGGCCAGGTTGGCGGCGTAGTTTTGCGACAGGTTGAGCAGATCGCGGCGGCCTATATAGGCCAGCAGAGCACTGATCCCGGCGACGAACAGCAAGTACAGGGCAATGCTCCAGATGGTGGTGCGACGCACCTCTTCATTGCGCGAGGCGCGCAACTGCTGTTCCATCTCGATCACGTCTTCGAACTGCTTGCGTATTTCATCGGTCAGGCGTTTGCCGCGCCCGGCCTTGACCGCACCACGGTAGTCACCACTGGAACGTTGCAAATCGATCATCGATTGCGCGTAGCCGGCCCATTCAGCCTGCAGCGCCTCGAGGCGACGCAGGCGATCGGTTTGTACCGGGTTGTCACTGGTCAGTTCCAGCAAGGTGTCGAGAGCCACCTTGATTCGCGGGCGTGCGGTTTCATAGGGTTCGAGAAACTTCTCGTCACCGCTGAGCAGATAGCCGCGCATCCCGGTTTCCAGATCGACGGTCAGCTTCACCGCTTCATTGGCGTTATTGATCACCCGATCGGTATGTTCCACCCACTGGATGGTTGACAACAGATAGAGGATCAGGGACACGAAGAACACCGCACTGAGAACGCCCACACCCAATGGCAGGCTGACGTTGCGACTCAGGAGTTTACGGAATCGTTGCTCATCTACCGAAGACGCAGAGGTCATGTGGGAGCCTTGTCGAACTGTTAAAAAACAGGGAGTTTGCCCCATAACGGGCATATTGATCCAATTTTCTGACGGGTATTTCAGCAATATCCTACATTCAGCTGTTCCAGAACCAAGGAGCGGTTATCCTTCCCGCGCTTGAGCAGCTATTCTTTTTTCAGCACGAAGGGAACTTGTCGGGTCCCGCCGTTTACTCAAGCAAGACTCCGGCGAATCTGATCGACCGGCCAACGCCATTTCAATCTTTGGGAACCCTATTATGTCTTCCGCCGCGTCCATCATCCTGGTAGTCGAAGACGACGACATCGTGCGCATGTTGATCGTCGATGTACTGGAGGAACTGGAATTCGAGGTGCTGGAGGCTGATGGCGGCGAACAGGCGCTGGCGTTCCTGGCCAACGCCGGGCAAACCATCGATCTGATGATGACTGATGTCGGCCTGCCGGGCATGGACGGACGTGAGCTGGCCGACAAGGCGCGTCAGCTGCGTGCCCGCTTGCCAATCCTGTTTGCCAGCGGTTACGCCGAAAACATTGATGTGCCTGAGGGCATGCACCTGATTGGCAAGCCGTTCTCGATCGATGCGCTGCGGGACAAGGTCAAGGGCATCCTGCAGGCCGCCAGCTAAACCCTCATAGCGCCAGGATCGCTGCGGACTGTGCTTTAATTGCGCGCTTTTTTCCGCATGCCCCCCTGCCCGCTTCAAGGAACCACCCTCAATGAGTCAGCCCCGCGCAGCCAAAGTCCTGGTGATTGGTTACGTTTGGCCCGAGCCCCGCTCCTCGGCGGCCAGCAGCCATGTGATGCAAATCCTCGAAACCTTCCTGCAACAGGGCTGGGACATTACGTTCAGCAGCCCGGCAGGTGCTGGCGAGCACCCGGCTGACCTCACCGCCCTGGGCATTCGCCAGGTGCCGATCGAACTCAACAACAGCAGTTTCGACGCGTTTGTCAGTGAGCTGGCCCCGGATGTCGTGCTGTTCGACCAGTTTATGATGGAAGAACAATTCGGCTGGCGGGTAGAAAAGCACTGCCCCAATGCACTGCGAGTGCTGGAAACTTCAGACCTGCAGAGCCTGCGTCACGCCAGGCACCAACGCCTCAAGGAGCGCTTGAAGGCCAGCGCTGACCTCGAAGACTTCAACGAATTGTTTGCCCCCGCGTTACGGCAGGAATTCGAACTCATGGCCGATGCCGACCTGGCCAAGCGTGAGCTTGCTGCCATTTATCGTTGCGACCTGACGCTGATGATCTCCGAGGTGGAGATCGAGTTACTGGTGCAGCAGTTCATGGTGCCCCGTGAATTGTTGCACTGGTGTCCGCTGATGATCGATGTGCCCACCCGGCCATCGACTCGCTTCGAAGACCGCGCGCATTTTCTCAGCATCGGCAACTTCCGGCATGCGCCGAACTGGGATGCAGTGCTGTGGCTCAAGACTACGATCTGGCCGTTGATTCGCCAGCAATTGCCCGCTGCCCAGCTGCACATCTATGGGGCTTACACACCGCCCAAGGCAACCGCACTGCACAACGCCGCCCAGGGTTTTCATGTGATGAACTGGGCCGAGGATGCCTTGCAAGTCATGTCTGCGGCCAGGGTGTGCCTGGCTCCCTTGCGCTTTGGCGCGGGTATCAAGGGCAAGCTGGTGGATGCGATGCTGTGCGGCACGCCGAATGTCACAACACCAGTGGGGGCAGAAGGCATGCACGGCCTGGAACCCTGGCCAGGTGCAATTACCCGCACGGCCCAGGCGTTTGCCGACAGCGCGGTACAACTGCACAACGACCGCACCTGCTGGCTGGCCGCACAGGCCAAAGGCCTTCACCTGCTCGGGCAGCGCTATCGCCAGGCGCAACATGGCCCCGCACTGATCACCCGAATTGAAGAATGTCGTCGAAACCTGGGTTCAATCCGGCGCGACAACTTTACCGGCAGCATGCTGCGCCATCACCAGCACAAGAGCACTCAATACATGTCGCAGTGGATCGAAGCGAAAAACCGTCAGCCTCAGTAACCCGAGTGAGACTTCGGGTGGTCGAGGGCACGACGTACAAACGTTACCGACAGCATGTCGCAACCCTTTGAAGAGTGAATAATCATGTATCTGGTGTGTGGCGAAGCGCTGTTCGATTTTTTCAGTGAAGAAGACGTCAGTGGCCTGGCGTCCAAAGTGAATTTCAAGGCCATTGCCGGTGGTTCGCCGTTCAATGTGGCCGTGGGTTTGCGCCGGCTGGGCGTAGAGGCCGCGCTGTTTGCCGGGCTGTCGAGCGATTACCTGGGCAAGCGTTTGCAGCAGGTGTTGCAGGACGAAGGTGTCGGTACCGACTTCGTGGTGGAATTCGCGGCGCCCACAACCCTGGCGATGGTCGCCGTGGGCGCCAATGGCTCGCCGCATTACAGCTTCCGGGGCGAAGGTTGTGCTGACCGGCAGCTGCGCCTCGACCATCTTCCGCTGCTGCCGGCCTACATACGCGGCCTGCATGTTGGCTCCTACTCGCTGGTGGTACAGCCGGTTGCCGATACCCTGCTGGCATTGGTGCGCAGGGAAAGCGGTAAGCGCTTGATCAGCCTCGATCCGAATGTGCGGCTCAATCCAGAGCCAAACATCGAACTGTGGCGCTCGCGAGTGGCGATGCTGGTCGAGCATGCCGACCTGATCAAGGTCAGCGACGAGGACCTGAGCCTGTTATATCCCGAACAGGACCCGCAGCGGGTGATCCAGGGGTGGCTGGAGCATCGCTGTCAGCTGGTGTTCCTGACTCGCGGGGGCGAAGGTGCGACGGTGTTCAGTCGTCGACACGGCGCCTGGTCGGTACCGGCCTGCGCCGTGGAGATTGCCGACACCGTCGGTGCGGGCGACACCTTCCAGGCGGCGTTGATCGCCTGGCTGACGGAGCAGCAACTGGATTCTGTGCAGGGATTGCAGCAATTAGGACGCGAGCAGACTGATGCAATGCTCAGGTTTGCGTTGCGCGCAGCGGCGCTGACGTGCACTAGGACCGGGCCGGACTTGCCGTATCGGCATCAGCTGCAATAAACCTGAAATAGCAGCCTCCAGCCGACAGGTGGCATACGGCGAGGTTAACCATCGCTTAACTGTGCGGTCCAATAATTGACTGGACCGCACGCCTGCAGCTTGCCTGACAGCCCAGTGCGGACCGCTCGATCCTGATGGTCGAGCTGACCTTTGTCTGCGCTGGAGTATGCTCATGAGAATTCAAACGATATTGCTCGCCACTACCCTTGCCAGCATTTCCTGGGCCGGCATCGCCCATGCCAATGACGCAGGTACCAGCCAAGCGGTGCCCTACCATTACGGGATGCCCCTGCACGTCGCCAAGGTGATCGCCCTGACCGAACCTTCGACCCTGGACTGCAAAGTGGTGACGGCTGAAATGAAATACATCGACAACGCCGGGCAACCTGCGCAAATCAGCTATCGCAAATTGTCGGATGCTTGCAGCTTGCAGAACTGACGACAAAGGGTCTGGCCTGTTGTCAGGCCAGACCCTTTAGTAATAGTCAGATCGCCGGCGATTATCATCAGAGATTAAAGCACCTTGCGGTCCGGGTGCAGCGTTTGCTTGTGTGCATGGAGATCGATATCGGAGCGCAGCCCCGCAATCAGCTCGTTGATCTCTCGCCTGCCGTTAAGATGGCTGGCGTCTATACCGGATTTAACCAGGTCGACCTGATCCGTCACGCCGTCGGAAAACACTTTGATGGTCATGGAAAGGTCAGGCGATAACGTACATAAACAGCGTTTAGGCAGGAAACTGCTTTCAATGATGTTGCGAAGTTCCAAGGCAGAAAGAAACATGGCGACCCTCTCCTTATTGTCAGATTGCCAGCGATAAACAGGCGCTGACTCAATGAAAGGCGCGGTCAGCTTAAGGACATCTACAGCATAATTCATGCCTCTGATTTCGCCGTGCAGCTCATCGGCAAATCAAAGGGTTAGGGAAGTTGAGCGCGCAAGCGATCATGCAAACTGCAAGAAGCAGCGTCTGGGCCACTGCAAAATGCAATCCTGCCCCGGCCGGTTGCACGAGCCGGACACGGCGGCAAGAATGCGGCAATGTGTCCAGTCTCAGGCCGGCGCGCCGCATGAAGCGGCACGTTCAGCCACGTGGCGCAGGCTGTCGAAGTTGATGTTGGCGCCCGAGTCGATGGCCACCAGGGTCTGGCCACGGGCTCGGGTGCGGGCGACATACTTTTTGATACCGGCCACGGCCAGTGCACCGGAAGGTTCGGTGATCGACCGGGTATCGTCGTAGATATTCTTGATCGCAGCGCACAACTCGTCATTGGTCACGGTCAGCATTTCGTCTACGCAAAATCGACATACCTCAAACCCATAGACGCCTATTTGCGCCACGGCAACGCCGTCGGCAAAGGTGCCGACGTTCGGCAGCACCACGCGCTCATCGGCTTGCAGCGCTGCGCCCAGGCAAGCGGAGTGTTCGGACTCCACACCGATGATGCGCACTTGCGGACGCAGGTATTTGACGTATGCGGCGATGCCTGCGATCAGTCCACCACCCCCCACCGGCACAAAGATCGCGTCGAGGTCTGCGGGGTGCTGACGCAGGATCTCCATGGCGACAGTGCCCTGCCCTGCGATCACCTCCGGGTCGTCGAATGGCGAAACAAAGGTACGGCCTGTGCGCGCGGCCAGGTCCAGGGCGTATGCCAGGGCAAACGGAAAGCTTTCTCCGTGAAGCACGGCCTCGGCGCCGCGGCTACGCACCCCCAGCACCTTCAGTTCCGGCGTCGTGGCGGGCATGACGATGGTCGCAGCGATTCCCAGTTCTCGCGCTGCCAATGCAACACCTTGTGCGTGGTTGCCGGCCGACGCGGTGATCACACCGCGTGCTTTTTGCTCATCGCTCAGTTGCACCAGCTTGTTATAGGCACCGCGGATCTTGAAGGAGAACGTCGGCTGCAGGTCCTCGCGTTTCAGCAGGATCTGGTTACCCAGGGCTTCCGACAACGCGGGTGCGGGTTGCAATGGCGTACGTACGGCCAGTTCGTAAACCGGCGCCGCGAGGATCTTCTTGACGTAATGGGCAAGCAGGGCTTGCTGGTTGGCGGTGTAGGTCATCTCGGTCTCCTTTATTACCCACGTAGGAGCTGCCGAAGGCTGCGATCTTTTGCTCTTCAAAAACGAAAAGATCGCGACCTTCAAACAGCTTCCACGCCGGTAGCGGCTTTAACCCAGGAGACAGAAAGTAAAAACCCGCCTCGAGGGCGGGTTGGGTGCTGCAGTCGTGAGCTAACCCGCCAAATAAGGAATGGCGGTAATAATGCTTGGCTGGCAGCGCGATACGGTGAAAGTCATGGGTCGAAATTAGCCGGCGGCTGATGGCAAGTCAATGGCCAATTACAATCGACCCCTGCAGACTCGCAGCTCAACCCAGGGAAGGTGGGTGCATTTACTTCAACCCAACCTTGTACAACACCCCATCGCTCTCATCCGTCAGCACGTACAAATAACCGTCGGGCCCCTGCCGCACATCGCGAATGCGCTTGTTGAGCTCGCCCATCAAGCGCTCCTCGTGGACCACTTTGTCCCCGTTGAACTGCAGGCGGATCAATTCCTGGCTGACCAGTGCCCCCATGAACACGTTGTGCTGCCACACCTTGAACCGGTCGGCATCGTAGAACGCCATGCCGCTCAGCCCCGGGGATTTCTCCCAGACATGGTGCGGCCCTACCGTGCCCTCGGCGGTCTTGCCGGTGGCTTCGGGAATGGGCTGGCCTGAATAATTGATGCCATGGGTAGCCAGCGGCCAACCGTAGTTGTTGCCGCGCTCGATCACATTCAGTTCATCGCCACCGCGGGGGCCATGCTCGGTTTCCCAGAGGACGCCCGTCCATGGGTTGAGCGCCGCGCCTTGGGGGTTACGCTGACCGTAAGACCAGATTTCCGGGCGCACACCGTTCTGCCCGACAAAGGGGTTGTCATCCGGTACCCGGCCATCGGGATAGATCCTGACCACCTTGCCCTGCAACTTGTCGAGGTCCTGGGCCGTTGGCCGGTCGTTGTTTTCACCCAGGGTGATGAACAGATAGCCGTCGCGGTCGAATACCAGCCGCGAGCCGAAGTGATTGCTGACCGAGAGCTTGGGCTCCTGGCGGAAGATCACCTTGAAGTTCTCCAGAGTCTTCAAATCTGCCGACAGTTGCCCGCGACCTACTGCGGTTCCGGCCTTGTCCCCCTTGCCGCCACCCTCGGCGTACGACAGGTACACCGTGCGGTCCTGCTTGAAGTCCGGGGACAGCACAACATCCAGCAAACCACCCTGGCCTTTGGCCCACACGTCTGGCACGCCGCTGATAGGGTCCGACAGCTTGCCATTGAGGGTGACCAGCCGCAGGTTGCCCGGGCGCTCGGTTACCAGCATGCCCTGGCGGTCGGGCAGAAATGCCAGGGCCCAGGGATGCTCCAGACCTTGAGTGAGGGTGGTGACTTCAAGCGTGCCCAGCTCGCTCTTCAATTCCTGGACTGATGCCGCAATGGCGGCGGGTGCAGTGGTGAACATGACGCTGGCGCAGAAGGTGGCCAGGAGGGATTTTCTCAACATGCACAGTTCCTTATGTCGTCAAAATAGTCAGCCAGGCTCAGAGATTGTTGCTATCGCCGTCTCTAGGGGGTGGGTTGGGGATGAACCTGGGTGGGCTGTCGGGCACAGGGCGAGTCTGCGGTGCACGATTGCCAATGCCGCCGTTGTCCAGGGTGGGTGGCCGGGGCACTGGTACGGTATTGGGCCCGCGTATGGCCGGCGCACTGGGTTGTGTGCCTTGCATGCTATTGGGGTTGGCCCGACGGATGGGACTGTTGTAGGGATTGCTGGTACTACCCGTAGGGCTTTGCGCCAACAGCATCGACTCAGGGACCGCTGCCGCGTGGGCCTGATGGCTCAGTACGGCACTCCATGCCAGTGCGGTGCAGACCAGCACGAACCTGTTCATCGGTGAACCTCTCGACGTGGGCGTGGATAGGGTCTTCGATACCACGCTACGCCGGGGGTTCTGTTTTGTTAATCAAAACCTCGCGTCGAAGATGTAACACCAGTTGACCAGGGATGCCCCGCACCCCGGCGGGCCGGGGCATCATCGGCTGAAACTTTTGCCGAGGGATGCGGGTCACCTGATCATCACTCGCGAGTAGACGACCATGGCACGGGCAATCTGGAAAGGCGCAATCAGTTTCGGGCTGGTGCATATCCCTGTAGCGCTGGTTTCGGCGACGTCTTCCCAAGGCGTGGACTTTGACTGGCTGGACAGTCGCAGTATGGATCCGGTCGGGTATAAACGGGTGAACAAGGTAACCGGCAAGGAGGTGACCAAGGAACACATCGTCAAGGGTGTGCAGTACGAAAAGGGTCGCTACGTGGTGCTCAGTGAAGAGGAAATCAAATCAGCCCACCCGCTCTCCACCCAGACAATCGACATCTTTTCCTTTGTCGACAGCGAGCAGATCCCGCTGCAGAACATCGATAGGCCGTACTACCTGGCCCCGGACAAACGCGGCGGCAAGGTCTATGCGCTGCTGCGTGAAACCCTGAGCAAAACCAACAAAGTCGCCCTGTGCCACGTGGTGCTGCATACCCGCCAGCACCTGGCAGCGCTGATGCCGTTGGAGTCGGCGATGGTCCTGGTGATGCTGCGCTGGCCGGAAGAGGTTCGCAGTCTCGATACCCTGGAACTGGGCAGCGAAGTGACCGAGCCCAAACTGGCCAAGGGCGAGCTCGACATGGCCAAGCGCCTGGTGCAGGACATGAGCGGTGACTGGTCGCCCGAGGACTATCGCGACAGTTTCGAGGACAAGATCATGGCGCTGGTCGAGAAGAAAGCCCATGAAGGCAAGATCGAAGATGTGGAAACGGCGACCGGCGAGGAAGAACGCAAGACGGCGGATGTCATCGACTTGACCGAGTTGCTCAAGCGCAGCCTGGGAGGGAAAGCTGCTGCCAGGCCGGCGGCGAAAACCAAGTCGACGGCGAAGACGGCACCGGCGAAAAAGGCGACCAAGCGATCGGCTGGATGATTGATTGTGAAGGTGCAGTCCTGCTCGCGATGGCATTGATCAGATCAGCACGAAAACCGCGATCAAACTGCCAAATATTGCCCACTTTTCCAGATAATAGACCTTGCGATGTCGCTTCCTTAGCGCCTTGCCGCGCAAGCGGATCTTGTAGATCTTGCCAAACAGCCGGTTGATCCCGCCCGTCTTGTCGCCCGCATCGTTCGGTGCGCCGGCAGCGGACATCACATGGCGGCTGAACCAGCCGTTGAATGCTGCCGCCCAGCGATACTTCATGGGCCGCTCGATATCGCAAAACAGAATGATGCGATTGTGACTCGTGGTGTTTTCCGCGTAATGGATGAAGGTCTCATCGAACATTACGGCTTCACCGTCGCGCCAGTGGTAATTCTCGCCGTCGACATTGATATAGCAGCCCGCATCATTCGGCGTTTCCAGGCCCAGGTGGTAACGGTAGGACCCGGCATAGGGATCACGATGGCGCACCAGTCTGGACCCGGGCGGCAGCTCGGCGAACATCGCGGCTTTGATCGAGCCAATGCCCTGCACCAGTTCGGTGGTGCGCGGGCACAACTTCTTTGCCGAAGGATGGCTGTCGCCGTACCACTTGAGGTAGAAACGTTTCCAGCCAGTCTTGAAGAAGGAGTTGAAGCCGACATCGTCATAGTGGCTGGAACGCTTGATTTCACCGGCGTGAATCAGGTTCTGTGCTTCCGCGCGAATCTCCTGCCAGTGCTCCTGCAGCGGCCGCAGGTCCGGAAAGTCTGCCGGATCGAGGTAAGGTTTGTTGGGCAGTTTCGAGAACAGGTACAGCACACAGTTGAGCGGCGCGAGGAACGTCGAGTGGTCGCTCAGTTGCCGGCCTGGCTTGTGGCGCACGCGACCGCGCAGATGGACGTAAGTGATCGTGACTATATAAATGGCGGCAATGATGAGCTTCACGGAAATCGTCACAAGTCAGGAGTGAACAAACTGCATCCATGCCTGTCGGCATCAAGTAGGTGGCATTTTAGCCACAGTTGCTGACCCTGGTTAACCCGCAAATGTGAAAAACTGTCCGCTGACGCCGCCAAAGCAGCCGTGTAGCCTCAATGCCCTATCGTTTCAGGTGCCAGACCAGTACAATCGCCGCCAAACATTACGCGCCCCCCTTGGTTGATGACGGGAATGACCCCCGTTTCAGCGCACTTCGACTCGGGCCAAGCGCTCCATATGCTGCTGTCCACTTATTGCCAGATGGACCTTCCGCTTCTGACCGGGATGCATTTCCCGTGGTTTGAATACCGGAAACGGGTACTGAATCGGTACTGCCGCAACCCTAGCTACTCTGAATGCTTCGCAGGAAAAACCTTTGATCTCTACAGCTAACATCACGATGCAGTTCGGCGCCAAGCCGCTATTCGAAAACGTTTCGGTCAAATTCGGCGCGGGCAACCGCTACGGCCTGATCGGCGCCAACGGCTGCGGCAAGTCGACGTTCATGAAAATCCTCGGCGGCGACCTCGAACCGTCCGGCGGCCAGGTCATGCTCGAACCGAACGTGCGCCTGGGTAAATTGCGCCAGGACCAGTTCGCCTACGAAGAATTCACCGTGATCGACACCGTGATCATGGGTCACGAAGAGCTGTGGAAGGTCAAGGCCGAGCGCGACCGCATCTACTCGCTGCCGGAAATGACCGAAGAAGACGGCATGGCCGTGGCCGAGCTGGAAACCGAATTCGCGGAAATGGACGGCTACACCGCCGAATCCCGTGCCGGTGAACTGCTGCTGGGCCTGGGTATCGGCATCGAGCAGCACTTCGGCCCGATGAGTGAAGTGTCCCCGGGCTGGAAACTGCGGGTGTTGCTCGCCCAGGCGCTGTTCTCCGATCCTGAAGTGCTGCTGCTCGACGAACCGACCAACCACCTGGATATCAACACCATCCGCTGGCTGGAAAACATACTGACCCAGCGCTCCAGCCTGATGATCATCATCTCTCACGACCGTCACTTCCTGAACAGCGTATGTACTCACATGGCTGACCTGGATTACGGCGAGCTGCGCCTGTTCCCGGGCAACTACGACGAGTACATGACCGTGGCGACCCAGTCCCGCGAGCAGCTGCTGTCTGACAACGCCAAGAAGAAAGCGCAAATTTCAGAACTGCAGTCGTTCGTCAGCCGCTTCTCGGCCAACGCCTCGAAAGCCAAGCAGGCCACTTCCCGCGCCAAGGCGATCGACAAGATCCAGCTGGCCGAGGTCAAGCCATCGAGCCGCGTGAGCCCGTTCATCCGTTTCGAGCAAACCAAGAAGCTGCACCGTCAGGCAGTGATTGTCGAGCGCATGGCCAAAGGCTTCGACGGCAAGCCGCTGTTCAAGGAGTTCAGCTTCCAGGTTGAAGCCGGCGAGCGCGTAGCGATTATCGGCCCGAACGGCATCGGCAAAACCACCCTGCTGCGCACCCTGGTCAACGAGCTGACCCCGGACGCCGGTACCGTGAAGTGGACCGACGCCGCGGAACTGGGCTACTACGCCCAGGACCACGCGCACGACTTCGAGGACGACTGCAACCTGTTCGACTGGATGGGCCAGTGGACCCAGGGCGGCGAACAAATCGTTCGCGGCACCCTCGGCCGGATGCTGTTCTCCAACGACGAGATCCTCAAGTCGGTCAAGGTCATCTCAGGTGGTGAGCAAGGTCGCATGCTGTTCGGCAAGCTGATCCTGCAAAAGCCGAACGTGCTGATCATGGACGAACCCACCAACCACTTGGACATGGAATCCATCGAGGCGCTGAACCTGGCGCTGGAGAACTACCCGGGCACGCTGATTTTTGTCAGCCACGACCGCGAGTTCGTATCGTCCCTGGCAACCCGCATCATCGAGCTGAGCCCTAGCGGCGTGATCGACTTTAGCGGCACCTATGACGATTACCTGCGCAGTCAGGGCGTGGTGTTTTAAGAGCAACTATTAGTTTCAAGCTGCAAGTAAAAGCCCTGTCCTGGTGACGGGGCTTTTTATTGTTTGGAGATCAACAGATCGCAGCCTTCGGCAGCTCCTACCTTGGAATGCGCCCTCTGTAGGAGCTGCCGAAGGCTGCGATCCTTTGATCTTGATCGTTAGCCTGCTTCCTTTTGTTTCTCGCCCGCGCCATGATGCAGCTCTCCCTCCGCCGCCCGCGAACGAGCCCTCATGTCTGCGCAGCAACTGCCACCGCAAAGCTCCATGGCGATCACCCTGCAGATCGTCTCCATCGTCTTCTACACCTTCGTCGCTTTCCTGTGCATCGGCCTGCCGATCGCCGTGCTGCCGGGCTACGTCCATGACCAGCTGGGGTTCAGCGCCATAGTCGCTGGCCTGACCATTGGCTGCCAGTACCTGGCTACCCTGCTCAGCCGGCCGATGGCCGGACGCATGTCGGACACTGTCGGCACCAAACGGGCGATCGTCTACGGGTTGTCGGGCATTGTCCTGAGTGGCCTGCTGACCTGGCTGTCGACACTCCTGCAAAGCACGCCGCTGCTGAGCCTGTTGATTCTGATTGCCGGGCGTTTGTTGCTGGGGATCGCCCAGGGTCTGATCGGCGTCGGCACCATCAGCTGGTGCATGGGCCAGGTGGGCGCTGAACACACTGCGCGCTCCATTTCCTGGAACGGCATCGCTTCCTATGGCGCAATCGCCATCGGTGCGCCCCTGGGCGTGGTGATGGTCGGCCAGCTGGGTTTCGCCAGCCTGGGAATCGCCCTGTCATTGCTGGCGGGGGGCGCGCTGTTGCTGATTCGCAACAAACCTTCAGTACCAGTGATCCGCGGCGAGCGCCTGCCATTCTGGGCGGTGTTCGGGCGCATCGCACCGTTCGGGGCCAGCCTGAGCCTGGCGTCGATCGGCTATGGCACTCTGACCACCTTCATCACCCTGTACTACGTGAACCGTGGCTGGACAGGTGCGGCGTATTGCCTGACGGTGTTCGGCGTGTGCTTCATCCTGGCCCGGGTGCTGTTCATTTCCAGCATCAGCCGTTTTGGCGGCTTCAATTCAGCTATCGCCTGCATGTGCATTGAGGTTGTGGGGCTGGTATTGCTCTGGCTCGCGCCCTCCACTGGCTATGCCTTGCTCGGCGCAGGGCTGACGGGGTTCGGCCTGTCCCTGGTGTACCCGGCGCTGGGGGTGGAGGCGATCAAGCAGGTACCAAACTCCAGTCGCGGCGCGGGCTTGAGTGCCTACGCGGTGTTCTTCGACCTCGCTCTGGCGATAGCCGGGCCATTGATGGGTGCCATTGCATTGAACCTGGGGTATTCGTGGATCTTCTTCTGCGCAGCCCTGCTGTCAGCGACAGGACTGGGACTCACCCTGCTGCTCAAACGTCGGGCAATGGCTTAAGCCCTATATCGCGCAGGTATCATTGATCAGCGGTTTGCATACCCGCCCGATTGGGCTTGGACAACGTGCGAGAAAAGAACCGGCCAGCCTCGCCAATCAGGTTGCGATGAATGTCCTCGCGGTTAACGCCATCGGCATCAGTGCACAGTGCTGGCATGGCGGCAATCTGCTCATCGGTGCACGGGGCCATGAACACGAAATGCCCGGCGCCAGCCAGCAACTTGAAATCCGGTGCGATTGGCAGTTTGCGTGCCAGGGCGGCGGCATTTTTGTCAAAGGCCACCAGCTTGTCTCCGTCACCGCTGTAGAGCAGCACTGGCACATGCACGTCAGCCAGGGTGTGCCGGCCGAACTTGAGGCTCAACGGCGCCATCAGGAGCAAGGCATGTACTCTTGGGTCGGCCACCGGTTGCAAGTCATCGCGATCGACGATCAGCTCGCCCTGGGTATTGCAGGCGTCACGATCATCCGGGCGCTCCTGGCAATAACGGCGCAGGCGATCCAGATCAGGGGTTGCACCGGAGAGTATCAAGGCCGTTTCACCGCCCGCCGAATAGCCAATCACCCCGACCTGCCCGGCATTCACGAAAGGCGCCAGCATCGGATCGCCCAAGGTTGCGGTAATGGCTTCGGAAATCTGCAGCGGCCGGCCGTACAGGTTGCTCAGGGTACCCAGGCGACTGTGGTCGGTTGAGTTGTCACCCGGATGGATAACCGCCACCACCACAAAGCCCTTGCGCGCCAGCGAAGTCATCAGGTCGTGCAAGGCCATCGGCGTACCAGTGTTGCCATGGGACAGCATCAGCATCGGGTAGCGCCCGATGGCCACCCGGGTATCCTCACCCGCTTCGACCGTGTAACCCTCCAGCCGGCTGGAATGCTCCTTGTCGCTTGAGGGGTAGAACGCGATGGCACGCATCGGCTGCAAGTCCAGAGGGTCGAGAAAACTCATCTCGTGGTAGCCGACGCTCCAGCGCGGATGCATCGCAGGTGCTGCCTGCACCCAATTAAGGCTGCCGAGCAGGCCCAGCAGTAATGCTGCACAAAGACGTACCATGGAACGCCCTACCTGTTCACTTGCGGTGACGATGCCCTTTGACTGCACGACTTGGGCCAACGTGTGACACAGCCAGAAACAAAAAACTCCGTACCTGGCGCTTGCGCTTCCAGAATACAGAGTTTTTTACCGATTGCCCGAGCTGTTTGAGCTCTTTACGCAAGCCTTACGCAGCGGCGAACAACTGCTCACTGATGCGCACGTGCGCGTCATTCATGGCTTTGGTACGCACTTCGTCACCGTAGGCCAGGCCTTCGGCACGCACGAACTCGATGTCGGTGATACCGAGGAAACCCAGCAGCAGCTTCAAGTACTCTTCATGGGCTACGCCGCTGGCCTGGCCGGCATGCAGGCCGCCGGAGGTCGACACGATCACCACTTTCTTGCCCCCGCACAGGCCTTCAGGGCCGGCTTCGGTATAGCGGAAGGTCTGGCCAGCTACCGCGATGCGGTCGATCCAGGCCTTAAGCTGGGTTGGAATCGTGAAGTTGTACATCGGCGCGGCAATCACCACGGCATCGGCCGCGAGGAACTCAGCCAGGGCAGTGGCGCTCAGGTCGGCCTCGTGTTGTTGCGCGGCATTGCGCAACTCGGCGGTGGTGCCGGCCGCAACGAGGGTGGTGGCGGAAAAATGGCTGATGGCATCGGCGGCCAGGTCACGGTAGGTCACCACCGTGCCTGCTTCAGCGCCCTGCCAGGCCTTGACCACTTCGCTGCTCAGCTGACGGGAGGCCGAGTTGTCACCCAGAATGCTCGAATCGATATGCAACAGTTTCATAAGGGATCTCCAAGGTGAGGATCGCCAGCCGGCGATCTGATGGAGTAAATCCTACAGGTGAAACCAATAGCCGATTAGTCAGCAACAATGCGATTGATCGTCTCACCTATAGAACAATCCGACGGTCATCCGCGTGGCAACTTCCCACAACCGCTGCGCGTTATCAGGGTCAACGGCATAAGCTGCAACGCCCCTGTAATCGGCAGGCCGTTTGGTGACTACCAGCGCCTCATTACAGTCCTCGAAATAACGACCACCAATGCCTTCCAACAACGGAGACGCCGCAAGCAGTACCGATGTCGCAGCACCTTGTTGCACGTTCTTCTGACGTTCAATTGGGGTCTTAAGCCCACCGGTATGTTTCTGAAGGTTGGTCGCGATTGCCCCAGGGTTCAAAGCGTTAGCGAAAATGCCTAGCTTCGCCCAGCGACGGGTGATCTCTACGGCGATGAGCGCGCATGCTGACTTTGCCTGGGCATATGATGCGAACGCATCGTATGTGCGGAAGTCAAAATTGATGTCGTCGAAAACTACTGGCCCTAGAAGATTAGCGTTTGAGCTCAACGAAACAATTCGGGCGCCTTCGGCTTTGATCAGGGCGTTTTGCAACCCAAGCACGAGCGCAAAATGGCCGAGAAAGTTGGTTGCAAACTGCATCTCCCAACCCTGCGATGTCAGCTCCCGCTGAGGAACGGCCATGATCCCTGCGTTATTGACCAGGATATCAAGTGGCCCTGACCACGACTCAGCAAACGATTTCACAGAGGACAGATCCGCCAGATTGATTGAGCGGATATCAACGGTACCCCTGCCCCCAGAGCGCAGTTCGGCGGCTATCGATTCCGCCGCCTCCGGACGCCGTACTGCAAGCGTCACGTTTGCGCCGGCATTGACCAATGCGCGCGCTGTCTCAATACCGATACCGGAGGCCCCGCCCGTTACGATTGCACGTTTACCAGTGAGGTCGACCCCTTCAATGACCTCTTGTGCGGTTGAATGAAACCCGAAAGGTGTAGTGATACGCGTCATGAATTATTCCTCGCATGTTTAATAACCGCTGAGTCGAACTGACTTGCGGGATCACCGGATGACCGGGATGCCACAGGCCACGCTATGAAGCCCGACCCGCGTAAAGTTGCTGTGGACCAAGATAAGCCTCAGCACTGTCGCAAACAATCAGGCTAATATCGGATGAACTGATGCAGGAATTAGCACAATGCAGAAATCCGGGCTACTCGAGCTGAACGCCGTAGTCGCCGTTTCTACTCATCGCAGTTTTCGTCGTGCGGCCGTGGAATTGGGAATGTCGCCATCAGCACTCAGTCATGCGATCGCTGCACTGGAGAAACGCCTTGGCGTGAGGTTGTTCCACAGAACCACGCGAAGCGTTTCTCTGTCTGAAGCCGGGGAGCAATTTCTGGTTCGTGTGCAGCCCGCTCTGCGTGATATATCCGCGGCCATGGAGGCGGTAAGCGAATTCCGCGATACGCCGGCGGGAACCCTACGCCTGAACACCTCCGAAGGTGCTGCGCAAATGGTGCTGACGCCAGTGGTACTGGAGTACCTAAGGCGTTATCCCGACATGCGGGTAGACATCGTTACCGATAGAAGTCTGGTTGACATCGTTGCTGGTGGATTCGACGCCGGCATACGGTTGGCGGAAAGCGTTCCGCAGGACATGATCGCCATTGCGATCACTCCCCCGCTCCGTTTTGCGGTGGTCGCTTCCCCCCAGTATTTCGCGAAATGCAAAAAACCAAAGGTTCCGATAGACCTGCTCGCACACAACTGCATACGCGTGCGCTTCCCCAGTGGTTCGATCTACAAATGGGAATTCGAGAAGCGCGGTGAAGAGCAATCAATAGATGTCAGCGGGTCGTTGACGCTCGACAGCCACCACTTGATGTTAGAGGCTGCTTTGCAAGGCGCCGGCATAGCCTGGACTAATGATTTCGCTGCTTCTGCTCATATTTCGTCCGGAAAGCTCATGCGAGTGCTGGAGGACTGGACACCTTCGTACCCGGGGCTGCGCCTTTACTATCCTGCGAATCGCCATATGCCAGCGGGACTTCGGGCTTTCGTCAACGTCGTACGTGAGATTGTGTCGGAGAATTCGATCACTAAAAAGAAAGTCTGAGCTTATATGCTCAGGCCGGGAGAGCTTCGGCATCTGCCTGTCTTCGCATGACAGTGCCAGGAGTTTTTTAGCGAAGGTCATTGGGCCTATGCTTTTTATCCAGCAAAACCCGGTTCACCGTCAAAAAAGGCCCCGCAAGGCCCTTCTCTTCGATGCTCACTCATTGGCTCAGCCAAGACGCTACGGTCGCCGATAAGCGCAGCGCTCGACTTAATGGGGATGTAGGGCAGCCCACTGAACCGTCAGAGCTTGAAGGCATCTCTAACGATGTCCTCAAGATCTTTGGGCTTTCGACCTAGCAGTTCTTCAAGGGTACGACTGGTTTGATCAAATGCGCCTTTCTCGATAGCGCGATACCAATCGCCAATGAAGGTCGCGACATGAGGTGGCCAACCTTCGGCTTCGCGGGCGGCGATGAAGGTTGCGGTCGCGATCGGCTGATAATGAACGGCTTTACCGGTTATGCGCGAAAGCGCGGCGGCGATGTCTGCGAACGACCAGGTTTGTCCGCTATTGAGCAGATAAGCTCGATGCTCGTGACCCGGCTGACTGAGCAGGGTTGCCCCGCCTTCAGCTAGCTCATCAATGTTCGTCAGGGCCACCCGCCCCTGACCGGCGGGTGCGCTGAAGCCCTTCTGCGGAGCATCTTTGCCGATGTACATCGCAAGCACGTCGGCATACAGCGGATGCCGGACGATGGTGTAATCCAGCCCGGATGATTTAAGCATCGCCTCTGTTTCGAGGTCGCTGGCAGTGACACCTTCAATAGGACAATAGTCATCGCTAACGCGCTGAATGCTGGTGTAGAACACATGTCGAACACCCGCCATACGTGCCGCATGAATGACGTTTCTGTGTTGCCCCACCCGATCGCTGAAAGCAACGGCTGACACCAGGTAGATTTTTTCCACCCCGGCGAAGGCTTTGACCAGGGATTCGACGTCAGTGTAATCGCCCAGCCGCACTTCGACGCCCAGGTCCGACAACCACTGCGCTTTGCTCCCCTCTCGAACCAAGGCGACGACATCTGCCGCAGGCACCTTCCGGACCAGTGAGCGCACTACTGCGCTACCCAGTTTACCGGTCGCGCCGGTGATTAATATTTTCCCCATTACGCTCCACCTGTTTTGAGTGTGAAATTCAGTCGGCCACCACTATGGGCTGAAATTCACCACCGAATTAGTCATCAATCAGTAGAATCAGCTTCAACCAAAAGTTGGAGATAAGCGTGGACAGTTTGGGCAACCTGGAATCATTTGTCAGAGCCGCCGAAGCTCGCAGTTTTTCCGAAGCGGCTCGGCGGATGGGCATTTCCGCCGCGGCAGTGAGCAAAAACATTGCCCGCCTGGAAACAAAATTAGGCACCCGACTGTTTCAACGCAGCACGCGAAGTCTGTCCCTTACCGAAGCCGGTGAGGCGCTATATGCACAGGTGGCGGGTAGTGTCGAAACGATTCAAGGCGCAATGGCTCAACTCGGCGACTCACGCGATGTGCCCGCCGGTCGGCTGCGGGTCAACATGTCTCCGTCCTTTGCCTATGACTACGTGCTGCCTCTGCTGAAAACGTTCAAGCAACGGTATCCTTCCGTCGTGCCCGATTGGCACCTCGAAATCCGACGCGTTGATTTGATAGGTGAAGGTTTTGACGTTGCGATTGGCGGCGGCCTGGAATTAAGCCCGGGCGTGGTGGCGCGTGAACTGGCCAAGCTACACCTCGTTGCTGTAGCGGCTCCGGAGTGGCTCCAAGGCAAGCCATTGCCCATTGTGCCGGCGGACTTGCAGGGCCAGGATGGCATTGTCGTGCGATCGACCGACACCAACCGATTACGCACCTGGACGTTGCGCAGTTCGGCTGGCGAAACCTTTGATCTGAGCCTGAAACCAACAGCCATCATGAATGATCCGCAAGCCCTGTGCATGTGCGCCCTGATGGGGCTGGGCGTGGCATTGGTGCCTCTGGAGCGAGCATGGCCCTGGTTACAACGGGGTGAGCTGATACGGCTATTACCAGAATGGTATGTCGATCTGGGCTCAATCTCCGTCTACTACTCGGCCAGGAAAGAACTGCCAGCTAAAACACGCGTCTTCGTAAACTTCCTGATTGAACATTTCCAAGGCACGCTGAGTGATCACTTCAGCGCCATAGAAACTGATAAAGGGAAGTAGCGGCACGCCCTGGCGGTCCCTTCCTGGCATTAGCCAGGCAAAAGCGCAGCCGCCCAAGCCTGATTTGCGGAAAATGATCAGTTGGCATACAGGCTCCTGTTCTAATTATCAAAGCGCAGATTCTGCCAAAAAACGTAGATTTGGGAGTTCAATACGCAACCACCTGCCCTACCCCTTCCCTCTAAAATTGTCTCCCTCATCTCCTACCGAGCCACACGAATATGGAAGACAAAGCGCTGTACCTCCTCGCTCTCTCGATGATTTTTCTAATGCCCGGTCCGGACATGATCCTGCTACTTCAAACGGGTGCGAAACAAGGTAGAACCGCAGCGCTGGCGACTGCGCTCGGGCTCGCGTTGGCGCGTGCCTGCCATGTGGCTCTGACCGCTATGGGATTGGCAACAATGTTTAAGGTGCTACCTTGGACTTTTGATATCGTCAAATATGCAGGAGCAGCCTATCTACTTTGGATAGGGATTCAGATGTTCAAAACCAGTGGCAAGCGTTCACCTGCCACTACAGAGACTGGAAATGTAACACCGAGCTTGAGCGCGGCTATCCGGCGGGGGCTTTTCACCAATTTACTCAATCCGAAAGCACTACTTTTTTGCTCAGTGCTACTGCCGCAATTCATCGATCCGAATCGATCGTCGGTATCGGAGCAATTTGCAATACTGGGTGCAGTACTCGTAATCACCGGTCTGATTTTCGACAGCATTTATGCCACCGCCAGCGCTTGGGTAGGGCGTTGGTTAGAGCGTAGCGTGACCGCGCAACGAGTTCAGCAATGGCTTTTCGGTACCCTCCTGATTGGATTTGCAGTGCGGCTGGCGTTCGTACAGCAAGCCTGACGTCCTGACGCCAAGTCGTTTGGGCGGTGCATTAGTTCGTTCGATTCCTGGACTGCTCAACCGCTACTCTCACATCGCCGCCAACCCGCTTTTACACAGGGCGCTAGCGAATGAAGCAACAACTGAAGGTTGATCAATTCCCGAAGGTCACCTCTCATACCTGCTGATGTATTTGATCTAGAAATGCTCGGTAGGCGCCCTGATGGTTCCTGACTTAACTAAGCTTTTAGCTAACCACGGATTTTATCCCGAGGTACCTCAATGTGGAGTAGTCATCATGGCTGAATCTGAGACCCGTCCCCCGCTACCACCGTTTGACCGCGAGTCTGCAACACTCAAAGTTCGCCTGGCTGAAGATGGATGGAACAGCCGAGATGCTGAAAAAGTCGCATTGGCCTATACCACCGATACCCAGTGGCGCAATCGCGTCGATTTTGCAGTCAACCGGGCTGAGGCTCAGGCGTTCCTTACGCGAAAATGGAATAAGGAGTTGGAGTATCGACTTATCAAGGAGTTATGGGCGTTTACCGACAATCGTATTGCTGTCCGGTATGCCTATGAGTGGCGCGATGATTCCGGGAATTGGTACCGCTCGTACGGGAACGAAAACTGGGAATTCGCAGAGAACGGTTTAATGGCAAACCGTTTTGCCTGCATCAACGACATGCCTATCAAAGAGTCAGAACGAAAGTTTCGGTGGCCGCTAGGCCGTCGTCCGGACGATTATCCAAGCCTTTCCGACCTGGGTCTTTGAGGAGGGCGGAATACTCGCGCTAACTGACGAACACGCATAGAAAAGCAGCGCTATACGACCAGCTGCCTCTCCCCAATAAATGCAGATGCCCGCTGAGCCCGCCTTACGCGGGCTCTTTTGTCTCGCCATCCCGCTCGTGCAGCAATGCGATTATTTTTTTTCGACCAATGTGAATACCCGGAATCAGCAGTATTGCTTCCGAGTTCCCAACGTTCATGAGCACTCCGTTTTAAACCTATAGGCAGGGCTTATGCGACGCATTGTTTATCGGTCTTGGACGCTATCGAGCAAACGGCAGAACATGGCTTCACACCAAGCAACACTCATCCAGCAACTCTTACCCAAGCATCCGATAGGAGCAACACCATGCAACAGTCCCACGCTTACAACGACACCAGTCTTGAACTGACCGCTAAAATTCTAGACGCCAAAGCCCGCAAAAACCTGTCGTTCGAAGACATGGCAGAAGGCACCGGCCTCGGTCTGGCCTACGTGACCGCAGCCCTTCTCGGCCAGCACCCTCTTCCAGAAACTGCCGCGAAAGTGATCGGTAAAAAGCTGGACCTGGACGCCGACTCGGTAGCGCGCCTGCAAATCATCCCACTGCGTGGCAGCCTTTCGGGTGTCCCTACGGATCCTACCATCTACCGGTTCTACGAGATGATCCAAATCTACGGCACGACTTTGAAGGCCTTGGTCCACGAACAGTTCGGCGACGGCATCATCAGCGCGATTAACTTCAAGCTCGATATGAAAAAAGTTGAAGATCCTGAAGGCGGCCACCGCGCAGTGATCACCCTCGACGGGAAGTTCCTGCCACTGCGTCCTTTCTAAGAAGGCGACTGGAAATGTAATTCGGCCCGCACTCGTAGCGGGCCTGCTTTAACACATTAACCCACTTCACCGACTCACCAAATCTAAATGGAGGATGCGTCATGAAAAAAATTCTGTTTCTCGCCCTGTCCCTGACAGCTTCGTTGTCGGCCTATGCACAGGAAGCTTCGGCTGCGCCAGAAGCCACTCCGTATGTCTATGGCGTGCACTTGGATATTGCCAAGGTCATCAACATCACTGAAGCAGCAGACGTCTGCGGTCCAGTGCCAGTGCAAATGACTTACAAGAATTCCCACGGTGACACCCGAGTCCTTGAATACAGCGTGATAGGTCGCGGCTGCACTAATTGAATGTTACCCAACTTAACTACTTGCAAAAGGCTAATCCCATGAAAGCGCTCATTGAAGGTTTTTTAAAGTTTCAGAAAGAAGCATTTCCGCAACGGACGGACCTGTTCAAACACCTGGCCACCACGCAGCATCCAGGCACGTTGTTCATCACGTGTTCCGATAGCCGCGTAGTACCAGAACTGTTGACGCAACAAGAACCTGGCGAACTGTTCGTGATCCGAAACGCGGGGAATATCGTGCCGTCGTATAGCCCCCACCCGGGCGGTGTGTCGGCAACGGTCGAATACGCCGTGGCGGTGCTCGGGGTGACCGATATCGTCATTTGCGGTCATTCGGATTGCGGTGCAATGACGGCTGTCGCCAAATGCAAATGCATGGATCACCTTCCTGCCGTCGCCGGTTGGCTGCAGCATGCAGAGTCCGCGAAAGTCATTAACGATTCTCGTTCTCACGTCAACGACGCAGCAAAAGTAAGCTCAATGGTTCGGGAAAATGTCATCGCACAATTGGCGAACATCCAGACTCACCCAAGCGTGCGCATCGCTCAGGAAAAAGGCTTGTTGAATTTGCATGGATGGGTCTACGACATCGAAACCGGATCGGTTGACGCTCTTGATTCTGATAATCGCAGCTTCAAATCGTTGGCACAGCACCCGGATACCTGCGCTGTACACGCTCGGGTAGAAAAAGCCGCAGCCTAAAGTTGTCTAAACGAGGAGCACTCTTCATGCCTGAAGTCATTATGTACACAACCAGCACCTGCCCTTACTGCCGTGGTGCCAAGCAGCTGCTCAACTCTAAAGGTGTTTCTTATACCGAAATCGACGTGCAGTCAGTTGATCAAAAGGTGGAAATGATAAATCGCAGCGGCCGTCGCACGGTTCCGCAAATTTTCATCGGCGACTGGCATGTAGGTGGATTTGATGACCTCGCTCAACTCGACCGTGAAGGCGGTTTGGCGCATGCGCTCAACCCGCGTCTCGCGGGATGAGCGATAGAGAAGGCATTCATGCTACAGATCCAAAACCAGGGGGGCGTCGCCCTCCTTGCTTTGCGCTGGCACTGCGCAGCAAATCAAGACCTCTCCCTGAGCCGGCATTTCAGCGGGCAAGTTCACATAGTGCACCTCCCCACTGATCAGCTTTGTACGACAAGTCCCACACGACCCGCCGCGGCAACTGAAGTCCGGATTCAGACCACGACTTTCAGCCAACTCCAGCAAGCTGCCGTTGCCTGGCTCCCAACGCGCCTCTTTAGCAGAAGTCGCGAACAGTACTTTTACCGGGGTACTGGCTGCCGGAACTTGTTCGACCGCCGGGGTCAACTGATCGCGTAGCCGAACCAAGGTCGAAGGCCCGAAAGTTTCAGCGTGAATGCGATCATCGCCAATGCGGAGTTCACGTAGCCCATCGTATAACGCCTGGGTAAACGCGCCTGGGCCGCACAAGTAAAAGTCGTAATCATCCAGGGGTAAAAGCGCCTTGAGTAGAGCGACGTCCACACGTCCAGCCAATTCGAAGTCCTCGCCCTCGCGAGCGTGCTGCTCAGGCTGACTCAGAAGTCGCAATGCACGAATTTTATCCTTCGCACGGGTTGCTAGTTCAAACAGCTCATCCCGAAATGCCAGCTCCGCCAGACTGCGGGCACTCTGAATAAACCAGGTCGGCCGAGTGCGACGAATTCGCTCTCCTTCGTAGATCACTTCGCGCAGCATCGACAGCAGCGGCGTGACCCCGACCCCAGCGGCCAATAGAACCAATGGCCGATGCTCATCCGCCTTCACTGTAAATCGTCCCTGAGGGGCACGGGCTTCGATCAGATCCCCCGCCCGAATCTGGTCGTGCAAATGCGACGAAATCAACCCGTCACGCTTGACGCTGATCCGGAAGAAGTTGTCAGACGGTGCACTCGACACACTGTAAGTCCTGACAACCGGCGGCTGCCCATCAACCAGGCTAAACCGTACCGGTAAATGCTGGCCCGCCTCGAATCGCGGCAATCCCGCGCCATCGTCGGGTTCCAGATAAAAAGAGCTGATGGTGCTGCTCTCTTCAACGATTCGGGTGACGCGCAGATGCCGCCATTGGTCGCGCAGGGCATCGGCCTGTAAACGACCTTCAGCTTTTTCCCAGCTGCCGGTCATCATACTGTTCGGCGAAAAACTCTCGAATACCCAGCGCAGCGCCAACACGGCGCGCCTTAGGACGACATGCTCCACCGTCAAGGTCCAGAGTCTTTCTGCCCCTTGGAATGCAGCGATCTGCGGCCCCTCAAGAATAAGCTCCGTGCGCCCGGCCACTTGGAGCACATCACCTGACGAGAAGTCGACAAAAACCAAACCGGCTTTAGGGTTGAGCAACAGGTTGCCCAATGTATTGAAATGCAGATTGCCGGCGAAATCGGGAATCGTCAGCACGTTGCCTTCGACCCTGACAAAACCTGGATTACCTCCGCGGTGCGAAACGTCAACCGAGCGACTGGATGAGTCTCCTTCGAGGTCGACGTAGCTGGCGAGGAAGAACGTGTCTGCCTTGCGAATAATCTCTCTGGCCGCCTCGTCCAGTTCGTGTAGACGTTGCGCTAAAACATTGGATGAGGAACGCCCAACGCTGACCGGCTCGACACTTCGCAATTGGATGTATTGAGGACAGTTGCCAAAAGCGTGCACGACAGAAACGGCAACACCGTCAGAGGAGACGGTGTTGATATTGCCGTTCATACGATTGCGCCTTCGGGTCTTCAGATCGATGCCCAGTAGCCCGACTGCGGCGCCCATTCCCAAGGCAGGTTTGACTGGGTCGCCGTCTGCGGGGAGGCGGTCGAGCTGCAAGCTGCGTGGGTCGGGTGAGTGAACAAACCCTGGAGGGCCTTCTATCAACGTCGCCCAAGGGATGCCTTGTTCATCGACCGCACCTACCACTAGATAAGGTAGCTGGCTGTAGAACGAGCGATGCTGATCCGGCATGTAGTCGCGAACAACCTTTCGCCCAAAGTGCTCCATCTGCTGCGCCACGCCGACACTTTCTTGCAACCGCCGCTCACCAGCATGCCAGGGTGAAGCCCCTTGCTCATCAGTATTATTCATGATCACCTCTACGTATTCGTAAACAGGTGCAATTCACTCACTTCCCCGGCGTCTATCGATGGCTTCACCGGCGAGATGTTCACCTGCACCCACCGATATCATCAATTCAACACCTTGCAGGCCGGAGCGCTACACGTATCTGCGAGGCACAACGGCGTACCGCACGCCCTTACGTCATTTACTTCAGTGCCAACGACGGTCCTTACGACAACTTGTAGAGCTTTTTCCCGGAAATAGTCGTTCTGAATATCAACGACGATGAGAGCCGTATCAGTCATACAAATACCTTGAGAAGTTGATATAGAGTATTGAGCGGGAGCTAGGCCACTTGCGGCTTGTCATACCAGTCACGATCAGGTGTAGCGAAGCGCATTTTTTGGCGGATGTAAGTCGCGTTTTCAGAACTGGTCAGTTTTTCCAACAGCAAAAAGGCGACTTCTGTGGCCGTGCCTGGACCGCTGGAAGTGATAATGTTGTCGTGGACAACGACTGGTCGGTCTACGAATAAAGCACCGGTTTCCACTAACTGGTTTTTGCGCTTTCCGCCTTCCTGGTGATAGGTCGTCGCGTTCTTGCCACGCAACACGCCCGCAACACCCAAGCACACCGACGACACACAAACGCTGGCGACGGGTTTGCCGGCATCAACAAAGTGGCGAATGGTTTCAAGAAAAGGCTCACTCAGAGCTTCTTCATAGAATCCTGCCGGTTCGAAACCACCCGGTAAAGCCAGCGCATCAAAGCTACTCACGTCCAAATCACGAAGCAGAAAACCTGGATTAAGCGTGAGACTAAATGTGGTGATGATTTTTCTGCGAAGGCCTGCATTGACTAACTCAATAGGACAATCACCGAGCAAATCGGCCCAGCCGAGCACGTCGGTGAAAGCCGCCATTTCCATGGGTTCGACACCATTGGCTAACAGCATGAGTACTCGTTTCATAGGTGTCTCCGCAGTCAGGTGTTTTATAAAGTGCCTGAACGCATGGTCCGCCTTAATCGCTTTGGTGAGAACAAACACAAAACACAATCCAATGTTTCGCCTGCTGAAATGCTGGGGGAGCTTTGTGTCGGTTTGTAGCAAAGGCGGCGCTAGATACATTTCCATGCGTAGCACTGGATACGGGGACACATAGGGGATACAGCTAGCGGTTTAACTATTCCTGTCGCTCCACAATCCATCTCCCGTCATGCACAGGAACACAGATGAAAAAGATATTTGCAGGTCTGGCCTTAGCGGCCCAGCCTGATCGAAAAGGCAGCGAACGCCAAATGAAACTAGTCAGCGACGTCAGTCCGGGATCGCCGAACGCTCAATGAGCGTCGGGCAACATTGCCGGATGTTCGCGCAGGCCTTCGACAATGTGGTCGACAAAACTGCGCACTCTCATTGAAGCTCTACGCCCTTCCCGGTAAACGACATGAACTGGAAGCGCTGGCAGTTCGAAAGGTTGCAACACCCTGCGTAGCCGACCGCCATTTAAATAATCGTAGGCAGGATAACTGAGGCAGCGCGTAAGCCCCGCGCCATAAGCCGCTGCATCGATGGCAGCTTGAACGGTGGTGCAGCTGACGCGTGATCGGGCCTTGATGGTGGATGGAACACCATGTCTGGAAAAATCCCAGTTGATCTTCTCCCGATAAGCTTGAATGCCAATCAGCCGGTGACTTTTGAGATCCTCCGGCTCGGCGGGCACACCATGGGCTTCGAGATAGGTGGGGCTGGCGCATACGATCGTACGAACGTAGCCAACCGGCCTTGCTATCAACGAGGAACTGGGCAAATTTCCGACCAGCACCGCAACGTCAAGCCCCTCCTCGTTCATGTTCGGAAAACGATCATGATAATGGGCGAATATTGTGACTTCGGGATAAAACCCCATGTAATTCGCAAGCAAAGGCGTCATTACATAGCGGCTGAAAAGGAGTGGAAGCAATACAGTCAGATTACCCTGAGCCTGAACATGAAGGCCTTTAGCTGATGCTTCTGCGTCTTCGATTTCTTTGAGGATGCGGGAGCAGTCAGCCATAAATACAACACCCGACTCAGTCAACGACACTCCACGAGTGCTGCGTTGCAATAACGGCACCCCGAGACGCGTCTCCAACCGAGCAATCGCGCGAACGACTGTCGGGCCAGAAACGTTCAGACGGCGCGCAGCTGCCGCCAGGCTTGGCCGCTCTGAGAGCGCTTCAAACATGAGCATTTCATGAAAACGGTCCATCAGAGCGTACTTTTCCTGGGAGGTCGAAGCGCCGCATCACATCCCAGGCGTTCCGTGAGGAAATCCACGAACGTACGTATCTTCGCTGGTACGCGGTTACTCTTGAGGTAAACGACCTGGATGGGCAAAGCGGGCGGTTCAAAATCCTGGAGTACCACTTCCAGTTCACCGGCGGCTACCTGACTAGCCACCTGGTAGGACAACACGCGTGTCACACCCCAGCCCAGACAAGCAATATTGATGGCAGCTTGATTTGCGGTAACGACTAGCTGCGGATCGAAACGAAAGCTCAGTGCATTTCCTTCATTCTCAAATTGCCAATCGCTCAACAAATGGCTCGCGGAAGACATAACGATTTTGGCGGAACCTAATTCTCCAGGATGGCGGGGCCTGCCGAATTCCTCGAAATACTTGGGGGCGCCACAAATTACCTGGCGCACCTCGCCAACTTTGATAGCGTGCTGATTATTCTCGTGCAAATGGCCAATACGGATCGCCACATCGATACCTTCATCGACCATGCTTGTCACGCGGTCGACCAGTAACGCGTGTAGATGTACAGAAGGAAATTGATCCAGGTACTCAGCCAGCAAAGGCGCAATGTACAACTCTCCGAAAAGCACGGGAGCTGTCACCGTCAGGTGCCCACATGGAATCGAGTAGCTGCCAGCAGCAGCTTCCTCGGCTTCATTGACCTCACCGAGTATTCGCCGGCAATCATCCAGGTACCGTTGCCCTGCCTCAGTCAAGTGCAAGCTTCGAGTTGTGCGTGAGAGCAACTGAGTGCCGATGCGTTCCTCCATAGCGGCAATGGCACGGGTAACGCTGGGAGGGGAAATATTCAAACGACGGGCGGCGGCCGCAAAACCTTCTTCTTCGGCCACCGTCATGAATATCTGCATTTCCTGAAAGCGATCCATAGGCGACTCTGCCGTGATGTAGGGACAGCAAGATCTGATCGCGAGAGCGAGCAGACATAGATGCAAAAAAGTGTCGCCTGGAGCGACTGGTGCAAACCCTATCCAGATGAATGGTGCAACAGGCAAAAATTCGAAGAGATCGTAGTTGAGTTAGCGAAGCCTACCCGGAATTTTTCCCCGGGTAGCTCCGACAGTAGTATCAAGCTTGCTGCAAGCCCTTGGCAGTACGCTGCATACCTACGAAATTTGGCAATGCCTCAATACTGCTCAACCAAGCACGAACGTTAGGATAGTCAGTCAGTGCAACATTACCTTCTGGGGCGTGGGAGACGTAGGTGTAGGCTGCTACATCTGCAACGGTCGGTTTGTCGCCAGCCAGGAATTTACTTTTACCCAGCTCTTGCTCCATCACCGTCAGCAGGGTGTGAGACTTGCTGATCGCATCCTGCGCATTGTAGCCGGCACCGAACACAGTGATCAGTCGGGCGGTAGCGGGGCCTGAGTTGATCTGCCCGGCGGCAACTGACAACCAGCGTTGTACTTTTGCTTGCGCTACGGGATCACTCGGCAGCCACTCACCGTTGCCGTATTTAGTTGCGAGATAGACCAGAATGGCGTTCGAGTCAGCTAAAACGGTGCCGTTATCATCGATCACCGGTACTTGGCCGAAGCTGTTGAGCGCCAGGAATTCCGGCAGTTTGTGCGCGCCCTTCATCAGATCCACAAATATCAACTCTGTTGGCTGGCCGAGCAGTGAGAGCATCAATTCGACACGATGCGCGTGACCAGACAGTGGGTGACGATAAAGTTTGATGGGTTGTTGGGACATGACGTACTCCGGTTGTTTTTGGGTTCGACCCGGTGATCGTGTCGATGGAGTCATCTTGCTCTTCGCTACCAAACAGAGGAATTACCATTATTTACAATCCAGCATTTCACTGGGCGTAATGGTCAGCACTCTATTCTCGGCCCACTGCCGCGGATCCAAGCATCAAATTCATGAACGCGACCGATGCTGCACTGTGGTAGTTATTTTTTCGCCTCAGAATCGACACGCCACGTTGAGGCGCCTTGTCGAGCAAGGCCAGCTTGTGCAAAGCACGATCCTGCGTGGCAATGGGTTCAGGAAGAATGGTGGCGACCGCGGTGTTTCGGATGACTTCAAGCAACGTGTTCACGGAGTTGACCTGAATCGTCACCTTGGGCGTGATTTTCGTCTTGGCGAAGTACTCATCGATACAAATGCGCGTAGCGAAGTCAGGGGTCAGCAAAGCAAAATCCAGTTGAGCTAACTGGTCCGTCGTGAGTGCATCCTGGCAGTCATAGAGTGGGTGAGCGCGCCCAACCATCAGACCAAGTGTCTCGACAAAGGCCGGGATTGATTCGATATCGGCGTTTCTCACTTGGTCAAATGCCACAGCTATATCCAGCGAATCATCGACCAACCCCGTTTCGATATCGCCCATCGACAGCTCGAAGATCTCTAAGCGAATGTTCGGGAATTGGGAGATGTAATCACGCACTAAAGGACCCAAAACGTACGCCATGAACGTTGGGGCCATGGCGAGCCTTAACGTGCCACGGGACAGGTCTTTCACATCGTGCAACGCCCGTTTACCCGCCGCCAGCTCCACCAGTACGCGCCGGGCGCATTCGATGTAGGCTAGTCCAGCATCTGTGGGTTTGACAGTCCGGGATGTACGGTCAAAAAGGCTGACGCCAAGCGTTTCTTCCAGCTGCCGGATCTGCTGCGACAGTGTCGGCTGAGACACATGAAGGACTTCTGCGGCCCGGGTAAAGCCACCGTGGTCAGCTACTGCCAACAGATACCGCAAATGTCTTAGAAGCATTGGATCACCGAAAGATTGGGTTCGTAAGGCAGTGTATATCTGACCGTTGCGCGGCAATTGGCCTAGCAGGTATCAGCCTATTATTCTCAACCGAGCCTCCCAAAATGCAATGGGACTTTCGTGATCACCGCCACCGCGAAGATGGCCAGCCCTGTGTCGGCAACATCCGCCCTCATGATTCTTTCATCAGGTGAAATACCGCATTGTCTCGTTTAGTCATTCCTCAGACTCAGCGGTTTATCAAGTATTGGATACAGCGCAAAACAACATCAACGCGCTGACCAGATTTCTCCGCAGATTAGCTCTGCACCCACTGGAGTACCGGTGATGCCCTTACTTAAATACCTCTGCTTTCCAGTTCTGACTTTGCTTTTGGGCTTCGGACACGCCCAAGGGGAAACGCCAAAAATGCAGTATCGCCAAGTGACAGTCGATGGCGTAAATATTGCCTATCGAGAAATTGGCGACCCCAGCGCCCCCTCCGTGTTACTCCTTCATGGAGTGCCCAGCTCGTCTCGTATGTACGACGACCTCATGAAGCAATTGGGCAACCGTTTCCACCTCATTGCTCCGGACTACCCAGGCTTCGGTAACAGCGATGCGCCCCCACCAGACAAGTTCGTCTACACATTTGATCACCTCGCGAAGGTGATGGAGCACTTTACAGATTCAGTCGGGCTCAAACGATACAGCCTGTTTATGCAAGACTACGGCGCTCCCGTCGGTATGCGATTAGCGATGGCGAGACCGGAAGCCATAACCTCGATGGTGTTCCAAAATGGCAATGTCTATGCAGAAGGTTTGGGCAAGATGTGGGACAGCCGCAAAGCCTACTGGGCTGATCGCAATGCCTATGAGGCCAAGTTTCAGGCTGCTCATTTATCCCTGGACGTAACACGACAGCGGCATGTCGGCAGCGATCCAGACGTCACAGCGTACAACCCCGATTTATGGCAAGACGAAGTGGCATTCCTCAACCGCCCCGGTGAAGGTGCGATTCAAATGGAGCTGATTTACGACTATCGCACTAACCTGGATGCATACCCGGCGTGGCAGAAATGGCTGCGTGAACATCAGCTGCCTACATTGGTTGTCTGGGGCAAGCATGATTTGGCCTTTACCGTTGCAGGAGCTGAAGCTTTTCACCGGGATTTGCCCAATGCTGAGATTGCGATCCTCGACGGCGGACATTTTGTTATGGACACCCGGCTGGAAGATGTCGCGAATCTCACTCGAAAATTCCTGATCAAGCAAAAATGAAATAGGCGCATCCTGATCAGATCAGGGTGCGCTTTATGTTCCTGCTCACTCCTATCGCTTAACCTTTAAATCGATCAGTGTCATACGACGGCGGACGGCAAATACGCCATCTCCTGAGAGGATGGCGCTAAGGGCAAAAAGGGAATCGCCATCCCCCGTCACCTGCTACTCACCGCCGTACGGAGGGTAACGAACTCTTCTGCGGAGGTCGGATGAACGCCAATCGTGTCATCAAAAAGTCGTTTGGTGGCACCCGCCTTAAGAGCAATCGCCAAGCCTTGAATGATATCCCCCGCGTCCGGACCGACCATGTGGCATCCCAATACTCGATCAGATTCTGCGTCCACTACCAGCTTCATCAGCGTCTGTTCTGGCGACTCGGTGAGCGTCAATTTCATGGGTCGGAACCGGCTCTCGAACACCACCACTTTGTGGCCTTGCTCAATCGCTTGCTCCTCGGTGAGGCCTACCGTACCAATATTTGGCTGGCTGAACACCGCAGTTGGAATATGGCGATAGTCGACCGGGCGATACTGCTCAGGTTTGAACAATCGACGGGCAACCGCCATGCCCTCTGCTGTCGCAACGGGTGTCAATTGGACACCGCCAATAACGTCACCCAGAGCCAAAATGGACGGCTCGCGAGTTTCGAAGTGCTCATTCACGTCAATGTAGCCAGCCTCGTTAAATTCCACGCGGGTATTTTCCAGCCCCAGGTTATCGAGCATTGGCCTGCGACCAGTGGCGTAGAAGATGCTGTCAGTTTCCAGTTGCGTTCCATCCTTTAGCGTCGCGAGCAAGCTTCCATTGGCCTGCTTATCAATTTGGACAATGTCAGTGTTGAAATCTAACCGCAGACCGCGCTTGGTCAGTTCCTCTGCCAAATGAATACGCACTGATTGATCGAATCCTCGCAAAAACAGATCGCCTCGATATAGCAGCCGGGTATCAGCTCCCAGCCCGTTGAAAATGCCAGCGAATTCCACGGCAATGTAACCTCCTCCGACCACCAGGATTCGCTTGGGCAGCTCTTTCAGGAAGAACGCTTCATTCGAAGTGATCGCATATTCATGTCCCGGAATCTCCGGAATCTGCGGCCACCCGCCAGTCGCAATCAAAATCCGCTCAGCGCTGAAACGCTGGCCGTTTATATCGACGTGGTTCGCATCGGCTAATCGCGCGTGGCCTTCGAGCAACGTGACGCCGCTGTTAATCAAAAGCTCACGGTAGATGCCATTGAGACGATCGATCTCACGGTTCTTGTTCGCAATAAGCAATGGCCAGTCGAAATTCGCCTTGCCCGCTGTCCAGCCGAAGCTTTCGGCCTGTTCGAAGTCATCAGCAAAATGGGCACCGTAAACCAACAACTTTTTTGGAACGCAGCCGACATTCACACACGTGCCGCCTAAGTATCGACTTTCGGCAACCGCTACTTTTGCACCAAATCCTGCTGCAAACCGTGCAGCACGCACTCCACCCGAGCCGGCACCAATGACAAATAGATCGAAGTCGTAGCTCATTTCAGTTCTCTGTAGGGAATGCACAGCACCTGGCTGTCCAGTTTCATTTGAGGAATAAGGACCGGAGCGAATGCATCAGTGAGGCGCAAAGCCTCGGAAACAAACCTTGGCCTGATTGCGATTGGCACATATCAGCCATGCCTAATCCGCTGGTCTCACTTGCCAAGGCTCCCATGAACTGGGGAAGCAAAAAGCCCGCTTCCTGCTCACGATGAAGCACGATTGAAGTATCCGGACAGGAGCCACCAGGGCAGGATTGAGTAGTGCCAAACATTGGAATCTCCCAGTTATGGAGAACGCTGCGACAACTCCAGCGGTTGATCGCTTATGGGATCAGTTTCTCCAACAAAGGCGCCTTAGAGAATGGGCAGAGATGTCATGGCTTAATTGTGCAGGATGAAACAATGTTGATAGAGCCTTGTGAACACGCATCCAACCTTTCCGCCCAAAAGACCCAGGGCGATACGCAGCATGAGATCGCTTACGCATGAGTGTCGACGTGGGTACGGTCGCGGCCATTTCAGAAAACGGAACAGAAGATTGTCTTTTTTGGTCGTTCTCCCGGTGTTGTTCAGGGCAGACCATGGGCCACGCAGTGCATTGATTTGCAACCGGCCACAGAGGCATCAACCTGATGACGATTATTTGTCTTCATGATGCAAAGAAGATTCTGAATCGTTGCACAGACTGACTACGTGCTCACCCAAGAGGGAGGGCTAGTTCTGTACCCGGCACAAATTGGTGGAACTGCGTCAACCTTCTTCACACACAGGAACACTAGATGAACAAGTTATTCTCAGGTCTGGCCCTCGCAGCTGCGATGATGACAGCCACCGCAGCAATGGCTGCGCCGGTCAAACCGACTGTCGTGTTGGTTCACGGGGCTTTCGCTGATTCCAGCAGTTGGAATGGCGTCGTCAAAATTCTGGAAAAAGATGGCTATCCAGTGATCGCAGCCTCGAACCCGCTGCGCTCCCTCAAAGGAGACGCCCAAGCAGTGGCCGACGTGCTCGCTAGCGTCAAAACGCCCATTGTGCTGGTAGGTCATTCGTATGGTGGTCCGGTCATCTCCGAAGCCGCTTACGGCAACACCAATGTCAAAGCGCTGGTGTTCGTTGCAGCCATTGCACCTGAAGCGGGTGAATCCACCGCAGAGTTATCCGGACGTTTCCCGGGTGGCACGCTGGGCCCTACTCTCGCTCCTCCAGTAGCCTTGGCTGACGGCGGCAAGGATCTGTATATCCAGCAAGACAAATTCCACCACCAGTTCGCTGCTGACGTTTCCAATGCGGACGCCAAATTGATGGCTGCGACTCAACGTCCCGTAACAGTGGCGGCGCTGAATGAAGCATCGACCGAACCGGCCTGGAAAACCATTCCTTCCTGGTTTGTCTACGGCGACGCTGATAAGAACATCCCGGCACAAGCACAGGCCTTTATGGCTGAGCGGGCACACTCCAAACAGACCGTCGCGGTCAAAGGCGCGTCGCACGTTGTGATGGTGTCCAACCCGAAAGTCGTTGCCAACCTGATTGAAAAAGCAGCCAACGCCAAATGACAACAAGTCGCGGCTTTATGATAAGCCGCTTCATCGTTGAACGAGCATCCGGTCGTGTAACGGATGCTCACTTACCGCAAGCGAAGGAGGTGTGAGTGATGCTGAGAGTTCTAGCAACGTCCAGTGGAACGCCTGTACGTGCAGTCTCGGAGCCCTCGGTAGCGAACGCGGAGCCGGCAACGACAGTCAGGAGTAAAGCAATCAGGATTCTCATCACGGTTTTCCAAGTGTCGGTTGAAGTGATAACGCGCAGCGTTCGCGGAGCAATTGACGTGCGGATTCAGCCATCACGGGTAGGGAGCCGGCCAGCATCAGTAAATCTTTAAGCACCAGGCGCCCGGCGCCCGACAGATAAGGGAAGCCGTGTTGCGCATCACCGAGAGCACCCACCCAGGCTTCGGGTGTGGTAATCAAAAAGCTAAGCGTCACCAGCGGTGTACCGAAGGCCAGGGCCCCGCCCAACAGGCCGGTACGTCTCGAGACTGAATTTGACAGCACGAGCAGGCCAATCAGGATTTCGACGATCCCGAGTCCGGTCGAAAAACCGTAGGTGTTGTTTTCGGTTTGCCAGGCGCGCTTGTCCGCGTTCAACTCACCTTCGTGAGTGAGGTGCGCTTTGTATCCTTCGGGGTGTTCATAGAAGAAATACATGACAGGGCTATTGGCAACAAAAGGTGTGATGCTGTCGGCTTCATATGGAACGAATTTCAGCGCTCCGATCCATAGAAAAACGATGGCGATAGCCAATCGCATGAGAGACGTTGCGAAGGTGTCGACTTTGCTGATAAATCGGAGCCAGGCAGTAAAAGATGTGAACATGAGACTTCTCCAAATGTTTGAATGTGGAGATAGTCTGAGGTGAATCCGAACGCCGATTTTGTGCGCCTTGCTCAATTTATTGATTGATCGTCTCAAGATGCTGATGAGGATCTTGCAGGTGTAAAAAAGCCTCGATACCTTGCAGTACCGAGGCCACACGCGTGCGTAGGAATGATCTATTTCTTCAGCGAGTCATACGCCTCCAGCGTACGCAACGAATAGATGTAAGCAGCGCCGGCGTTGAGCGAGATTGCGGTCGCTAATGCCGCCGCCACTTCTTCACGACTTGCTCCTGCTTTGATCGCCGCGTCCGCGTGGGCAGCGATGCAACCATCACAGCGGGTGGTGACAGCTACCGCGATCGAAATCAACTCCCGGGTTTTGGCATCCAGCACATCGTTCTCCGCGCAGGCCTCTCCAAGAGCGAGGTAAGCCTTCACCATTTTAGGGTTGCTCTTTCCAAGCCCGCCGAAGGCCTTCTGGATGGTAGGTAGCATTTCGGACCAGTTGTTGAACATCGCATGACTCCTGAGGAAGTTGGTGTAGTGTTTCGACAGGCTTAGTTTTCCCCCCCTGAGAGATGTCAGTTTGTCCGATCCGCTCAATTTTTTATGCGAAGCTCTCAAATGAATTCTATCGATAAGCTCATCAGCCTGGCTAACGTCCGAGGCAGCCTGGATTTGCGGTGTCAGTTTCAGGGCGATTGGGCACGGGATCACGAGCAAGAAATATTAGGCAAAGCGCCCTATCACATTGTGTTGGAGGGAGAGTGTCGGGTTGAGTTTCCGGACGGGCAACGCCTGCCCATGCGAGCAGGGGATATTTTGCTTCTGCCTCGTGGTGCACCGCACGTCATGCGTAGCATTGGAAAAACGGCTGAGTCCAGCACACCAAGGCTGATTTCCAATGCGCCCCTGCCGCTCTATCGGATTGGAGATGTTAGTGCTGATCTAGACATGCTTTGCGGAGGCTTTCACTACAATCGAACGTCGATGTTATTCGCGGCGCTCCCCGAACACCTTGTGATTCCAAGTGCTGCCCTCCCTAAAAGTGCCCCCCTGCCGGCGCTTGTCGAAATGTTGCGAGGTGAAGCAGATAGCGATCAGGTGGGCGCACATTACTTGCTCGATGCTTTGTCCCAAGCGCTGTTCACATTGATCCTGCGTGCCCACATTGCGAGCCACGGTCAGCACACCGGCACCTTGGCATTGCTGTCTGATAAACGGCTGGGCCGCGCTTGGCAGTCCATGCTGGCTGATCCTGCGCAAGAGTGGACCGTTGACGGTCTCGCTGAAACCGCCAGCATGTCTCGCGCAACGTTTATGCGAGCCTTCGTACGGGTGGCTGGAGTTTCGCCTTGGGTATTATTGACCCAAGTCCGCATGGAGTTAGCGTTCAACCTGCTAAGCCATTCCCATTTGGGGCTGAGCGACATTGCCGCCCAAGTCGGGTATCAATCCCAAGCGGCTTTCAGCAAAAAATTCAAGGAAATATACGGTGAAGCACCTGGGAGAGTGAGGCGCGGAATGACTACCGCGTAGCCGGATGCTCTTTTCCAGCTCTCTCACAAGCGACCCTGTCCGCCTCGGCGTTAGCGCCAAAATCCATAGCTAACTTATCAATCAGACCGCGGACTGAAGGTAGCAGCCCTCTTCGGGACGGGAAGACCGCATGGATGAGCCCGCTACGCAGCACAAACTCAGGTAGTACCTCCACCAATAGCCCATCATGTATGGCGTGCCGCACCATGATTTCGGGTAGTTGTACGACCCCTACCCCTTGTATTGCAGCGCGGTGTAACGCATCAAGATCCGAGGTGACAAATCTGGGCGCGTGAACCACCTCGATTCGATATTCTTTCGTGCCTAAAAAGGTCCACCTGTGCTCACGGTTTGGTGGTCCTAGATCCATGCTAGGCAAGCTCGCCAAGTCATTTGGGGTTTCGAGCTTCAACCCTTCTATCAAGGAAGGCCGCGCAACCAGCTTTTGGTGGCTATCGCCTAGTACTCGCATCACAAGGTTGTCGTCTTCCAATGGCGGGAAACGCACTCTCAGCGCGATGTCATACCCCTCACCCAGCACATCAACCCTGCGATTTGTGCTGTCTATGTGCACCTGGACTTTGGGGTGCAGCACCATGAATTCCGCAATAATGTCGCTCACACCCATGGCGCCTAACGCAGGTGGACAACTGATACGCACGATTCCTTGAGGTTCGGAGCGTGAATGCTCGACCACTTGCTCCGCCGCGTCAGCCTCTACGAGCATCGCTACACAATGACGGTAGTAGTCTTGGCCGATCTCTGTGACCGTAAACTTTCTGGTTGACCGCTGGATCAGGCGTACACCAAGCCGCTCCTCCAGAGATGCGATACGCCGGCTTAGCTTCGATTTGGGGATGTCGAGTTTTTTACTCGCGCTGGTGAATCCGTTGTGGTCGACAACCTGGACGAAGAAATACAAATCATTGAAGTCGTACACGGAGTGATTCGCCCGGTGGCTGGGTTCAGAACGCATTATCGCAGGTGATGGTGGGAGTTCCCATTGCTGAGTATCTTGCGGCTTTCCAGCCCTGACCTCTTGCCCTTCTTAGCGTGATAGCCGCTTTGTCAAAAGGAGCGTACGCTTTTGACGATTGCCAGCATGAAAATCGAAATTTCTAATTTGGATCAATCAGTTACGGCATTTATAGTTTTGCCGCTGGTGCAGTTGCTGCCTGACTGGTCATTACTTGGGGGCTGGCTGCAGGCGGTACGCACCTGGATCGATCATCTGGTTGAGTCATTCACCGCCCGCGGGGAGCGCCTGTTATGAGCACTGCACGAATGAGCGAAGCCGCTGTGGCGCAGTTTTGCCTGGCATTGCCGGGTGCCAGGGAAGACTACAAATGGGGTGGTGTGCGGGTTTTTTCGATCGCGGGAAACAAGATGTTTGCGCTGCAGGGACTTCGCGGTAACTCCCTGGCGTTCAAGGTCGACAAAGACCTGTTCCTGGGGCACTGCGACCGCCCTGGCATCCATCCGGCGCCTTATCTGGCTCGGGCCCAATGGATCATCCTGGAGGTGCCCTACCCTCTGGGCGCGGAAGAGCTGCAGGGTTTATTGCAGCGTTCCCACCAGTTGGTGGCGAGCAAGCTGCCCAAACGGACCCAGGTGGGACTGCTGCTCTAGAACAGGGCGAACAGATGGGCGCCGAGGAACAGTTGGTCGATCCAGAACACCTGGTGCAACAGCACGATGGCCCAAAACAGGGCCTGATAGGAAACCTTGCGGGTCTTGTGCCGGAACACTTGCTGCGCCACCAAAGCGCCAGGCCAGCCACCGGCCAGTTCCACGGCGTGCAGGACATTCTCCGGGGTACGCCAGCGCTCGGTACGGGCCTTGCGCTTGTCGCTCCAATAAAGGAAGAACGCCAGCACGCTGACGATGCCGTAGGCCGACAGGGGAATCAACGATATCCCCTGCAACCACATCAACATCGAGCCGGCCAACGGCAGCGCACACACCAAGGCGAACACCAGCGACTTGAGTCGTGGATTCTGAATCCTTGCGGGGCGCGCGCTGCGGTCGATCATGGCTTGGCCGCGGTCCAGTCGACCCAGCCGAACTGCCAGGTCGCCAGGATCAGCAGGCCGAAGGCGATGCGATACCAGGCAAACACGGCATAGCTGTGGTTGGCGATGAACTTGAGCAACCCGCGTACCGCAATCATCGCGAAGATAAACGCCGTGACGAAGCCGACGGCAAACACCGGGAAATCCGCCGGGACGAACAGATCACGGTATTTATAGCCCGAATACACTGCGGCACCGACCATGGTCGGCATGGCCAGGAAGAACGAAAATTCGGTAGCCGTCTTGCGTGACAGGCCGAACAGCAGGCCACCGATGATGGTCGAGCCCGAGCGCGAAGTGCCAGGAATCATCGCCAGGCACTGGGCAAAGCCGACTTTCAAGGCATCTTTCCAGGTGATTTCGTCCACGGTCTCGGCATGCACTTCATGCTCGCGGCGCTCGGCCCACAACATGATGATGCCGCCGATGACCAAGGCGGACGCCACGGTGACTGCGTTGAACAGGTAATGATGGATCAGGTCGGCGAAAATCACCCCCAATACCACCGCCGGCATGAACGCGATCAACAGGTTGACGGTAAAGCGTCGAGCGCTGGGCTGGGTCGGCAAGCCGATGACCACGTCGAGAATCTTGCGGCGAAATTCCCACACCACCGCCAGGATCGCTCCGAGCTGGATGATGATATTGAACGCCATGGCCCGCTCACCACCGAAGTGGAGCAGGTCCGCGACGATAATCTGGTGTCCAGTACTGGAAATGGGCAGAAACTCCGTCAGCCCTTCTACAACGCCTAGTATCAATGCCTGAAAGGCGGTCCAAAGATCCATCAATCCCCCAAGAAGCGATGCGCGCCGGCATGCCCCGTTAATATTTTCAATGCATTTACTGCGGTCAGTCTGGCTGTAGCGCCGCGTGCTGGAACCTCTGGTTAAACCACGGCTTGGCGTGGAAAGCTCATGCCGGATTCAGGTTTTCGCGCGCGGGGCCGAAATCCTATCAGACAAGTCCGTTTCACGCTGCCAAGTATTGGGCTTGACTGCAAACCCGTGCCTGCCATCCGGGGTGAAATGCTGGCGATCCTATATGACAAGAACAAGAAACCGGAGTAACCGCCTTATGAACAGCTTGCGCACCATGTCGATCAGTCGCCGCCTGTGGCTCATCCTGATTGTGGCCGTCATGATGCTGATGACGCTGGGCGGATTGATGCTCAAGCAGATCCACACAGACCTGTACCACGCCAAGGCGCAGAAGACCCGGCACGTGGTGCAGACCGCCAGCGGTGTCCTCAACTATTACCATGGCCTGGAGACTACCGGCGTGCTGACCCGCGAAGCGGCGCAGAAGCAGGCGCTGACCGCGGTTCGTGGCCTGCGGTACGACCAGGACGATTACTTCTGGATCAACGACCTGGTACCGGTCATGGTCATGCACCCGGCCAATCCGAAACTCGATGGCCAGAACCTGTCGGCGATCCGCGATCCGGACGGCTTTGCCCTGTTCAACGAGATGGTCGCGGTGGCCAAGAGCAAGGGCGCCGGCATGGTCAACTATCGCTGGCCAAAGCCTGGTGCCAGCGCGCCGGTCGAGAAAACCTCCTACGTCAAGCTGTTCGAGCCGTGGGGCTGGGTAATCGGCTCGGGCGTCTACATAGATGACATGCAAGACGAGTTCTACGGCCAGGTGTGGAAAGCCTCATTGGTGGGCCTGGTGATTGCAGCGATCATGGCCTTGCTCGTGATCCTCATTGCCCGCAGCATTGTGCGTCCCCTGCAGGAAACAGTGAACGCCATGGCCAATATCGCCAGCGGCGAGAGCGACCTGACACGCAGCCTCGATACCCATGGCCGCGATGAAGTGACGCAACTGGCCCAACATTTCAACGCGTTCACAGCCAAATTGCGCATGGTGATCGGCCAATTGCAGGTCTCGGCCAGCGACCTCGGTGAATCGTCCAGCGCCTTGGGCAATGACGCAGCCCAAGCTCAACAACGCAGCCAGCAGCAGTCCCAACAAATGGAACTGGTGGCGACAGCGATCAACGAGGTCACGTACGGGGTGCAGGACGTGGCCAGGAATGCCGAGCATGCCGCCAGTGAAATGCGCGATGCCGAGTCGCAGGCGCAGCAGGGCCAAGTCAATATCGATGGCAGTTTGCAGCAGATCGGCAAATTGTCCGGCACCATCGAACAGGCGGTGCAAGTGATCCGCACACTGGCCGCCGAGAGTACGCAGATCGGCACGGTGCTCGAAGTGATCCGTTCGATTGCCGAGCAGACCAATCTGCTGGCCCTCAATGCCGCCATTGAAGCCGCCAGGGCCGGCGAACAGGGCCGGGGTTTTGCGGTAGTGGCCGATGAAGTCAGGCTGCTGGCTCAGCGCACGCAGAAATCCACGGCCGAGATCCAGTCGATGATCGAGCGCTTGCAGAATCATTCGGAAGCGGCGGTCAAGGTCATCGGCGACAGCAGCCGCGCTTCGCAACTGACCATCGAACAGGCAGGGCTGGCCGGCGCGAGCTTGAGTGCCATAGGCCAGGCTTTGCGCAACCTCACCGGCCTCAACGCCTCCATTGCCAGCGCCACCCTGCAGCAGGCGCATGTGGTGGAAGACATTAACCAGAACGTGACCCAGGCGGCAGGCCTGTCCCACAGTACGGCGCTGGCGGCCGAGCAATCGAGCGTGGCCAGTGTGCGGTTGAAGGGGCTGAGTGAGCAGTTGAACGGGTTGCTCAAGCAGTTTCGCGTCTAACTCCTGCACGAGCGAGCTTGCTTGCGATGGATGTTAACGTTAACGCGTGCTTGCTGAGAAACGCGGTGCTCTCAGGACCATCTCGAGCAAGCTCGCTCCTACAGGAGTCTTGCTGGCTCGACAATCTTCTACGTCAGTGTCGAGCCGAAGTTTTTACATCCGCACCCATCCGGTACAATCCGCTCCCCTCCCCACTCTCAAGGAACCTCCATGTCCGGGTTAGAACTGTTTGCCGCCGCCCTCGGTGTGATCGCCGTCTGGTTGACGGTCAAACAGAATCCCTGGTGCTGGCCGATTGGCCTGGTCATGGTATTGCTTTATAGCTGGGTATTTTTCGAGGTGAAGCTCTACTCGGACATGCTGCTTCAGGTGATCTACGCGGCGTTGCAATTGTACGGCTGGTGGCAATGGACGCGTGGAGGTGATGAACGGCTGGGGCGGCAGGTCAGCCAGCTGGCGGTGGCGCCGATTGCCTTGAGTCTGTCCCTGGGCGCCATTGGCAGCCTCGCTCTCGGCGCGGCCATGGCGCACTGGACCGACGCCGCGCAACCCTGGCTGGATGCCGCGCTCACCGGTTTCAGCCTGGTGGCCCAGGTGTGGATGGCACAGAAACGCGTGCAATGCTGGCCGCTGTGGATCTTGCTGGACGTGATTTTCGTCGGGCTGTTCGTCTATAAAGGCATGTACCTGACGGCCGGACTTTACGCGCTGTTTACCCTGATCGCGATCCAGGGCTGGCGTGAATGGCGCACCGACCTGGCCTTGCGAACATGAAGGTGCTGGTGCTCACAGGTCCGGAATCCAGCGGCAAAAGCTGGCTTTCCCACGAGATCCAGGCGCATTTTGGTGGGCTGCTGGTCGGCGAGTACGTTCGGCATTTTATCGACAGTGAAGCCCGCGACACCTGCTACCAAGACATCGAGACCATAGCCCGCGGCCAACTGGCCTGGGAGGACGAGGCTCGAGCGAAGCAACCGTCACTGTTGATTCTCGACACCCACCTCTTGAGCAACATCCTGTGGAGCAACACATTGTTCGGCGCGTGTCCGGCCTGGATCGAGCAGGCCTTGCTGGCACGCCACTATGACCTGCATGTGCTGCTCAGCCCCGAAGTCGTGGCCTGGCACGATGACGGGCAGCGTTGCCAACCGCAACTGGCGCAACGCCAGGCATTCTTCCAGGCCACCCATCAGTGGCTGGAGCTGCACCACCAGCCTTTCCAGGTCCTGCAAGGTGACTGGCAGCAGCGCAGGGATGCAGCGTTCGAGGCCGTGGCCCGCTTGCTCTTCTCTGCTGAAAGTGTCCATTCCTGAAACACATTGTGCTGCGTAAACCCATGAGCTAAAGCGGCTCAGCGTTCTGCAGGCAAAACTGTTAAGTCACTGAAACCCCCTGCCAATACCGCCGGTAGCGAGCACTGCTGCCTGAATGGCGGGGAATATCCCCCAATTTTGTCTCAGTGACGTTACACCCTTCGACTATTCAGTTCTGAATTTTCATCCAACTAGCTGTTTTTTATAGAAAATCTAAAAGCGGCACGCCTTCTGCTCTCTCCCTCGCAACGCTTATAAGGGCCAGCGTTCACTAACAGAAGGAATTGCCGCCGTGGGGAAATTTGATAAACGCATCTATGGCCTGTTGGTGATCGGATGCGCACTCGCAATCAGCGCCTCCCTGCCTGCACATGCCGACAATGGCATCATTACGATCAAACGTGATGTGCAAACACGCAACGCGGTCGTTCCTCCGCTGATCCCCGATCCGAATCCCACCACAGTCAACGCCAATCCCTCGCAACAAATTCTCAAACAGACGAATGAGTTGAGCGACGGCGATTTCGCCAACGTTGCCAGTGGTGCAAGCATCTCGCGCATGGTGACCCAGAACACCAACAACCTGGGTGCCAACACGTCCAACCAGACCCAACTGTCGAACCAGCCCGCCGGGCGTTCGGGCAATTCGGGCGGTGGCATTGCCAACATGGTCAATTCGAGTATGACCAAAGGCCTGGGCACTCTGAACATCATAACGGGAGGCCGTTAGGATGAATCGCACACTGCTGGTCATCGCCATGTTTTGCAGTGCATCGACCTTTGCCCAATCTCCAGTGACCAACAACGCTGAGATCGATAATTCGGGCATGCAGTACCAGGGCAACCTCACGGTCAACCAGGCGGCCGGTGATCAACAGCAACAGGTCAACGCCCGGGCCATCGCCATTGGCCATGGAGCCACTGCGACCACGCAAATTCGCCAACGGCTGGGTAGCAGTGGCGACCCGGCAATGGATGCCAGTTCCAGCATCCAGGGTAACTCATTCAGTCGCGGTAACGGCGCAGTGGGTGTCAACCAGAGCTCCGGTGCCAGCAACCAACAGGCGAACGCACTGCGCATCAGCGTCAGTGACCAGCCGCAAAGTATCGACGACAGCGTCCTCATGCAACAGAACGTGGCGCTGCTCAACAACTCCGATCCAACTGACTCTGCACCAGGCTATCGCCAGGTCACTACCAGTGACCAGGCCTTCACCGGTAGCCGCGGGGTAATTCAGTTGAATCAGAGTGCCGGGGTGGGAAATCGAATGGGAAACACCCTGAGCATACGGGTCGCGGATTGACCCAAACAGGTAATAACAACACTTAACCTAAAATAAGTACGGAGAATCACCATGAAACCTTCGATGGCAATAAAGCCTCTGGTTTTCGCAATTGCTGCGGTCATGGCTGTTGCTGTACAAGCTGGGCAATACGATAACAACGGCCACGACAATGGCCATAACAATGGTCATAACAATGGCCATAATGGCAACAATGGTAACGGCAACGGAGGCCCAAGAACTCCTCCTCCAACCATGATCCCTGTCTTTGCTACTGCCAATGCCATCGACAACCAACGCAGCACCGGCAACAGCATCCGCAATGAAGGGACCGTCAACGAAGCTGAAATGACCAGCTCCGCAACCGGCACCAGCGGCAACGTCGGCGTCAACGTGGCTGCAGGTAATGGCAACCAGCAAGACAACGCGGCCGCTATCGCCAACGCTGCATCGGACTCCAGTCTCGATAACAGCTTCGTGTTCGGCACTGCTTCCGCAACCTCCACCGTCAACCAGTTCAGCAACAACAACACGGTCAACAACTTCGGCAGCACCTCTTCGGCCGTGATGACCGGCTCGGGTAATGGCGGCAGCGGCAACATGGGTATCAACATTGCCGGTGGCGACCTTAACCAGCAGAAAAACACCATGGCCATTGCTAATGCCAACGCTCCACTGGGCAACGCAACCGCGACTGCTTCGGCCAATCAAAATGGTCCTGGCCTGACAGTGAATAACAACGCTGATCGGACTTATCGCCTGGATACCATCACCGTCACCAATTCGGCCAGCGGCAGTGCTTCTCAAGGCTATGCGTCGGTTGCCAGTGGCAGTCAGAGCGCTTCTTCGAGCTTTGAACTGGCCGGCGCCCAGGCTTCTGCAGCCAGCGGCTCAAGCAGCTGGAATGCCAGTGGCTCTCACAGCAGCGATTCGAGCGGTTCTTCGAATGCTTCTCTGACTGCCACACTAAGCGCCACTCTGGACGCCGCTGCTGAAACGGCCAGGGAATATACCCGTGACTATGGTCGTCATGAGCAAAGTGGCAGCGAGTCTAACAGTTCATCGCTTAACGCTTCGCTCGATGCATCGCTGGACGTCAGCGTAGACAAGTCGTACACCAAATCGCACGACTCTTCGTTCGAAAAATCGTATGACAAGGCCTACGAAAAAGCCCAGGCCTCTGCATACGAAAAATCGGGCAGCAAATCGTCCGAATCTGCGTATGACAAATCCAAAGGCTATGCTGAAAGCAGTGCATTTGACTTGAGTACTACCTACTCCTATCAAGTGCTGACTCCAACTGGCTGGGCCAACCCTGTAACCAACACCGCAACCCTCAGTGGTTCGGTCAACGGTGGCAGCGGCAACCTGGGCGTCAACGTGGCTGCGGGTGTGGGCAACCAACAAAGCAACTCGCTGGCGATTTCCAACCAGTCGTTCTAATCGTTGTCTGTGGAGGCCCCCTTACGGGGGCCTTTTTCAGCGCACCCAGAAGGCGTCCAACCATGCGCATCATCGCCTTGGCATTTTTGCTTGGCATGGCCGGTATGACCGAGGCGGCACAAATGCCGCTGTCCGTGATCCTGCCCGGCGGAGCGGTGGTGTACAAGCCGATCCAGAGCATTCGCGAGCGCAAGTTTGCCGACCTGGTACAACAGAAAACCGACTTCAGTTGCGGCGCAGCTGCGCTGGCGACCGTCTTGCGCCAGGCCTACTGGCTGGACGTGAACGAAGAGCAGATCATCGAAGGCATGCTCGCCCAATCCGACCAGGATCTGGTCCGGGTCCAGGGCTTTTCCATGCTGGACATGAAGCGTTACGTAGAAAGTATCGGCATGCGCGCCCGTGGCTACCGTGTAGCACCGGAGACGTTAAGCGAAGTGAAAATCCCGGTAGTGGTTCTGCTGGACATTCGTGGCTACAAACACTTTGTAGTCATGCAAAGAGTTCACGACGGCTGGGTATACATCGGAGATCCGGTACTGGGTCATAAACGATTCAAGGTCGAAGACTTTGTCAAAGGCTGGAACGGCATCATCTTTGCCGTTATCGGTCAGGGCTACGACAAAAACAACGCCTTGCTCGACCCTCCCGTACCACTCACTGCCAAAAACCGTATCAATGCATTCAGCCCGGTGCGAGACGCAGACCTGATGGATTTCGGGTTCATAAAAAGCGACTTCTTCTAATAACAAGGGAGCATGAAGCTCCGGGAGCATCCAATGAACACTCCAACCTGGCTGGCCGTCGTTTGCCTGGCTGCCAGCCTGCCAACCCAGGCACAGACGTTCAAACCCATTGAACTGAAGGATCAGGAGCTGGCGAGCCTGCGAGGCCGCTATGTCATGCCCGGAAGGATCATCAGCTTCGGGGTTGCCATGACCAGCACCTGGGAAAATGCCAAAGGAGAATTGATCGGGGTCACCTCCTCGATGCAGATCCAGAAATCAACGATCAAGCCACAGTTCTATGTGTCGATGATCGATGAAAAAACCCCGGGTGCCAGCAGTTCGCAAGGCACCACCAACTCTGCTGCGGGCACAGGCGAGCAAACCGTTGCGGCAACGGGTTCAGGCACCGGCACCGTAACCGGCGGCAGCGGCCTCAACACCACCGAAGGTGTCACTCAAGTCGTGCGTGCGGCCGGTGACAACAACACCGCCTACAACAATGTCGACATCAACGTTACCAAGGCGAACGAGGCGCCAGTCATGCAACCCCAGGGCCAGGCACTGGCCGCAGGCACCACGCTGGTGGGCAGTAATGGCGCGGGTTCCCTGAGCGTTTCCTCATCCGGGACAGGTGTGCAACTCAACATCGTGGCCAACAACAATCAAGGCAGTACGATCCAACGCCTGGCCCAGGGTGGGCTGACGCAGAACACGACTTTGCTGGGAAGTAGCAACCAGGTGCGCAACCTCACATCGTTCAATGTGGTGCTGCGTGACAGTGCGACTACAGGCGGGTCATTGACCGGTAATCTGGACCAGCTTAAAGGTCTTCGCACTGCCGGATTCTGATCTACGCTCAGTCTCATCAGAAGTAGTCAGAAGGGACGGCTAACCCATGCACCGATCGTTAACGCTCAGAGCAATCGTCTGTTTGAGTAGCCTGGCTCCGGTCACTCTGCTACATGCAGCGACAGACCCCCAGGTTGAAGCACTAAAACAAGAACTCATGGAGTTAAAGCAGCGTTACCAAGCTCAACAGAACGCGTTGATGGTACTCGAACAACGGGTTCGCCAAGTCGAAGAAACCCCGGCGGCGGCGCCGCCCAGACGCCTGACCAAATCCCCGGCCGACCCGACCAGGAATGGTCAGGCCGTGGCTGCAGGCGCTCCGGGAACCGCCGGCAGTTCCTATGGCCAGTCCCTCAAGGAAGACTCGGAACCAGCGCCCAGCGTTTCCAACCTGTATGACGAAGCCAGTGGCTTCTTCGGTGGCGGAAAGTTCAGCGTCGAAACCGGCCTGACCTACACCCACTACGACACTCGCGCATTGACGCTCAATGGCTTCCTGGCGCTGGACTCGATCTTTCTCGGCAACATCAACCTGGACCGTATCAAGGCGGATAACTGGACACTGGACTTGACCGCTCGCTACAACCTGGCGCAACGCTGGCAGTTCGATATTAACGTTCCCGTGGTTTATCGAGAGTCGACTTACTCCTCCGGCGGCGCTGGTGGTGCAGGCCCGGTGACGTCGGATGCAACCGTCACCCGCGACCCGACCATTGGCGATGTAAACGTTGGCGTGGCTTACAAATTCCTGGACGAGTCGGTCAACCTCCCCGACGCGGTTGTCACGCTGCGGGTCAAGGCACCCACCGGCAAGGACCCCTACGGCATCAAACTGGTCAGCGACCCCACCAACGATAACCTCTCGGTACCCGAGGACCTGCCAACCGGTAACGGTGTGTGGGCGATCACCCCGGGTATCTCGCTGGTCAAGACGTTTGACCCGGCCGTACTGTTCGGCAGCCTGGCGTACACCTACAACATGCAGGACTCTTTCAGCGACATCAGTCCTCAGGTTGGCTCCAAGGTCAGCGGCGATGTGAAGCTGGGGGACTCCTGGCAGGTGGGCGCGGGTATTGCGTTCGCCTTGAACGAGAAGATGAGTATGTCGTTCTCGTTCACCGACCAGTTCGCTCGCAAAAGCAAGATCAAGCCCGATGGCGGTGATTGGCAGTCCATTAGCAACAGTGATTACAACGCGGCCAACTTCAACATCGGCATGACCCTGGCGGCCACCGACAAGCTGACGATCGTGCCCAACCTGGCTATTGGCCTGACTGACGATTCGCCGGACTTTTCATTCAGCCTGAAATTCCCTTACTACTTCTGAGGTATATAAGACAAAAGATCGCAGCCTCGTTGCACTCGACAGCTCCTACATTGAATTGAAAATCTCTGTAGGAGCTGTCGAGTGCAACGAGGCTGCGATCTTTTGTGTTCGTGGATCTACCGAATCTGATGCTTGTGCAACAACCGATAAAATGTCGGCCTCGAGATACCCAGCACCTTCGCTGCAATGCTCAGATTGTCACTGTGACGGTTGAGCACATCGCACAACGCCTGGCGCTCAGCCCGGGTTTTGTAATCCTCCAGCGTGCCCATTGGCGCAACCACGGTATGGTGGCTGATCAGCCCCAAGTCGCGGGCTTCGATCTGCCGACCTTCGGCCAGCACCAGGCCGCGACGAACCCGGTTGGCCAATTCGCGCACATTGCCCGGCCAATCATGCTTGCCCATCGCGATCAGCGCGTCATCGCTGAAGCTGCGTGGCCTGCGGCCGGTTTCATGGCTGTAGAAGTGGGAGAAATGATTGGCCAGCATGGACAAGTCGCCATGCCGTTCACGCAATGGCGCGGTGACGACTTGCAGCACGTTGAGGCGGTAGTACAAATCCTCACGGAAGCGTTTCTTCTCGATCGCCGCTTCCAGGTCGACGTGGGTCGCCGCCAGAACTCGCACATCTACCGGTATCGGCTGGCTGCCGCCAACATGTTCGATATGTTTTTCCTGCAGGAAACGCAGCAGATTGGCTTGCAGTTCCAGCGGCAGGTCACCAATCTCATCGAGGAACAGTGTGCCGCCGTTCGCCGCTTCGATCCGGCCGACTTTGCGTTGGTGGGCGCCAGTGAAGGCACCCTTCTCGTGGCCAAACAGCTCGGACTGGATCAAGTGTTCGGGAATCGCGCCGCAGTTGATGGCCACGAAGGGTTTGTTGTGCCGCTGGGATTGCCGGTGCAGGGTGCGGGCCACCAGCTCTTTGCCCGTGCCGCTTTCACCGCGGATGAGTACCGGGGACTCGGTAGGTGCCAGCTTGCTCAACAGCCGGCGAAGCTCGCGGATCGGCTTGCTGTCGCCGAGCAGCTCATGTTCTGGCTGGTCAATGTGCACGGTGCCTTTACCGCGCAAACGCGCCATTCCGAACGCGCGCCCCAGGGTTACCTGAACTCTTGAAACATCAAACGGCAGGGTGTGGAAGTCGAAAAACCATTCGCAGACAAAGTCGCCGACATTCTGCAGCCGCAGGACTTCCTGGTTAAGCACGGCGATCCATTCGGTGCCACTGCGGCTAATCAGTTCCTTGACCGCCTCGGGGCGTTCCAGATGAAAGGGTTGTAATCGCAACAGGCCGACATCACAGGTCTTGTCGGCGGCATTTTCCAGTGTGCAGCTTTCGACATCCCAGCCCACAGCTCGCAATCCTGGCAGTAAACGATGGCAATCGTCGCAAGGATCAACCACTAATAGACGTCGTTGGGCAGGCGCTTCGTTCATGACTGTTCCTTGGCGCCAAATTCGATTAAATATTAGTAAAAACAGTCATTTGGCGGACCTGGCTGTAACATTAGCAAGAAATTGACAGTTGCTTGTACCGATTGACTATAAGGCGCTCGCCTAAACAGTTATAAAAGACTACTTGGTTAGTTACCTAATGAACTTCAACCTTTCATTCAGCTTTCAAAACAGCACCGAACAGCGAGTTCTTGCAAGAAAGGTGAAATTTCTTCGATTCCAGTGTGACCCGAGGCCGGGTTGAGGACATCAGTACAAGTACCAGCCGCACGGGAAGCCCGACCGTCGGCCGATCACTTGATTGGGCATATAGAGAGAGAACCCCAATGAACGCCCCGCTCCGTATCAACGAAGCTCTTTTGATTGCAGACCGCGCATTCCAGCCTTTCCAGTGTGTGGCCTGGTCTCTACAAGATGGCAACGGTGAACTCAGCCTGACAGTGATCGACCGCACCAAATGCAGCATTGGTCGCAAACAGATTCCAAGCAGTGCCTATACCGATCCGGCACAACTTGAGCGTGTGCTTAAACAGGCCCGCGAAGAACTCAGCCGTGACGGTTACAACCTTGAATCATGGTCGATGCCACACTGATAGCAGCGCGGATTACCTGGCAGTAATCCGCGCCCTTCCCAGTCTTTCAGTGGGCTGTTCAGTACTGCGAAGGTACTAATTACTTGGCAGGCTTGCCACTGGTTCAAAAAGACACTCTTCTGGCACACTGCGACCCTCCGCCTGTTATTTCTCCCAGTTGTACGGTTGGCCATTCAGGGTTTGAATATCTTCCTTATAAGGTCGCCAGGCCAACTTCTGGACGACGACTCGCAAGGAGATGCGTGCATGTCAAGCCAGGTTGCCTTTGCCTCCCCCGCAACACTCAGCCAAGCCGGTCGCCTCGACCTCTCATTTGCCGCCCGCGGAACCACCCAGGTGTATTTCGCCGGCAGCCTCTGCAGCATGACCCATGACGTCGCCATTGATGCCTGCGGGCGCATCCTCGTCGCGGCCAAAGTCGGAATGGCCGAGGGCAGTCGCTTTGGCCTGGCACGCCTCCTGGCCGATGGGTCTGCGGACCTGTCTTTCGGTGATCAAGGCAGCGTCATCGGCCAGTTCGAGAATGGTTTCGAGGCCATGGCCGGCAAACTCGCGGTGCTGCCCAACGGCAACATCCTGCTGGCCGGGCTGCACTATCTCAACGGCCATCGCACGCTCCCGGCCCTGGCGTTGTTTGACCACTGTGGCCAACCGGTCCAGGGCTTCGGCGAGAATGGCCGCTGCGTGGTGCGCTTGCCCGGCAATCTTTCCGTGGGCGTGCGTGATGCCTGGCTTCCACCGGGCGTTCCGGGCGCCGAAGCCTGCGATCTACGGGTGCAGGAGGACGGCAGGATCCTGCTATTGGCCAATCATCATTTCGAACTGGCCGATCATGTCGGCCTGCTCATCTGCCTGAACCGTGACGGCTCACTGGACAGCTCGTTCAATGGCCGCGGATTTGTGATGGTCCGGCACTTGCTGATGAACACCTGGCTCAGCAGTCTCTTGCTGCAAGCAGATGGTCGAATCCTGGTGGGTGGGTCGATCAACTTTCCCGCCGAAGGATTGCTCGCCCGTTACCACGCCAACGGGCAACTGGACACCAGCTTCGCAGTCGACGGTTTCATGAGTTTCGATGGTGCCGGCCGCAGCACTCACGTCAGCCATATCGTCCAGCAGTACAACGAGGACCTGCTGTGCGTAGGCAGCAGCCGGGACCCCATGCATTGCCTGTCCCTGCGGTTGCACAACAACGGGCGTCCCGACAGTCATTGCCATGGCGGTCAGCCGCGACTGCTGGAGATCGGCCGCAGTGGCTGTCAATGGACAGCGGCCCTGGCCTTGCCCGACGGCTGCACCCTGGCCGCTGGTGCGACGCTTGGAGGCTGTGAGGCTGACTTCATACTGGCCCGGTATCTGCCGGATGGGCAACTGGATCACCAGTTCGGTGATGGCCTCGGCTGGGTCCGCACCCGGCTGAGTCGCAGCCTGGACACAGCGACTTCACTGACTGCACAAACAGATGGCGCGATTGTCGTTGGGGGTTATTCGCTCGACGGCAATTACCGGGCGATTGTGGCGCGCTACCTGGGGTGAATGGCGCGCGGAGACTTTTCCTGCACTTGATATTCCGCTGGTCTTACGGCAAGTTGCGCGCTTCTTAATACAAGGAGCAGCCGATGTCCGGTTCAATGGCCCAGGCGTTCGCGCACAATTTTCTCGGGCACTCTCCCCGCTGGTACAAGGCGAGCATCGTCGGCTTTCTGATTCTCAACGCTGTGGTGTTATGGACGGTCGGCCCTGTGGTGGCGGGCTGGTTGCTGGTCCTGGAGTTCATTTTTACCCTGGCCATGGCGCTTAAATGCTATCCGCTGATGCCGGGGGGGCTGCTGCTGATTGAAGCGCTGCTGCTGAAGATGACCACACCCCAGGCGTTGTATGACGAACTGGTGCACAACTTTCCGGTAATCCTGCTGCTGATGTTCATGGTGGCAGGTATCTACTTCATGAAAGACTTGCTGCTGTTCCTGTTCTCCCGGCTGCTGCTCGGCGTGCGGTCCAAGGCATTGCTGGCGCTGCTGTTCTGCTTTTTATCGGCGTTTCTGTCGGCCTTTCTAGACGCCCTGACCGTGACCGCCGTGATCATCAGCGCAGCGGTGGGCTTTTATTCGGTGTACCACCGCGTGGCCTCGGGCCATGACCCGCGCCTGGACAGCGCTTTCTCCGACGACCGTCATGTGCCGCAACTGCATCACGATGACCTCGAGCAATTTCGCGCCTTCTTGCGCAGCCTGTTGATGCACGGTGCCGTCGGCACAGCACTGGGCGGTGTTTGCACCTTGGTGGGCGAGCCGCAAAACTTGCTGATTGGCCACGAGATGGGTTGGCACTTCGCCGAGTTCTTCCTCAAAGTGGCCCCGGTTTCCTTGCCGGTGCTGGTGGCGGGCCTGGTGACCTGCGTGCTGCTGGAAAAGCTGCGCTGGTTCGGCTACGGCACGCTGTTGCCGGACAACGTGCGCGCCGTACTGGCCAACTATGCCGCAGAAGATAACGCCGAGCGCACTTCTCGCCAGCGTGCTGCACTGGTCGTCCAGGGCCTGGCGGCGCTGATCCTGATCGGCTGCCTGGCCTTCCATGTGGCCGAGGTGGGGTTGATCGGGTTGATGGTGATTGTGCTGATCACGGCATTCACCGGCATTACCGACGAACATCGCATTGGTAATGCCTTCAAGGACGCCATGCCCTTCACCGCGCTGCTGGTGGTGTTCTTTGCAGTGGTTGCGGTGATCCACGATCAGCAATTGTTCACGCCGTTGATTCAGTGGGTGCTGGCCCTCCCCGCAGAGCAGCAACCGGGCATGTTGTTCATTGCCAACGGCCTGTTGTCGGCCATCAGCGACAACGTGTTTGTTGCAACCATTTACATCACCGAGGTCAAGCAGGCGTTTGTGTCCGGCCATATGAGCCGTGAGCACTTCGAGGCCCTGGCGATTGCGATCAACACCGGCACCAACCTGCCGAGCGTGGCGACGCCTAATGGCCAGGCGGCATTCCTGTTTCTGCTGACCTCGGCAATCGCGCCGCTGATTCGCCTGTCGTATGGGCGGATGGTGTGGATGGCATTGCCGTACACCGTTGTGATGGGCGTGCTCGGGTGGTATGCGGTCAGCTATTGGTTGTAACCACAGAAACCTGTGCGGCCACGCCACCCCTGCGAGAGTAAGGCTTACTCGAGATGAGGCCGTGAATCTGGCATCAATGGCGCCTGACAGGGCGTCATCGCGAGCAAGCTTTGCTCCTACAGTGCGGCGCGGTGTGGGTGGTTGAGGATGTACTGCTCAATCGCCTGCGCAGCGCCGTCTTCGGTGTTGGCACCAGTGACGACGTCCGCCTGGCGCTTCACCGCCTCTTCCGCCTGCCCCATCGCGATCGACAAACCGGCCTGGTGAAACATCGCCGGGTCGTTGCCGCCATCGCCCAGCGCCGCCGTGTGCTCCAGGGGCACGCCAAGAAACTCGGCCAGTGTCGCCAGTGCCGCGCCCTTGTTGGCCTGCATGGCCGTGACGTCCAGGTAAACCGGTTGCGAACGCGAGACCTGCGCCTGCTCTTGCACCTTGGGCAATAACAGCGCTTCGAGCTCAATCAACAGATCGGTGTTGTTGCTGGTCGCGACGATCTTGTCGATGCGTTCCAGATAGGGTTCGAAGCTGTCGACCACGACGGGCGGGTAACCCAGCCCATGCTGCTCCCTGGGCACCATCGGCCCGTCGGGATCCTTGAGCAGCCAGTCACCACCGCTGAACACCCAGACTTCAACGTCGCTGCGATCGGCAAACAACGCCAATGCCGTCAACGCTGCGGTGGCTGGCAAATAATGGGCAACCAGAATACTCCCGTCAGGATTAACCAGGGTGCCACCGTTGAATGCCGCCGTTGGCAGGTCAACGCCCAGGGCTTCGATCTGCTGCAACATGGCTTTTGGCGGACGCCCGGTGGCCAGGCTGAACAGCACCCCCGCCTCACGCAGTGAGCGAACGGCCTCGATGGTGCGCCGGCTGAGACTGTGGTCGGGCAGCAACAAGGTACCGTCCATGTAGCTGAGCAAGAAGCGGATCGGCGCTCGGGTCAATTCACTCATCCGAGGCTGTGCCAGACGCGACCGTCGCGAGTCAGCAGATCTGCGCCCGCCTGCGGGCCGTCTTCACCGGCAGCATAGCCCTCAACGCTGGCATCTTGCTGCCAGGCGTCGAGGAAGGGTTGCACGGCGCGCCAGCCGTTCTCGATGTTGTCCGCGCGCTGGAACAGCGTCTGGTCGCCGGTCAGGCAGTCGTAGATCAAGGTCTCATAGCCGGTGGACGGCTGCATTTCAAAGTAGTCCTTGTAGGCAAAACCCAGCTCGATATTGGCCATCTTCAGCGCCGGGCCAGGACGTTTGGCCAGCAAGTCAAACCACATGCCTTCGTTGGGCTGGATCTGGATGCGCAGATACGTTGGCTGCAGTTCATCCACTTCGGTATCGCGAAATTGCGCATAGGGCGCCGGCTTGAAGCAGATGACGATTTCCGTGTCGCGCACGCTCATGCGCTTGCCGGTGCGCAAATAGAACGGCACCCCGACCCAGCGCCAGTTGTCGATCATCACCTTGAGCGCGACGTAGGTTTCGGTGGTGCTGTCGGGCGCAACGTTGCCTTCCTGGCGATAACCAGGCAATGCCTTGCCGTCGACTTCGCCGCTGGTGTACTGGCCTCGCACCGAGTTGGCCCGGGCCTCTTCCACCGACCAGGGGCGAATCGCGCCGACGACCTTGGCCTTCTCGCCGCGTACCGCGTCGGCACCAAAAGCGGCAGGCGGCTCCATGGCGACCATCGCCAGTAACTGGAACAGGTGGTTGGGCACCATGTCGCGCAACGCGCCGGTGTGCTCGTAAAAGCTGCCCCGGGTTTCCACGCCGACGGTCTCGGCGGCAGTGATCTGCACATGGTCGATGTAGTGGTTGTTCCAGAACGCTTCGAACAGGCTGTTGGAAAACCGGCTGATCAGAATGTTCTGTACGGTTTCCTTGCCCAGGTAGTGATCGATCCGGTAGATCTGATTTTCCGACATCACCTTGAGCAGGCACGCGTTCAAGGCCTCTGCGGTTTGCAGGTCGGAGCCAAAAGGCTTTTCGATCACGACGCGGCGAAACGCTTCGGGGGTTTCTTCGAGCAGCTTCGCCGCGCCCAGTCGACGCACCACTTCGCTGAAGAAACGTGGCGCGGTGGCCAGGTAGAACACCGCATTGCCGGTGCCGCTGGCGGCGATTTTCGCCGCCAGGGCTGAATAGGTGCTGTCGTCCAGGAAGTCGCCCTGGACGTAGCTGATGCCTTTGGCGAGTGTGGCCCACAACGCCGGGTCAAGGGCGTCATCGCCCTTGCCGACTTTGCTCATCGCTTGCGCCCGAATGAAATCCTCGAGCTTCTGCGCAAAGGCTTCGTCACTGATGGCGTTGTGGTCAACGCCGATGATCCGCAATCCATCCCCCAGCAATCCATCGCGACTCAGGTTGTACAGCGCCGGCATCAGCAGCCGCTTGACCAGGTCACCATGTGCACCGAACAGGAACAGCGTGGTGGGTGGTGCTGGTTCAGCCTTGGATTTATTGCGGATCAGGCCAGTCATTTTTTCGAAGTCTCCACATGGCCGCCGAAGCCGAACCGCTGGGCCGAGAGAATCTTGTCGCCAAAGGTGCCCTGCCCGCGTGAACGGTAGCGAGAGAACAGCGAGTTCGACAGCACGGGAACCGGTACCGACTGTTCCATGGCCGCCTCGATGGTCCAGCGACCTTCACCGCTGTCAGCTACGGAACCCGAGTAACCGTCGAGTTTCGGATCGCTGGCCAAGGCGTCTGCGGTCAGGTCGAGCAACCAGGACGAGACCACGCTGCCACGACGCCAGACTTCGGCGATGTCGGCGACGTTGAGGTCAAAACGCTGGTCTTCAGGCAGGTTTTCGCTGGCCTTGGTCTTGAGAATATCGAAGCCTTCGGCGAAGGCCTGCATCATTCCGTACTCGATGCCGTTGTGGATCATCTTCACGAAATGACCCGAGCCTGCAGGGCCGGCGTGGATGTAACCGCGCTCGGCACGGTCGTCATCGGACTTGCGGTCCTTGGTGCGCGGGATGTCACCGATGCCAGGGGCCAGGCTTTCGAACAGCGGATCCAGGCGTTTGACCACCTCGGCTTCGCCGCCGATCATCATGCAATAACCCCGCTCAAGGCCCCAGACGCCACCGGAGGTGCCCACATCGATGTAGTGCAGACCTTTTTCCGACAAGCTCTTGGCCCGGCGAATGTCGTCCTTATAGAAGGTGTTGCCGCCGTCGATGATGGTGTCACCGGCTTCGAGCAAGGTGCTCAGGGTGTCGATGGTGTCTTCGGTCGGCGCGCCGGCCGGCAGCATGACCCAGACGGCACGTGGCTTGGCCAGGCCAGCCACCAGGGCCGGCAGGTCGATGACGCCCTTGGCGCCTTCTGCGGCCAGGGTGTCGACAAAAGCGGTATTGCGGTCGTAGACAACGGTGGAATGCCCGTTGAGCATCAGGCGCCGCGCAATATTACCGCCCATGCGGCCCAGTCCAATAATCCCGAGTTGCATGTGCTGATGCTCCTTACTGCAAATAATGTGTGTCAAAGGTTATAGCCCAACGCAACCTGTTCAGCTTAGTCAGACAGGTCGGCATGAAGTTTCCGTGCATTGTGCCCGATCCAGACTGATAACGTCGGGAATCGTCGCGAAGACACACCGACCACGAAAAATAAAAAAGTTCCCTTCGCAGGCAAAAGAAATCAAAATTGCAGCCGATAGTTAATCAGCGCCCGACGTCGGGGGCAGGTTCACAGTTGAAACACCATTTGCGAGGTGAGCAATGGGCACAGTACAAGCAGCACGACCAGCACAAACTCTCTACGTCACGATCCGTCGTGATGAACTGGGCCGGCTCAGAGAAGAGAACGACCTGCTGAAGCAGCAGCTTGCGCAATTGCGCCAGCTCAACCAAGGCCACCAGCCACAGGCCCTGCCAGTAACCCACCGCGCCTGACCGCCCTGCAGGAGCGAGCTCGCTCGCGAAAAACGAGAGGCCGCCGCGGGCCATCAGGCACCCAGCGTCATCGTTCACGCCCATGGCGAGCAAGCTCGCTCCTGCAACTCACAAACTTTTCACACCCGTTCATTCATACTCCTGCGCCATTGTGGCCGCTCGGTAGGCGTGCCGCGCCCGTTCGTCCACCAGTGTCCACTGGCGGCGGTCGACGATTATCTAGGCTGGAGCGCTGAATGGCTTTGTTCAAACGCAGCAACACGACTGCGAAAGGGTTCGACTGGGCCGGGCTTGCCTGGCTGTTTGTGTTCTTCTGGTACTTTTCCGGCATCACCCAACTGCTGATCCAGCTGACCGGCACCTCGGGTTTCACCGGCTTCCGCCAAGCCTTCATCATGAGCGCGGTCTGGCTCGCGCCCATGCTGCTCTTTCCCCGACAGACCCGTGTGCTCGCCGCCTGTATCGGTGTGGTGCTGTGGGCCTGCTCGATGGCCAGCCTGGGCTACTTCTTCATCTATCAGCAGGAGTTTTCCCAGAGCGTCATCTTCATCATGTTCGAATCGAACATCTCTGAAGCTGGCGAGTACATGACCCAGTATTTCGCCTGGTGGATGGTCGCGGCCTTTCTTGCCCACACGCTGTTTGCCTACTTCCTGTGGACCCGCTTGCGTCCGGTGTACCTGCCTCGCGGGCGGGCCTTCCTGGCAGCAACGGCCATCCTGGTGGCAGTGATCGGTTATCCGCTGGTCAAGCAGACCCTGCGTACCGGCAGCCTGGCAGAAGGCTTCGAGAAATTCGAAACCCGCATCGAACCTGCCGTGCCATGGCAGATGGCCGTGGCTTACCACCGCTACCTCGATACCCTCGCCGGCATGCAGGACATGCTGCACAGCGCGAGCAAGATCGCTCCGCTGAAAAACCTTACCGACTCCGCAGCCAATCAGCCTGCGACCCTGGTACTGGTGATCGGCGAATCGACCAACCGCCAGCGCATGAGCCTGTATGGCTACCCGCGCAATACCACCCCTGAGCTGGACAAGCTCAAGGACCAGTTATCGGTCTTTGACAACGTCATCACCCCGCGCCCCTACACCATTGAAGCGCTGCAGCAGGTGCTGACATTCGCCGACGAAGATAACCCGGCGTTGTATCTGTCGACTCCGTCGCTGGTCAGCATGATGAAACAGGCCGGCTACAAGACCTTCTGGATCACCAACCAGCAGACCATGACCAAGCGCAACACCATGTTGACGACCTTCTCCGAGCAAGCCGACGAGCAGGTGTACCTCAACAACAACCGTAACCAGAACGCCGCCCAGTACGACGGCGATGTCATCGCGCCGTTCAACAAGGCCCTGGCCGACGCGGCACCGCGCAAGCTGATCGTGGTGCACCTGCTGGGCACGCACATGAGTTACCAGTACCGTTACCCCTCGACCTTCGACAAGTTCAAGGATCGCCAGGGTGTACCGGCCGGCGTACGTGACGATCAATTGCCGACCTACAACAGCTACGACAATGCGGTCCTGTATAACGACTTCGTGGTCTCGAGCCTGATCAAGGATTACGCGAAAACGGACCCCAATGGCTTCCTGATGTACCTGTCCGACCATGGAGAAGACGTCTTCGACTCGCCGGGCCATAGCACCTTGGGCCGCAACGAAAACAAGCCAACCGCGCCGATGTACACCATTCCTTTCATGGCCTGGGCCTCGCCGAAATGGCGTGAATCCCATGACTGGAACTTCGCTGGCGATCTGAGCCGCCCCTACAGCAGCTCGCACCTGATCCACACCTGGGCGGACATGGCGGGGCTGAATTTCGATGAGCTCGATCGCAGCAAGAGCCTGGTCAGCGACAGCTTCAAGCCGCGCCCATTGCTGATCGGCAATCCCTACGAAAAACAGCAGCGGCCGTTGATCGACTTCAGCCTGATGAAACCCAAACCCGTGGAAGTCGTGCAGCATTAAGGCTGCCAGGCACCCCACAGCAAACACTATAATTATTGTTTACCACTAAATATTCGCCGCCCTCCTTCGTCTTTGAGCAAACGGAATTTTTCCCTCAACGACAAGGAGTCGGCTGCGATGTTCGCGCCTATTACCCGTTCCATGACTTTAACCCTGGGCCTGTGCAGCGTTGCACTGAGCCCGGACCTGCTCGCCGACAGCGAAATTGAAAAGGCTCCGGTCGCCGGCGCCCTCGAGCTGACCGCCACCAGTATCACCGCCCAGGGCTTGGGCAATAACACCGAAAACACCCAGTCCTACACCACCGGCGCCATGAGCAGCGCCACGCGCCTGAACCTGTCGATCAAGGAAACCCCACAGTCGGTTTCAGTGGTCACGCGCCAGCAAATGGACGACTTCAAACTCACTTCGCTGTCCGAAGCCATGCGCCAGACCACCGGCATTGTGGTGCAACACAACGACTCCGACAGGGTCAACTATTCCTCGCGCGGCTACTCGATCAACAACTTCCAGGTTGACGGGATGCTCAACACCTTCAGTTACATGAAGTCCGACTCCGACACCATCATCTACGACCGCATCGAAGTCGTGCGCGGCGCCACCGGCCTGACGACGGGCGCCGGGGATCCGTCCGCGACCATCAACATGGTGCGCAAACGCCCGACTGCGCAATGGGAGGCCAAGACCGGTGTCAGCGCCGGCAGCTACGACAATTACTACACCTACCTGGACGTTGGCGGGCCATTGGCCTTCGATGGGCGCCTGCGCGGCCGCAGCGTGCTGGCATACCGTGACAGCGACTCGTTCCGCGACAAATACCAGCAGCAACGGGAAGTCGGCTACGGCGTGCTCGAAGCCGATCTGACCGATGCCACCACCCTGGCGGTGGGTTACGACTACCAGAACAAACACGTACAGGGCACTTCGTGGGGCACCGTACCTTACTGGAATGCCGACGGCAGCAAGGCCAACCTTGGCCGTTCGACCAACATGGCCACGTCCTGGAGTTCCTGGCCGATCAAGGACCAGACCGCCTTCGCCAACCTGGACCATCAATTGGGTGCAGGCTGGCACCTCAAGGCCGCCTACACCCACCGCGAGAGTGACACCGACGGCAAGATCTACTACGCCGGAGGCGGCTTCCCCGAGCCCGATCGCAGCGGCATGGTGGCCAACGTCAGTCACATGATCGGCACCCAGAAGATGAAAGCCTACGACTTCAACGTGTCCGGTCCCTACTCGCTGCTGGGACGCGAACATGAACTGATGATTGGTTATGGCCAAGCGCAGCGCAGCGATAGAAACCCTTACACCGACGGTCCGATGGCTGATGACTACGCGATCGTGCCGGACTGGAAGTACATGGGCGATATCGGCAAATTCTCCGACACGGTGACCAGCCTCACCGGGTCCACCAGCAGCACCGAGCAGAAAGCCGGTTACCTGGCCACACGCCTGAGCCTGACCGATGAGTTACACGCCGTACTTGGCAGCCGCTATGGCAGCTGGAAATCGTCGAGCACCACCAATAGTTACGACGCCAATCAGGTGTTGAGCGCAGTGGACGATACCAGCCAGAAACACAACGACATGTGGACGCCTTACGCCGGGTTGCTCTACGACATCACACCCGAGTACACCGCCTACGTCAGCTACACCGACATCTTCAAGCCGCAAACCAATCGCGACGCCAACCGCAAGTACCTCGAACCGGTGGTGGGCAGCAACTATGAATTGGGACTCAAGGGCAGCCTGCTTCAGGAGCGCCTCAACCTGGCTACGGCGCTGTTCTGGAGTGATCAGGACAACGTCGCCGAGCTCGACGATTCGGTGCCACCGGATCCGGTCACCGGAGAGGAGTTCTACAAGGCCAATGGCAAGGGCACCAAGGTCCGGGGTTTCGAAGCCGAACTGTCCGGCGAGGTGATGGCCGACTGGAACATGACCGCCGGTTACACCTATACCCACTCGGTCAACGGCGAAAAGAACCGCACCAACACCACCGCGCCCCTGAACATGTTCCGCCTGTCCACGGCCTATCGGCTTCCAGGCAACTGGCATGCGCTGACGGTGGGCGGCGCGCTTAACTGGCAAAGCGAGATCTACCGCGCCGCGAGTCGCCCGGTGGGGCGCAACGCTGCAGGCAATATCATCACCCAGCGCACCAACATCAGCCAGGACGCCTACACCCTGGTCAACCTGATGTCGCGCTACGAGTTCGACCAGCACCTGTCGGCGTCGCTCAACGTCAACAACCTGCTCGACAAGAAGTACTACGAGAATGTCGGCTTCTATAACGGCAACTACTGGGGCGACCCGCGTACCGTGACCCTGAGCCTCGATTGGAAGATTTAAAAGCTGTTAATTCCCAATTAACGGAATCGGCGGATAATGCCCTTTCAACATTGCTTCATGGAAGAAAGGGCACCCGAAACCTGTAGTGGGAGGCACACCATGAAATCTACAACCCTGATCCTCGCCAGTTTGATGATGCTGGGCACGACAGCCGCCTGGGCGGAAGGCGGCGCTGAACGCATGCGCTATTACTACGAGACTTTGCGATTGAGCCAGCAGGCGAATCAGCAACAGCCAGCGCCGCAAGTGCGGGTTCCGGACGATCAGACCGCACAAATGACGGAGCACTACAAACCATAACGAGCTCAAGGCTGTGGCGAGGGAGCCTGCTCCCCCGCCTCGCCTGGTTCAGGTCTTACAGCGCCTTGGTCCAGAACAGCATGCGACCGTGGGCCGGATCGAACATCCCGGCGGCAAATCCGAATTTTCCATAGGACGCCTGGGCAATGGCGTTACCCTCCAGAACCTCCAGGGTGATCTTGCAGCAGCCACGCTGGCGGGCGATGTCCTCAACCTTTTGCAGCATCTTCTGACTCAACCCCAAACCGCGAAATTTCTTCACGACGGCGACGTCGTGCACATTGACCAGCGGCTTGCAGGCAAACGTCGAAAAACCCTCAAAGCAATTGACCAGACCGGCCGGCTCGCCGTTGACGAAAGCCAGGACGCTGAAGGCGTGTGGCCGCTTCGCCAGTTCGCCCGCAAGGTTTTCCAATACATCGACCGGCAGCGAATGTCCGCCTCCCATCGGGTCTTCTGCATAGTGGTTCAATACCAGGCTGATGGCCTCGGCATGCAGAGCATTGGTGTAGCTGGCCTGAAGTACCAGAATTTCTGCGGATTCCATTTCCATCCTCGATCACACGTGAAGTAACTGCCGCTGAATCTATCAAGCGCGATCACAAATCAACAGCAATGCAGCCCATTTTGCGCCCAAAGCATTGAATACCAGCCTGCCGATCAATGCCCCCAGATCAATCCCTCGGTCCATCCCAGCTCGGCAAAATCCTCAGCCCGTAAGCCCGCCTCCCCCACGCAAAAAAACTCGTCCAGCTGCGGCGGCTGCACCGAGGTTGAGCTGAGCATTGCATGGACCTGCCCGCGATGGTGAATCTGATGTTCGAACAAGTGCGAGAGCATGCGCAATCGGCAGTCATGCTGCGGCGTGTCACGGGCAATGGTCACGATCTTGCCCAGATCGCTATCGCGCATCTGCTCGCAATAAGCGATCAGCCGCCGGTCCACCAGCGCCTGCTCGCGCTGCAGATCGGCAGCCGTGGTACAGGGCTCATCCAGGCTGAAGAACACCTGGCAATCGGGATGCGGATCGTCACCGCGCAACTCGCGCTCCAGCGCGTCCACGTAGAACCAGTCGCAGGTCAGGATGTGATTCAAGGTGGCTGTGAGACTGGGGAAGAAGCTGACCCGTGGTGCCGCCAATTCCACAGGGGCCAAACGCCCCCATGCTTTGGCGAGCCGATGATTGGCCCAGGCGTTCTGATAAGCCATGGTCAGCAGATGATGCGACAGCGTGTGAGACATGGGTTCGCTTCCCGGTTGTCAGACCTCGGCAAAACGTTGCAGCTGCATTTCCTGCAAGCGACTGAGGGTGCGGCGGAACGGAAATTCCAGATATCCCTCAGTGTAAAGCTCGGCCATGGATACCTGGGCCTCAAGGTAGAGCGGCACCTTGCGATCGTAACATTCGTCGACCAGCGCGATGAATCGACGCACGCCGTCATCATGCACCGACAACTGAGGTAACTCGCGATCACCAGCGGCCACTCGCTCGACCCCGTCTTCAGTGCCCCGGGCAATGCGTCCGGTACGCTTTTGCGCGCTGAGGTTCGGCACTTCACTCAACAGGATAGCCTTGAAAGTGTCGCACAGGACCATGAAGTCCATCGCGGCGAAGGGTTGCTCGCACAGGTCGGCGTAACGGCACCAGAGCACGCTTTTGCTGGCCTGTACCACCGGCAGCGAGCGGTGACCGACCGCGATCGGCTCGCTGGAGACCGACTGGCCGAGGGTCAATGTCCAGAACACCTCGTGCAAGGCACTGGGCTGCCCGGGCTCTGCAACCCAGTAGCGCTGCAACCCGGCGCCCGGATGCAGGCGATGGTCTTCAGCGCCGTCCACTGCAATGACCTGCATGTGCTGTTTGATCGCCTCGATGGCGGGCACGAACCGGTCGCGGTTGAAACCGTCGGCATACAGTTGGTCAGGGGGCAGATTGGAAGTGCACACCACAACCACGCCCTGCTCGAACATCACCTGGAACAACCGCCCGAGGATGATCGCATCGCCAATGTCATTGACGAACAGCTCATCGAAGCACAGCACCCGAACTTCTTCGGCGAGTTCCCGGGCCAGGCTTTTAAGCGGGTCTGCGGTACCGGTCAGCTGAAATGACCGCTGGTGCACCCAGCCCATGAAATGATGGAAATGCTGGCGCCGGGCAGGGACTCGCAGGCTTTGATAGAACTGATCCATCAGCCAGGTCTTGCCTCGCCCAACGGGGCCCCACAGATAGACACCGGTCACGCCCGGACGCCCCTCGTGCAGGGCCTCGTAGCATTTCTGCAGGGCCCACACGGCATGTTCCTGGGCTTCGTCCTGGACGAAACCTTTCTGTTCGATGGCCTGCTGCCAGGCGCTTAACGGCGAGTCGATGGTCATGCGCGGCAGTATGCCATGAGCGCTTGGGCGCTAGCCGTCAGCCAGTGGAAAAATACCTTGACGGTTAATATTACGTACGTAATATTAAGCGAATATCGCACAACATTCATGTCGAGCCCCCACCGCTCGCTCCAGGAGTCACCGCCATGCACTACAAAGTATTCGGCCGTAAAACCGGCTTGCGCGTTTCGGAGCTGGCCCTGGGGGCCGGCAATTTTGGCACGGGCTGGGGGCACGGCGCGGAGCGCGACGAGGCCATGCGCATTTTCGACGGCTATCTGGAAGCCGGCGGCAACTTCATCGATACCGCCAATGGTTATCAGGCCGGGCAGTCTGAGAGCATGCTCAGCGAGTTCATCGCGCCGGAGCGGGATCGGCTGGTTATCGCCAGCAAATACACCTTGGGTACCACTCCGGCAGACGGCATTTCACACACGGGTAACAATCGCAAGAATATGGTCCGGGCTGTCGAGGAGAGCCTGACCCGCCTCAAAACCGATCGTCTTGACCTGTTCTGGGCGCACATGAGCGACGGCGTCACGCCAATGGAGGAGATTCTGCGAGGTTTTGACGACCTGGTGCGTGCCGGCAAGATTCACTACGCGGGGCTGTCGAATTTCCCGGCGTGGCGCATTGCCCGGGCCGATCTGCTGGCCGAGGTTCGCGGGTTTGCGCCGATTGTCGCACTCCAGGTCGAATACAGCCTGGCCGAACGCAGCGTCGAACGTGAGCAGCTGCCAATGGCCGAGGCTCTGGGCCTCGCCGCGACCTTGTGGTCGCCCCTGGGTGGCGGGTTCCTCACGGGCAAGTACCGCAATAGCGACGGGGATAACCGCGCAGCCAAGTTGGGCATGCTGATCCACGCGGAAAAAGGCGCCCGCGAGACCGCCCTGCTCGATACGCTGCTCGCCGTAGCCGGGGAACTGGCTGCCAGCCCGACCCATGTGGCGATCGCATGGCTGCGGGAAAAAGCCCGGCAGTCGACGACCACGTTGATTCCGATCCTGGGTTCGCGTACCCGTGAACAGCTGGACTCGACCCTGGGGGCGCTGGCGGTGGAATTGGATGCCGGGCAAATGGCGCGGCTGGATGAAGTGAGCGACGTGCCCAAGGGCGTGCCGCATGAAACCCTGGCGGGCTCCTTTTCGCGCTTCAGCGGCGACCGGATCCTGGACCTGCCGAAGATTCCGGTCGCCTGACCGAGCCACTGTTTGACCGGCTTGCTCGCGAAGCGCTGGTGAACGCACTATCGCCATCGCGGGCAAGCCTTGCTCCTGCAGGGTATTGCTTCAACGGTCGACCTTGTGTCTGGCCGCATACAGGCAAAGCATTTCCATCGCCAAAGTCGCTGCTGCCAGGGAAGTGATCTCGGCGCTGTCGTAGGCCGGAGCAACTTCCACCACGTCCATGCCCACCAGATTGATGCCGCGCAAACCACCCAGGATTTCCAGCGCCTGTACCGTGCTCAAGCCTCCACATACGGGGGTTCCGGTGCCGGGGGCGAATGCCGGATCCAGGCAGTCGATATCGAACGTCAGGTACACCGGATTATCCCCCACCCGGGCGCGGATGGCCTCGACGATCGACTCGCAGCCGCGTCGATGCACCTGGCGTGCATCGAGTATCGCAAAGCCCATGGCATCGTCATTGGTCGTGCGCAAGCCGATCTGCACCGAGCGCGACGGTTCCACCAGGCCCTCGCGTGCGGCGTGCCAGAACATCGTGCCATGGTCGACCCGCTTGCCCGCCTCGTCCGGCCAGGTATCGCTGTGGGCGTCGAAATGGATCAGCGACAGCGGGCCATGTTTACGCGCATGGGCCTTGAGCAGTGGATAGGTGACGAAATGATCGCCACCAAAGGTCAGCATCGCGCTGCCGGCCGCAAGGATATGTTCCGCGTGGGCCTCGATGCTGTGGGGTATCGAGTGCGGCGCGCCATAGTCGAATGTGCAATCACCGAAATCGACCACCGCCAGGTGGTCGAACGGATCGAACGTCCACGGCCAGTGGCGCTCCCAGGCGATCCCGGCCGACGCTGCACGAATGCCCCGTGGACCGAAACGCGCACCGGGACGGTTGCTGGTTGCGGTATCGAACGGCACGCCGCTGACTGCCACGTCGACTCCGCGCAGGTCGCGGCTGTAGCGACGACGCATGAAACTGGTGATGCCGGCGTAGGTGCTTTCCGCAGCAGTACCGTAGAGGCTGTCGCGGGTCATGGCTTGATCGTTCAGCATTGGGGCGTCCATCGCATATTCCTTGGTTTGACATCTACGGAGTGACGCCACAATGCGCGGTCGGATACATTGGCAAAATACCAACTTTGTTATCCTGGCATTATCACGGAGTAATGTTTGATGCTTGGCCAACTTCACGACCTGGACCTGCAGCTTCTGCGTTTGTTTGTACGCGTGGTCGAGTGCGGTGGTTTCAGTGCCGCCCAAGGCGAACTTGGCTTGAGCCAGTCGAGCATCAGTCAGCAGATGGCCAAGCTTGAAACCCGGCTCGGCTACCGGTTATGCAGTCGTGGCAAAGGCGGATTTAACGTCACGCCCAAGGGCGCGGAACTGCTCGGCGCAATCCGCACCCTGTTCGAGTCCATCGAAACCTTCCGCCATCAATCCAATGGCGTGGCCGGGCGCTTGATAGGTGAAGTGCGAGTCGGGTTGTCCGAAGCGCTCGATCAATCGGTGCTGCAACGGGTGGCCGAGGCGATACGGCGCTTTCGCCAGCGCGACGAGTCGGTGCGCATCGAACTGATCAGCGCGATGCCCGGCGAAATGGAAAGGCTGCTGTTGCAACAACGCCTGGATCTAGCCATCGGCTATTTCTCCCTGGCGCAGCACGCGTTTGACTACCGTGAACTGTTCAGGGAGAGCCAGCAGCTGTACTGCGCCCCGGGCCACCCACTCTTCAGCACCGACGCGCCGCTCGACCAAACGCTGCAGGCCAGTCATCGCGTAGACCACCCCTACCGCTTCCTGCGCCGCGACGACCCCTTTCAAGGGACCCCTTGTTCGGCGCGGTCGGAGCAAGTGGAAGGCACGCTCGCGTTCATTCTGTCGGGCCGGCATATCGGTTATCTACCCTGCCACTACGCCCGAAGCTGGGAGGAAAAAGGCTTGTTACGCGCGGTACAGCATGATGGAACCCGTTTCGAAGTGGCATTCCAGCTCGCCCGCCATCGCGCCCAGTCGCCAGGGGATGCGCAAAAGGCGTTCGAAGAGGATCTGCTGGCAGCTTTCAAGCCCGGCACTTGAGGTTCCTGGCAGCGCCGCAGCAGGATTTCTGTAACCCTTGGTTACTGTTTTCCCAGCTTTCTGGCATCCTGCGCCTCCATTTTCTGACCCGGCCCGCCTTCTGGCACGCATATCACCATGACCGCCTCCGAAAAAGCCTCTGCTGCGCGCAACAACGATCTGATCTACGGCCTCAACGATCGCCCTCATCTCACCGCCACCGTCTTCGCCGCCTTGCAGCACGTTCTGGCGAGTTTTGTCGGCATCATCACCCCCACCCTGATCATGGGCAGCGCCTTGGGCCTGCAAAGCGAAGTGCCCTACCTGATCAGCATGGCGCTGTTCGTTTCCGGGCTCGGCACGTTCGTCCAGGCGCGACGCTTCGGGCCGATCGGTTCCGGGTTGTTGTGCCTGCAAGGCACCAGTTTCTCGTTCATCAGCGTGATTCTCAGCGCCGGTTTCATGGTCAAGGCCCGTGGCGGCGGCACCGATGAGATCCTTTCGACGATCTTCGGCGTGTGCTTTTTTGCCGCCTTCATCGAAGTGGTTTTGAGCCAGTTCATCGGCAAACTGCGGATGCTGATCACCCCGGTGGTCACCGGCACCATCATCACGCTCATGGGGCTGTCGCTGATCAAGGTGGCGATGACCGATATCGCTGGCGGCTTCGGCGCCACCGACCTGGGCGGTGCCCATCACCTGGCGCTCGCCGCTCTGGTGCTGGGCACCATCATCGTGCTGAACCGGGTCGACGTGCCATTCCTGCGTCTGGGGGCCATCGTCATCGGCCTGACCCTTGGCTATTTCGTGGCCTGGATGATGGGTGACGTCAGTTTCTCGAACATGCCCGACGTGCCCCTGATGAGCGTGCCGGTGCCGTTCAAATATGGTTTCAATTTCGATTGGGTCGCGTTCGTCCCAGTGGCGGTGATCTTCCTCGTGTCGCCGCTGGAAGCGGCCGGTGACCTCACGGCCAACTCGATGATTTCCCGGCAACCGGTCAAAGGCCCGGTGTACATCCGGCGAATCAAGTCCGGCCTGCTTGCCGATGGCCTCAACTCGGCCATGGCCGCGGTGTTCAACAGCATGCCCATGGTGACCTTCGCCCAGAACAACGGGGTGATTCAGCTCACTGGCGTGGCCAGCCGCTATGTCGCGTTTTTCATTGCCGGCCTCCTGGTAGTGCTCGGATTGTTCCCGATGATCGGCGCGGTGTTGCAGTTAATGCCCAAGCCAGTGCTCGGCGGCGCTGAGTTGGTGATGTTCGGAACCGTGGCGGTGGCCGGTATCAAGATCCTCGCCGAGGCTGGCCTGCACCGGCGCAATATGTTGATCGTGGCGATTTCCCTGGGCATGGGCCTGGGCGTCGCGGCCGTCCCCGAAGTGTTGCGCGAGCTGCCCATGGCGCTGCACAACATCTTCGAATCGCCGATCACTGTCGGCGCGTTGTGCGCTATCGTGCTGAACATCTTCCTGCCGGAAGAATTCATCGAGCTGGAAGAAGACGATTTCGACCCAGAAGCCTCGATCCTCCAGGTCATGGAAAACCCCGATGTTGCGGCCAAGGGTGAACCGGCAACCGTTGCGGCGGTCGCACAGTTGAACCGCTGACACGGCTTGAGGGCTGCGTCGGCAGCGGTTCAGCCCTTTACTTGAAGAGAGCCTGTCATGCGCAGTATCCACGCCGTTATCCTGTCCTTGCTGATGCTCTCCCTGAGCGCCTGCGCGCTCTTTCCCAATCGCGACCCGGTCAACATCAACGTGGTCGGCATCGAGCCCCTGCAGGGCCAGGACATGGAGGTACGGTTTGCGCTGAAGATCCGTGTGCAGAACCCCAATGAGACCCCCATTGATTACAACGGCGTGGCCCTGGACCTCGAGGTCAACGGCCAGCCGCTCGCCTCGGGAGTCAGCGATCAGTCGGGCTCGATCCCGCGCTTTTCGGAAACCGTGCTGACGGTTCCGGTCAGCGTTTCGGCGTTCTCGGTGTTGCGCCAGACCCTGGGACTGAGCCAGACGCAGACCCTCAACAACCTGCCGTACGTACTACGTGGAAAACTCGCCGCAGGCTTGTTCGGCACCATGCGGTTCGTCGATAGTGGCAAGCTCAGTTTGCCGGGGACGACATCCGGCACCTGGTAACGTTGACTCAGGAGCTCTGATTAACATGGATGCCGCACCCACCTTCACCTGATCATCCACCGACAGCTCAAACACACCGTGGCGAAGATCGCGGTGTGGAGAAACATGATTCCAACGATCAGAAGTCATCAATATCGACTATACAGTTTCTACCCTTGGATTTTGCGTGGTAGAGCGCGGCATCTGCGCAGACCAGCAACTGCTTGAGAGTGGATCGCGATTCACTCATCGAGGCACAACCAATACTGACAGTGATTTTTATTTCCCCACCGGCGGAGCTTACACTGGATGCTTCAATGCTGCTCCTGAGTCGCTCCGCAACAACTGAAGCCTCGAGGCCATTGCTCTTAGGCAACATAACCGCAAATTCTTCGCCCCCAAACCTGGCGATAGTATCTCCGGGCCGAAGAACGCCCTCAGCAATTTTAACGATAGACTTGAGAACCTCGTCACCCATGGGATGCCCCCAACTATCATTCACTTGTTTGAAGTGATCGGCGTCCAGCATGATGATCGATATTGATTGGCCGTATCGATTTGCCCGAGCAAACTCTTTCTCTGCCAAATTGAAAAAATGAGCGCGATTAACTGCGCCCGTGAGATGGTCTTTGGTGAGTAAATTGGCCAGGTTATCACTCGACACCTTCCGCTCGGTGATATCTCGGCACACAACGGTATAGCCAGAAAACTCGTCATCCTCTTCGCGCAGAACGGCGATCATGGTTTGAGCAAAAAACGTGTGTCCTGATTTGTGTTGGCAAAGATAGTCTCGTGAATGCCAACCTTCTTCGCGCGCGAATGTGAGATGCTCATCAAAGACATCAACATCCACGTCTGGCAAGTTACAGAATCGGCGCAACGTCTCTCCGATAGCCTCGGATTCCGTGTAACCTGTTAAACGCTCTGCCGAAGGGCTCCAGCTATTAATGACTCCCTGTTTAGTCAAACCGAGCACTGCGAAATCATTTACTATGGTATAGATCGCATCCAGCCATGAGTCGGTCTGCCTTAGTCGCCTTTCAGTCGCCACCTGGCAAGAGATATCAGTCAAAACCGTTATCAGAACCTCGTTATTGATCTTCACAATTGTACACGTCAGAACA
>NZ_JZRI01000119.1:0-97544 GCF_000952175.1 Pseudomonas sp. ES3-33 | reverse complement strand
GAGGATATGCGGGGTGGGTTTGAGCAGATGGAGTTGTTTGAGCGGTAGTTTTTCAAGGTCTAAAGATCGCAGCCTTCGGCAGCTCCTACAGGAAGCGCGCCGCCCTGGTAGGAGCTGCCGAAGGCTGCGATCTTTGAAGAGACTTTAATTCGAATTCGGCCCCGGATCCGCCACCAGCCGCCCGGCATCCTTGGTCAAAGACTTGAGGAATTCGGTCTGTAGCTCGGGATCATTGCGAGTCAGTTCGATCAGGCTCTGTTCCAGTTCAGTGGCTTCTTCCTCCAGCCCCAGCTCCGACAGGCGCTTGACCCGGTGCACCCACTGGCTTACTTCGTCGTCTTCCAGGTCGTCGTAGATCAGTCCGTGAGCTTCGAGCAGTTTGCCGCGCAGTGAACTGCTGACGGCCAGGGACGTATTGACGTGTACCTCGTCCTGGCCGTCCGCGACGCTGATCAGCAAGCGGGTCAGATGATTGATGTCATGTTCAGCGAACGGGCTGTCCAGCAGGTTCAGGCGTAGCACGCCATTCTTGTCGGTAGTCAGCTCGAACGTCTCCTTGCCGGCCTTGACCTGCACCGGGCGCTCGCTCCATGGCAGGCTCGAGTACTCGGTGCGCTTGTCGAGCTGGACTTCGTCGATACCCGCCAGGTTCTGCTGAGCGCGACCATGGGATTGCACGTTCATGAACGGATTGAGCCCGGCGAAACCGTAGCTCAGCCAGTCCTTGGTCACGCTGTCCGGCAGATTGCCCAGGGCGAACACATTGACCACGTTCGCGCCGACGCCGGCTACCACAGCCACGGCGCCCAGCGGAATTTCGTAAGCCTCTCGCCAGGGTTGGTAGGGCGTGTAGCGGTCGTAATGGCGAGTGACCTCGAACTCGGTGACTTCGAAGGTCTTCTGCTCGTGGATTTTCACCCGGCGTTGCGGCAGCTCAAGCACCTTGGGCTCGCCGACATCGACCTGCAGGCTGTGATCGAGCAATTTGCGCTCGACACGTTCCTCGTGCTCGCTGCGTTGTGACATTTGATTGGCACAACCGCTGACCAGCAGGGTGCCGCACAGGGCGGCACCACCGAGGCCTAAGGTGTTTCGCTTGAACATGACTTCTCTATCTGGTGTCAGCGGCGGATACGGGCCTGGAGGAAGGGCAGCACGTCAGCGACCGGCAATGCCTGTGCTTCAGGTTCGGTGCGGCTCTTGTATTCCAGGTTGCCATCGGCGAGGCCGCGGTCGCTGACCACGATCCGGTGAGGAATGCCGATCAGCTCCATGTCGGCAAACTTGATGCCCGGGCTGGTTTTCTTGTCGCGGTCGTCCAACAACACTTCGAAACCGGCCGCCGTCAATTCTGCGTACAGCTTGTCGGTGGCTTCGCGGACCTGTTCGTTATCGTAGCGCAGCGGTACCAGCGCGATCTGGAATGGAGCGAGTGTGTCACTCCAGATGATCCCGTTGGCGTCGTTGTTCTGTTCGATGGCCGCAGCCACCACGCGGGACACGCCGATGCCGTAGCAGCCCATTTCCAGGGTGACCGGCTTGCCGTTCTCGCCCAGCACTTCGCACTTCATCGCTTTGCTGTACTTGTTGCCCAGCTGAAAGATGTGCCCGACTTCGATCCCGCGCTTGATTTCCAGGGTGCCTTTGCCGTCCGGGCTTGGGTCGCCGGTCACTGCATTACGCAGGTCGGCAACGGTCGGAACCGGCAGGTCGCGTTCCCAGTTCACGCCGAAGTAGTGCTTGTCGTCGATGTTGGCGCCAATGCCGAAGTCGCTCATCAGCTCCACCGAGCGGTCGATGATGATAGGCAGCGGCAGGTTCAGCGGGCCCAGCGAACCAGCGCCGGCGCCAATGGCGTCGCGCAGTTCGGAGTCGGTAGCCATGACCAGCGGGCTCGCCACGCCAGGTTGCTGGGCAGCCTTGATCTCGTTGAGTTCGTGGTCGCCACGAATGACCAGGGCGATCAGCTTGCCTTCTTCCTCGGCGCGCACGATCAGGGTCTTGATGGTCTTCTCAATCGGCAGATTGAATTTTTCCACCAGGGCGGCAATTGTCTTGGTGTCCGGGGTGTCGACCAGGCGCAGCTCTTCAGTTGGCGCCGGGCGGGAGGTTTCCCGGGGCACGGCTTCGGCTTTTTCGATGTTCGCGGCGTAGTCGGAACCGTTGCTGAAGGCGATATCGTCTTCGCCGGATTCGGCCAGTACGTGGAACTCGTGGGAGCCGGCACCACCGATGGAGCCGTTGTCGGCTTCCACAGGGCGGAATTTCAGGCCCAGACGGGTGAACACGTTGCAGTAGGCCTGATGCATGCGGTCGTAAGTGACCTGCAGCGAAGCCTGGTCCGCGTGGAACGAGTAGGCGTCCTTCATGATGAATTCGCGACCGCGCATCAAGCCGAAGCGTGGACGGATCTCGTCACGGAATTTGGTCTGGATCTGATACAGGTTGATCGGCAGCTGCTTGTAGCTGCTCAACTCGCTGCGCATCAGGTCGGTGATGACCTCTTCGTGGGTCGGGCCGGCGCAGAAATCACGACCATGGCGATCCTTGAAGCGCAGCAATTCAGGGCCGTATTCTTCCCAGCGCCCGGATTCCTGCCACAGCTCAGCCGGTTGCGTGCTCGGCATCAACACTTCGAGAGAGCCGGCGGCGTTCATTTCTTCGCGAACGATCGCTTCAACCTTGCGCATCACTCGCAAGCCCATGGGCAGCCAGGTGTACAGGCCCGAGGCGAGTTTGCGGATCATGCCGGCGCGCAGCATCAGCTGATGGCTGATCACGACCGCGTCGGAAGGCGTTTCTTTCTGTGTGGCGAGCAAAAATTGACTGGTGCGCATGGTTGGCCGTTGTCGGTTGCTGATGACGAGAAATGACGGAGCATTGTACGGGCGAGATCTGCTGGCGTACAGGCGTGCGGTCGGTGGTGTCGCGGCAGGGCGGGAATTACCCCGCTCCTGCGCGCTTTCCAGCTAAAGGGGTTCTTCGGCCGCAGGTGCAGGAATCGGTTCCGGTGTCGGCCCTGCGCGGCGGCTTTCCTGATACCAGTGCAGCATGATCAGGAGCAGGGTCGGGACGCCCAGCAACGCGGTGATCAGGAAGAAGTTGTGATAACCGAATTTCTCCACCATGACCCCTGAGTAGCCGCCAATCAGGCGTGGCAGCAGGAGCATGATCGAGCTCAGCAGGGCGTACTGCGTGGCGGAGAACTTGAGGTTGGTCAGGCTCGACAGGTAGGCGACGAAAGCCGAAGTCGCCAGCCCGGAACTGAAGTTGTCCAGGGAAATGGTGACAATCAGCATGTTCAGGTTGGCGCCCATGTCCGCGAGCATCAGGAACAGCAGGTTGGTGCCGGCTGAAGCAATGCCACCGATCAGCAGGATCGGCAGGATACCGAAGCGCACGATCAGCAACCCGCCCATGCCGGCGCCCACCAGCGTCATGATCAGGCCGAAGATCTTGCTGACGCTGGCGATCTGATCCTTGGTAAAACCCTGGTCGATGTAGAACACGTTGGCCATCACGCCCATGACCGTATCGGACATTCGATAGGTGGCGATCAGGCCCAGCAGCAGCAGCGCCTGCCAGCGGTAGCGCAGGATGAAGTCGTTGACCGGCGTCAGCACCGGTGCCAGGCCGCGGCGACCCATGGCCGACAGGCACATGAAGGTCAGCGTGGTATAGAGAATGGCCCGCAGGAACGCGCGGTCTTCCAGCAGCAGGTCGAGCACGCTGTGGCCTTCGAACAGCACGCTGGCGAAATCGGTGTTGTACAGCTGGGTGAACATGGCAGGCACAGACACCAGCAACACGATCAGTACGAACACGGAAGCCAGTTGATGCGCGAAGGAGTACCGCCCGGCCTGCAGTTGCGTGCGCAGGGGCACCGGCGGTTCACGCATGAAGAAGGAGGTCAGCAACGCCGGGATCATCAGGGCGCCGAACAGGATGTAGGTGCCGGCCCAGGCTGAATGCTGGTAGTTGAAGCCTGTCGAGCCAAAGCCTTCGGCGAAGAACAGTGCGCCGGCCGTGGCCAGCAATGCGGCAATACGGTAACCGGACATGTAACTGGCGGCGAGGGCAGCCTGGCGGCTGTCGTCGGCAATTTCCAGGCGATAGGCGTCGACCGCGATGTCTTGTGTCGCCGAAGCGAAGGCCACAACCACGGCGATCGCGATCAACCAGGACAGGTGTTTTTGCGGGTCGCAGAAACCCATCCCGATCAGGCCGAGAATGACCAGTGCCTGGGAAAGGACCAGCCAGGAACGTCGACGCCCCAGCTTGCCGAGCAATGGCAGGCGCCATTGGTCGAGCAGCGGCGACCACACCCATTTAAAGGCATAGGCCAAACCGATCAGGCTTGCATAGCCAATGGTTTCGCGAGCCACACCGGCTTCGCGCAGCCAGACCGAAAGTGTTGAAAACACCAGCATGTACGGCAGGCCGGCGGCGAAACCCAGCAGCAACAGCACGAGCGTTGAAGGGCTGGCATAGGCGGCGAGCGCGGCGCGCCAGGTTTTACGGGGCATGGGCTGGAGTCTGCCTCAAGATTACGGAAACAAAGCGCGCACTCTAACCGCTGTGCTCTACCGGGCGCCAGCCATGGCGCTGAATATCAACACGATTATTCAGGATGCTGACGCCTTCCTCGCGCAATCGCGCGCGCTGTTCATCCCCGCAAGCGCTGCCTGCTGGCAGGCTCAGGCGCCCGCCCGCGCCGAGTACCCGGTGCCACGGTAATTTGCTGTCACCGGGAAGCTGGCTAAGGGTTCGGCCGACATAACGAGCGGCGCGCCCCAGTCCTGCCAGCTCGGCAAGCTGCCCATAACTGACGACCTTGCCCGGCGGCACCTGCGCCAGCGTCATGTAGAGCGCCGTGCGTCGGGTTTGCGCAGCGCTGTCGTTTTCATTGAGCGGGTCTGTCACGTGCGCAATTCCTGCGGGTCGAGGTATTTACGGTCACCAGAGTAAGTCGAGAATGGCCAATTGAGAAATGAACTCAATAGAAATAGTCGTGTCAGTGCTTGCTAGGGTCTTATTCGTAAGGATAATGCCGACTTTTTTTCGCAAACTTGAGCCTGTATTTGCTTATGGTGTCCAGATCCCTGCTGTGCCTCGCTGTACTAAGTGCTTCCACACCCTTGCTCGCCGACACCGTCTGGTTGAAGAACGGTGACAAGCTGAGCGGCAAGATCACCCTGTTCGACGGCGGCAAGCTGTTGATCCAGACCGAGTACGCCGGCGCGATCCCGATCGACTGGAAACAGGTCAAGACGCTGGAAAGCGATCAGGAGTTACTGGTCAAGCAGGATGCTTACACCGGGGAAAAGGCCAAGTCACTGCATGCGGCAGACGATGGCAAGGTGACGCTGGCCAATGGCGATGCGCCGAAGACCGTGGAGCTTGCCAGTATCCAGCAGATCCTCAAGCCCAAGCCGGTGGTTGAGGACCTGGTATGGAAGGGCAATGTCGACATGGCGCTGGACTACCAGCGGGCCGAGAAAGACACCGATGACTACGATATCGACTTCAAGACCAGTGCGCGTCATGGCAAGTGGCGGCATACGGCGGAGGGCGAATACAACCGCGAATTCCAGGACGACGTGGTCACCACGGATAACTGGCGCGGTGAGTACTCCCTCGATCGGTTCCTGACCGAGAAATGGTTCTGGCAAGGTCGCGCTGTCTATAAGCGCGACAAGGTCGAAGACCTGTCCCGTCAGCGCACCGTCGGTACCGGTCCTGGTTATCAGTTCTGGGATGACGAGCTGGGCGCGTTCTCGCTGGGATCACTGGTCAACCGCACGGATTATGAGTACGCGGACGGTGGCAAGGAAAACTTCTATTCCCTGGCCATGAAGTGGGACTACAACCGCTACCTGATTGGCAAGAAGGTCGAGTTCTTCACCAACGGCGAGGTGGGCAAGCCATTGTCAGGCGTTGCGGATTACGCGCTGGATACCGAAGTGGGGTTGCGTTACAAGGTAACCGATTGGGCTTCGCTTAACCTGAAGGCTGAGCGAGATGTCATCAGTGGTACTGATGATGCTGATTTGGAGAAGACCCGTTATACCGCTGGGTTCGGTGTGGCCTGGTAATAAGCGCTTAAGCTCAAGATCAAAAGATCGTCCGATAGGACGATCTTCTTTGCCTGGCAAAAACACACAGGCACAAAAAAGCCCCGCTTTTGAGGGCGGGGCTTTTTACTAAAGCAAGTACAAGTTAGATAACTTGAACTTCTTCAGCTTGCATGCCTTTCTGACCGCGGGTAGCGATGAAAGAGACCTGTTGGCCTTCTTTCAGGCTTTTGAAGCCGTCGGATTGGATAGCTTTGAAGTGAACGAACAGGTCGTCACCGGATTGTGGAGTGATGAAGCCGAAGCCTTTTTCATCGTTGAACCACTTAACGGTACCGGTTTGGCGATTAGACATGGTGTAACTCCTTGAACAAAGATAACTGCGACGCAGGAAGAACCCTGGCCGAGACTGAGTGCAAAGAGCAGGAAAAATTCTTGTAGATGGTTGGATCGAAATTCAACATATCGTGTAGAGATTCTCAGTGACACAAGCAGCACAGTGGCGCCACCTTAACCCTTTTTCCGGAATGTGCCAATGCTTCTTGCGAAGGTTTCTCTTATTTCGTGACTGACGGTGCATCAAAATACAGTGAGGGCCCGGAAATTCGGGGGGCGCGCGCGGGAGAATTTAATTGCGCTCTTTGAACCGGCGACCCGCCCCCGGTAAGATGCCGGACAGATTTTCTCCACCTCGCTATTCAGGACACCCGCCATGAGCATCAAATCGGACAAGTGGATTCGCCGCATGGCGCAAGAGCACGGCATGATCGAGCCCTTCGTTGAGCGCCAGATGCGCGGTGAAGGTGCCGAGCGCCTGATTTCCTACGGTGTGTCGAGCTACGGCTACGACGTGCGCTGCGCCGATGAATTCAAAGTGTTCACCAACATCAACTCGGCAACCGTCGATCCGAAAAACTTCGATGAGAAGAGCTTTGTCGACGTCCAGAGCGATGTCTGCATCATTCCGCCCAATTCGTTCGCACTGGCCCGCACCGTGGAATTTTTCCGCATACCGCGCAACGTGCTGACCATATGCCTGGGTAAAAGCACCTACGCCCGTTGCGGCATCATCGTCAACGTGACGCCGCTCGAGCCGGAGTGGGAAGGCCATGTGACCCTGGAATTCTCCAACACCACCACGCTGCCGGCAAAAATCTACGCCAATGAAGGTGTCGCACAGATGCTTTTCTTCGAATCCGACGAAGAGTGCGAAGTGTCCTACAAGGACCGTGGCGGCAAGTATCAGGGCCAGCGCGGCGTTACCCTGCCGCGCACCTGAGTCATCCATCTGACGGGTCGTGGGAATTCTTCGGCGGGAACACACTCTATTGGGTGTACTGCCCGGTTCGCGCACAGTGAACCGGGCCACTGCTCAGGAGTGCTCTATGAAGATCGATCCGCAAATAAGTGCCGAACTGGCAAGGCTTGAGCCCAATCAGGTTGGCGTTTTGGCCTGGTCACTGCTGGCGCACCCGCCACTCAGCATGGCCGGGGGCATCCCCGGCCAGCCTGATCCTGATACCCCCAACGAACAACCGACCGAACCTGGCGAGCCCACCTTGCCGGATGAGCCGCCTCCAGCGCCTGTTGCATGATGCGCCGGCCATTGCTGTGTGGGAGCGAGAGCTCCTACACCGGCCATATCTCGTTGTCGCCAATCACGAACAATCTGCAACTGTCATCCCGCTCGACCTGGTACCCGCCGGTAAATGCGCCGAAGGCAGGTAGCAGGCTGACAGCCTCTGCAAGCCTGAAGCACGCCAGGCGCAAGCTTTGTCGCCCGCGACCCTGAAGCCGATACACCGGATGGACGTGACCGGCCAGCACGTGCCGGTCGGGGTGCGGGTCAGGCTCATGTTGCAGCGCAAAGGGCCCGAGCAACATTGGCTCCGGCACTACGCGAATGTTCAGTGAGGTGGGCGGGTCGCCGGCGCGCTTGTCGTGATTGCCGCGGATCAATGTCATTGGCAGGTCGATGTGCCGCGCACGCCACTGCGCCAGGGCGCTCAAAGTAGCCGGTGCGTGGGAGCCAGGGCCGTGCAGGAAGTCACCCAGGAAAATGAGTTGCCGACACGCCAGTCGCGCCAGCAGCGCGTCCAGCACACGGATGTTCTGCGTGGTAGTGCCCTGAGGCACGGGCTGACCCAGGCGCCGATACGCGGCAGCCTTGCCAAAGTGCACATCGGCCACCAGCAATGCCTGTTGCGCTGGCCAGTAGATGGCTTTTTCCGGTAGCAGCCACAGCTCTTCACCCGCGAGCCGGACGGGGTAGGGTGTACTCATCAGGCTTTCCCTTTCTCTGCAGTCGTTTCCAGGTCGCTGACCATGCGGCGGATGCGGTCGGCAAGTTTTTCCGAGCTCATGCTTTCGCGCATGCGCTCCACCAGCAGTGGGAAGGCCAGCGGTGTAGGACGTTTGATCGGGTGCAGGTCGAGCCTGAGTCGGCCGATTCGTTCAAGTGTCTCTTCCAGGCGCCGTATATCCAGTTCCTCGCGCAACACTTCTTCCCCTGCCTGGGCCAGCAGCAGGTTGTCAGCATCGTATTGCTTGAAGACTTCGAAAAACAGGCCGCTGGAGGCCTGTACCTGCCGGGTACTTTTCGGCGCGCCGGGATAACCGGCAAACACCAGGCCGGCGATGCGCGCAATCTCGCGAAAACGGCGCAAGGCCAGCTCGCCCGCATTCAGGCTGGCAAGCACATCAGCCATCAAGCGCTCAGGACTGAGCAGCGCCGGGTCGAGATGCTCAGACCAGTCCACATGGGTGGCGCTCAGCAACTCCAGCCCGTAATCATTCACCGCAATGGAGAACGTAACCGCCAGGCGTTGACTGACCCGCCACGCCAGCAGGCTGGCCAGGCCCAGGTGCACCTGGCGTCCAGCAAATGGGTAGAGAAACAGGTGCCAGCCCTCGCGGGATTTCAGGGCTTCGGCCAGCAGGCTTTTATCCGTTGGCAACCCGGACCACTGTTGCTGCACTTCCAGCAAGGGGCGCAACGCTTTCATTTCCGGCCCGATGAACTCGCCTGACGCGGCTGCGCTGAAACGCGCAACCACCGCCGTGGCCAGTTCATTGGAGAGCGGCATGCGTCCGCCATTCCAGCGCGGCACCGCGGCTTTTTTCGCCGTGCTGCGCTTGACGTAGGCGGTCATGTTTTCCACCCGCACCAGCTCCAGCAAGCGCCCGGCGAACAGGAAGCCGTCGCCGGGCTTGAGCCGGGCTATGAATCCCTCTTCGACACTGCCCAGTTGCTTGCCGCCACCGCCCTTGCTCCAGAACTTCAGCTGGATGCTCGCATCGCTGACGATGGTGCCAATGCTCATGCGATGGCGTCGCGCCAAGCGCGCGTCGGGTACCCGCCACACGCCATGCTCATCCGGTTCGACCCGGCGATAATCCGGATAGGCCGTCAGAGACAGCCCGCCGTGACGTACGAAAGCCAGCGCCCACACCCAGTCCGCCGGGCTGAGGTCGCGATAGGCCCAGGCACCGCGTACTTCTTCGTACAATTCCTCGGGTATGAAACCACCTCCCAACGCCATGCTGACCAGATGTTGCACCAGCACATCCAGCGGCTTGTGCGGCGATTCCCGAGGCTCGATGCGCCGCTGCGCTACGGCGTCTTGCGCCGCAATTGCCTCGATCAATTCAAGGCTGTGAGTCGGTACCAGTGTCACTCGTGACACCCGCCCCGGCGCGTGGCCGGAGCGGCCTGCCCGCTGCATCAGCCGCGCGACGCCTTTGGCCGAGCCGATTTGCAGCACCCTTTCCACCGGCAGGAAATCCACCCCCAGGTCGAGACTGGAGGTGCAGACCACGGCTTTGAGCTGCCCATCCTTGAGGGCCCGTTCAACCCAGTCCCGGGTATCGCGGGACAGTGAACTGTGATGCAGCGCAATGATCCCGGCCCAGTCCGGCCGAGCCTCCAGCAGCGCCTGATACCAGATTTCCGATTGCGCGCGGGTATTGGTGAACACCAGGGTGCTGGGGCTGGACTCGAGTTCGGCGACCACCTGCGGCAGCATTTTCAGGCCAATATGCCCGGCCCAGGGAAAGCGTTCGATGGCGCGAGGGCGCAGTGAATCGACTCGCAGTTCTTTGCCGCTTTGACCCTGCACGCTAGTGCCGCCGCCTTGAGGGATCAGCACTTGCTCGGCGTGGGCCTGATTACCCAAGGTGGCGGACACGCCCCAGACCACCAGGTCGGGTTGCCAGCGGCGCAGGCGGGCGAGGGCCAGTTGCAACTGCACTCCGCGCTTGTTACCGAGCAGTTCGTGCCATTCATCCACCACAATCATGCGCAAGGTCGACAAGGCGCTTTGCGCGTCGGCCCGGGCCAGCAGCAGAGTGAGGCTTTCCGGGGTGGTGATCAGCGTGGTGGGCAGGCGCCTGCTTTGCCTGGCCCGTTCGCTGCTGCTGGTGTCACCGGTTCGCAGGCCGACGCTCCAGGGTATCTGCAGGTCCTGCAGAGGCCCCTCCAATGCTCGCGCGGTGTCCGCCGCCAATGCGCGCATCGGGGTAATCCACAGGACGGTCAAGGGTTCGGCTACAGGTTTGCGCTTGCGCAGGGTTTCGACCGGGGAGAGGGTGCTGGCGTAGCGGTTGAGTGCGCCAAACCAGACGGCGTAGGTTTTGCCGGCGCCGGTACTGGCGTGCAACAGTCCCGACTGGCCTTGCTTGACGGCGGCCCAGACCTGCTTTTGAAAAGCGAACGGCTTCCAGCCGCGAGCGCTAAACCATTTTTTTGCAAAGTCTGGAGAGGATCCCATGCCGGCTGCTGTGCCCTGTAGGAGCTGTCGAGTGAAACGAGGCTGCGATCTTTCGAGCTGGCGTTTGCTGAACTAGTTCAAAAGATCGCAGCCTCGTTTCACTCGACAGCTCCTACGCAGGCGCCCCCGCAGAAATGATCTGGGGGCCAGGTAATCGGGCTCCCGTTATTTCAGGTTTCCGCTCAGGAACTGCTTCAACCTCTCGCTGCGCGGATTGCCCAATACATCCTCGGGCGCGCCTTCCTCCTCGACCAGACCCTGGTGCAGAAACAGCACCTGGTTCGACACCTTGCGCGCAAAACTCATTTCGTGGGTCACCATGATCATCGTACGGCCCTCTTCGGCCAGGCCCTGGATCACTTTCAGCACTTCACCGACCAATTCCGGGTCCAGGGCTGAAGTCGGCTCGTCAAACAACATCACCTCCGGCTCCATCGCCAGCGCGCGGGCAATGGCGACGCGTTGCTGCTGACCGCCCGAAAGAAAGGCCGGGTACTGATCGGCCACCCGCGCCGCCAGGCCCACCTTGTCCAGATAACGGCGGGCGCGGTCCTCGGCTTCCTTTTTGTCGCAGCCCAGCACCCGGCGCGGTGCCATCGTGATGTTCTCCAGCACCGTCATGTGGCTCCACAGATTGAAGTGCTGGAACACCATCGCCAGGCGCGTGCGAATCCTTTGCAGTTCATCGGGGTCGGCGACATGCATGCCGTGGCGATCCTTGATCATGCGGATACTCTGGCCGTCGAGGCTCATCGCACCGTCGTTGGGCTGTTCGAGAAAATTGATGCAGCGCAGAAAGGTACTTTTGCCCGAGCCGCTGGCGCCGATCAGGCTGATGACGTCGCCGGTTTTTGCCTTGAGCGAAACACCCTTGAGCACTTCATGATCGCCATAGCTTTTGTGCAGGCCTTCAATGGTCAGTTTGTACATGGGGCAATGCATCCTCAAGGCGAAAGTAGGTAGCCGCTGCGATAGGCTTCAGTGCCCGCAACGTGGGCGATCACCATGCCGGCCGTGGCCATGCGTCGCAGTGACCGGGCGTACATCAGCCCTGCGGTGGCGCAATGGACCGGGGTGACCTGGTCAAGCACCGGATCAATGATTTCAGCCACCAGTTGCCCGGCTTCCAGGTATTCCCCAGGCAGCGCCGCGAACACCAGCAAGCCGCCAACCGGCGTCGTTACAGGCTCCACCGCGGCCAGCGGTGTCGCGGGGTAGGGCAATTCGGGCAATGGCCCCGGCGTGCCGACGATGGCGCCGAAGTGGATCAGGTAGTCGAGCATTGCCTGGCAGTCGAGACTGGCCAGGGGGTGATTGACGTCACCCTGGCCGCGCAATTCGACGGTGACCGAGAAACTGCCCAAGGGGATGTCGAAGTGCTCGCCGAAGCGCTCTTTCAACTGCCACCAGAGTAGCGTGAAGCATTCGTCAAACGATTGGCCGCCGGAATCGGTGGCCAGCAGGCTGGCTTCGGCGCCGATGTAGCGGGCCAGTGGCTCCACCTGAGGCCAGGCCTCGGGGGTGGTGTAAAGGTGCGCAACGGCTTCGAAATCGCAATGCAGGTCCAGCACCAGGTCGGCATCACAGGCCAGCCTTTGCAGGGTCAGGCGTTGGGATTGCAACTGGGTCGTCGCCGTGTGTCGCGCCAGGGCCTGGCGCAGGCTGCTGCGGATCACCTGCAGGTTGCGTTGTGGATCGTCGCCCAGTTGCCCTTCGATGTCGTTGCCGACTTCTTCACTCAGGTCGACGAACCAGCGGTTGAAATTCTGTCCGCTTTCCAGCTCGTAGCGCCCGAGGGGGACATCCATCAGAACCTGTTCGAGGCCAACCGGATTGGCCACGGGTACCAGTACGATTTCGCTGCGCAGGCGGCCGGCGGCTTCCAGCTCCCTGAGGCGCTGCTTGAGATGCCAGGCCACCAGCATGCCGGGCATTTCATCGGCGTGCAGGGATGCCTGGATGTAGATCTTGCCGCTGGCCGACGAGGGGCCGAAGTGAAAGCTGTGAATCTGCCGTGCGGTCCCCGGTAGCGGGGCCAGCAAGTCATGGATCTGGTGGCGCATGGTGCAAAGTCCTAGTGGGTCGGCCCGAGGAAGGCCAGCCATCGGCGTTCGGCGAGGCGGAACAGGCCGACCAATGCAAAGGTAACGGTCAGGTAGATCAGGGCGGCGATGCCGAACGACTGAAAGGTCAGGAAGGTCGCCGAGTTGGCATCCCGCGCGACTTTCAGGACATCCGGGATAGTTGCGGTAAACGCCACGGTGGTCGAATGCAGCATCAGGATCACTTCGTTGCTGTAATAGGGCAACGAGCGGCGCAGGGCCGAAGGCATGATCACGTAGGCATACAGCTTCCAGCCCGTCAGGCCGTAGGCTTTGGCCGCTTCGACTTCGCCGTGGTTCATGCTGCGAATGGCCCCGGCGAAAATCTCCGTGGTGTAGGCGCAGGTGTTCAGGGCAAACGCCAGGATCGTGCAGTTCATGGCATCGCGAAAGAACGCGTCCAGCACCGGTTGATCACGCACCGCCGCCAGGCTGTAGATGCCGGTGTAGCAAATCAGCAACTGGATATAGAGCGGCGTCCCGCGAAACAGGTAGGTGTAGAACTGCACCGGCCAGCGCACGTAGACCTTGGGCGAGACCCGGGCAATCGATAGCGGGATCGACACCAGGAAGCCGATGAAGATCGATGCGCTGAGCAACCACAGGGTCATTGCCAGGCCTGTGATGTTATAGCCGTCGGTATAAAGGAAGGGTTTCCAGTATTCCTGCAGGAGTTCGATCATCGTACGGCCTCCCGCGAGCCGGCGGCGTAGCGGCGTTCGAGCCAGCGCAGGACGAAGTTGGAGGCGCTGGTAATCAGCAGGTAGATCAGTGCCGCCAGCACCAGGAAATAGAACAGTTGGTAGGTACTCTTACCGGCGTCCTGTGCGGCCTTGACCAGGTCGGCGAGGCCGATGATCGACACCAGTGCGGTGGCCTTGAGCATTACCATCCAGTTGTTGCCGATGCCTGGCAGGGCAAAGCGCATCATTTGCGGGAACACCACGATACGAAAGCGTTGGCCGCGATTGAGCCCGTAGGCGGTGGCGGCTTCGACCTGGCCCCGGGGCACTGCGAGGATCGCGCCACGGAAGGTCTCGGTGAAGTAGGCGCCATAAATGAAGCCCAGGGTAATGACCCCGGCACTGAACGGGTTGATCTCGATATATTCCCATTCCATGAAATCGGTAAACGATGTCAGCCAGGTCTGCAGGCTGTAGAAAATCAGCAGCATCAGCACCAGGTCCGGCACCCCGCGGATCAGCGTGGTGTAGACCTGCGCCGGCACCCGCAGCATTTTGACTTTCGATAGCTTGGCCGTGGCGCCGAGCAGGCCGAGCAACACGGCCACCAGCAGCGACAATGCCGATAATTTGATGGTCATCCAGGTGCCTTCCAGCAACAACGGGCCAAAGCCCTGGAGGCTGAAGGCTGAGAGCCCCAGATTTTGCAGGAGGTTTTCGAACATAAATCAGCAACCTGATCGGATAAAAAAAGCGCCCATCCAGAGATGGGCGCCGGGCATTATTTGCCGCTGTACAGATTCAGATCGCCGAAGTGTTTCTTCTGGATGGTGGCGTAGGTGCCATCGTCGTGTAACGCTTTGATACCTTTATCCAAAAGTGCTTTCAGCTCGGTGTTACCTTTCTTAATGCCCACCGCTGTTTTGGCTGGCAGCAATTCGCTGTCGACCGGCTTGCTGATTTCGTAGCCTGCGCCTTTTGGCGACTTCAGGAAGCCCAGTTCGGCTTGAAGCATGTCCTGGATGGCGCCGTCGAGACGGCCGGAAGTCAGGTCGGAATACACCTGGTCCTGATTCTGGTAAGCCTGGGTTTTAACGCCAGCCTTGTCCAGCACGGCCTTGGCGTAGGCTTCCTGGATAGTGCCTTGCTCGTAGCCAATGGTTTTGCCTTTGAGCGACGCGACGTCTTCGCTCAGGCCCGAGCCTTGCTTGAATACGTAGGCGGTTGGGCCGGAGAACAGCTCGCTGGAGAAGTCGATCACCTTTTCACGGGCCGGGGTCACGGTCATCGACGAAATCACGCCGTCGAATTTGTTGGCCTTGAGGCCTGGAATCATGCCGTCAAAATCACTTTCGACCCACTTGCACTTGACCTTCAACTCGGCGCAAATCGCGTTACCCAGATCGATGTCGAAGCCCACGAGGTTGCCGTCAGCCGCTTTCGACTCGAACGGTGCGTAGGAAGGGTCAACGCCAAAACGCAATTCCTTGTATTCCTTTGCCACCGCGGAGCCGGCAGCCATGCACAACGCCAGTGCAGAAAGGGTCAGCAATGCTTTTTTCATTATTCAATCCCTAAAAACCAATTTGAGCGCTTGTGGCGCGTAAAATTTGTTACTGGAAAGCGTAAGACCTGAATAAGGTAGCAATTTCTGAACCATAGTCCCGAACAAGCGTTTTAAAAGGTGCCGTGAGGAACGGTGCGCAGGCGTTTGTGCACGCAAGCGGGCATCACCGTGTGCGCGCACCAGATTGGTTCATCTCAGCCCAGCAGGTCCTGCAGCGTGGCCAGGTTGTCCGCCTCATCCACTGACTTGTCCCGACGCCAGCGCAGCATCCGAGGAAACCGCACCGCGATCCCGCTCTTGTGGCGCTTGGACAGGGCGATGCCCTCAAAGCCCAGTTCGAACACCAGGCTCGGTTTCACGCTGCTGACCGGGCCGAATTTCTCCACTGTGGTCTTGCGTACGATGCTGTCGACCTGGCGCATTTCTTCGTCGGTCAAGCCGGAGTACGCCTTGGCGAAAGGCACCAGCGTGCGTTCGGTTGAATTCGCCGGGCCGTCCCACACCGCGAAGGTGTAATCGCTGTAAAGGCTGGCGCGCCGACCGTGGCCGCGCTGGGCGTAGATGAGCACTGCATCGACGCTGTAAGGGTCAACTTTCCACTTCCACCACACGCCCATGTCCTTGGTCCGGCCGACGCCATACAGCGAGTCCCGCGCCTTGAGCATCATGCCCTCGACGCCGAGGCTGCGCGAAGCTTCGCGCTGGCGTGCGAGGTCCAGCCAGTCTTCGCCGGTGAGTACCGGCGATTCCAGCAAAACCGGGTTGTTGCAGTCGGCGAGAACCTGCTCCAGCTGGGTCCGCCGCCGGGCCTGAGGCTGGTTGCGCCAATCTTCGCCATTCCATTCCAGCAAGTCGTAGGCAAGTACCACCACCGGAACTTCGTCGAGGATTTTCTTGCCGAGGGTCTTGCGGCCGATGCGCTGTTGCAGCAAAGCGAAAGGCTGGACCGAGGGTGCCGAGGGCGCTTGCGGGTCGAAGGCATCCTCGGTCCCGGCTGGCGCGGCTTTCCAGGCAACGATTTCACCGTCGATCACCGTGCCGTCGGGCAGGCCGTGCACCAGGCTCTCCAGTTCCGGAAAACGCTCGGTCACCAGCTCTTCGCCGCGAGACCAGATCCACAGCCGGCCCTCGCGTTTCACCACCTGTGCACGAATACCATCCCACTTCCATTCGATTTGCCACTGGCTGGCAGGGCCAAGCAGGGCTTCAAAATGGTCCACCGGTTGCGACAGCGCATGGGCCAGGAAAAACGGATAGGGCTGCCCGCCGCGCTGCGCATGTTCGTCGGTTGATTCCGGCGCGATCAGCTTCAGGTAACTGGCGGCGCTCGGGCGGTTGGACAGGTCGGTGTATCCCACCAGGCGCTGGGCCACCCGCTTGCTGTCCAGCCCCGCCATGGATGCCAGGGCGCGTGTCACCAGCAGTTTGGAAACGCCTACGCGAAAACTGCCGGTAATCAGCTTGATGCATAACATCAGGCTGGAGCGGTCAAGTTGCGACCAGAGGGCAGGCAGGGCCAGGGCAAGCGCTTCGGGGGGTTCCCCGCGCAGAGGTAGCAGCTTTTCCTCGATCCAGACCGCAAGGCCAGCATCGGAGCTGTGGCTGGATTCGGGCAGTACCAGCGAAATGGTTTCCGCCAGGTCACCCACCGCCTGGTAACTCTCCTCGAACAGCCAGGGCGACAGACCGGAGTATGCAACTGCCAACTCGCGCAGGACGCGAACCGGGACCAGTTGCCGGGGTCGCCCGCCAGACAGGAAATACACCGCCCACGCCGCATCCTGCGGCGCTGCCTGGGCGAAGTAGTTTTGCATGGCCGCCAGCTTGGCGTTGCTGGAGGTCGTTGCATCGAGTTCGGCATAGAGTTCGGCGAAGGCTTTCATGCGGGGACCTCTGGGCTTTGCGCCTCGGCGCTCGTCGCTTCCTCTTCGTCGTCACCGTATTCAGTGCTGAAGCCCTGGGCATCAAGGCCTTGCTCGCGCAAATGGCGGACGAGGACGGCGACCGAGCCGTGAGTCACCATGACCCGTTCGGCACCGGTCTGCCCAATGGCCCAAAGCAGGCCCGGCCAGTCAGCGTGGTCGGACAGGATAAAACCGCGATCGACGCCGCGCCGGCGCCGGGTCCCGCGCAGGCGCATCCATCCGCTGGCGAAGCCGTCGCTGTAGTCACCGAATCGACGCATCCAGGTGCTGCCACCGGCTGAAGGCGGGGCGATCACCAGGGCCTTGCGCATGACCGGATCGCTTTTTTTTACATCGCCGGCGTAAATCGTCGGCGGGATGTACACGCCGCTTTCGCGGTAGACCCGATTCAGCGGCTCCACCGCGCCGTGGGTCAGGATCGGACCGAGGCTCGCGTCGATGCCATGCAGAATGCGCTGGGCCTTGCCGAAGGAATAGCAGAACAGCACGCTGGTTTTATCCACGGCAGCGTTGGCCTGCCACCACTGATTGATTTCGGCGAATATCTCGGCCTGGGGTTGCCAGCGATAGATCGGCAGGCCGAACGTCGATTCGGTGATGAAGGTATGGCAGCGCACTGGTTCAAAAGGCGCGCAGGTGCCATCGGGTTCGATCTTGTAATCCCCTGAGGCCACCCAGACTTCGCCACCGTATTCCAGGCGCACCTGGGCCGAGCCGAGCACATGCCCGGCCGGGTGAAAGCTCAAGGTTACGCCGTGGTGCAGCAGCCGTTCGCCATACGCCAGGGTTTGCAGGTTGATGTCCTGGCCCAGGCGTGATCGCAGGATCCCTTCGCCAGGGGCCGCAGCCAGGTAATGTTGATTGCCGGTGCGAGCGTGGTCGCCATGGGCATGGGTAATGACCGAGCGCTCGACTGGACGCCAGGGGTCTATATAGAAATCCCCGGCGGGGCAGTACAGGCCCTCGGGGCGAGCGATAACAAGGTCCATGTGGATGACCAGGCAGGGGGACTTGTTAGCTATGAGGACGGCGTGAGGTCAGAAGTTCTATCGATTTGTGTCGGTGACACATCATGCCCTGTGGGAGCAAAGCTTACTCCCACAGGGCATGATCAACTGGGGAAGACTATTTCCCGGGAGTCAGTGTCAGTCGGGCTTTGCCATACACCTTGTCGAAGTTTTGCGGCTGCATCGGCAGGCTCATGTATTGCCCCTTCAGCCACGGATCGATGCTGTTGAGGTAATTAGGGCTGGCCGGGTTGCCTGATTGTCCGGTGGCGTTCTGGCCCATCAACGGCTCGGCTTGGCCGAAGTCGACGATGAGACGCATGGACGGTGCCAGGGTAGTGTTGAAATCTTCGCCCCAGGCAAACGCGGCGGTATTCAACGTGGTGTGATCACCACCGGCTGCAAGCGGACCGCGGACGGTCTGGCCGCTGGCGTTCTTCCATTCGTAGCGGTGCAGCTTGCCCCATTGCCAGGCCTTGTGATCGGCGCCCAACAAGCTGTCGCCCGCGGTGATTGCAGCTGCCAGGCTGCGGGCCAGGATCACTGCCTTGTCCTCTTTTTGCGGCGTGCGCGTGTCATCCCAGAATGGGCTGTCCTCGCGTCCCAGCAGGTGATCGGCCTGGGCGGCGTAGGAAAGCTTGCCGTTGGCGATGAAGGTTTTCCACGCAGCACTGTCTTGCGGCCCCAACTCATCGAGGAAGATCTGCCGCGTGCTTTCTTGCAGGAACAGCTGGTAGATGGCTGCATCGGCGGAAGTCGGGCTGAGCTTGCCGTCGAACGCCATCAGGCGGGCATAGGCCTCGCGAGCCTTGACCGCGTCGGCCGTCGGCAACGCTTCGATGGCTTGCTTGAGCGGCTGGGCCATTCCCGGCGCCGTGAACATTTTCTTCAGCTTGGGGGCGAAGGTGGTGGTCTGGTCGTATTGCATGGCGATCACGCTGCGCGTGTCGTGCTTGCCGGTGCCGGCGAGTTCAGCCATGCGTTCGCCGCGCTCCGGTGCGGACCAGGAGTTGGACAGCTGCATGCCATAACCATGGGGGATGACCCGCTGGTTGGCGGTGCCGAGCCAGCCCTGGGCGGGGTCTTGATCGTATGGGTGCAGCATCGGGTCGGCGTAACCGTCCCAGTCGTAGCGACCTTCCCAGCCCGGCGAGGGCAACAGGCCTTCGCCTTCGCGCCGGTTCGGATAACGCCCGGTGACCTGCCAGCCGATGTTGCTCGCATCGGCGAACACCAGATTCAGCGCAATCGCGCGGATTTCACGACTGGCATCTGAGGCCTTCTCGACATTCTGCGCCCGGGACAAGTCAAAAAACGCGTCCAGGGTCTTGTCGTCGGTGAAGCTCGGCGCCTGCAGTGCCAGGCCAAAACCGTTGGCCAGGGCGGTTCCCTTGGCACTGTTGAGCAGGGGGCCATGGCGGGTTTCATACACCGCCTCGCGAGTCGGCCGCTGGCCTTTGACGAAGTAGGTCTCGTTACGAACCATGACCGGCTGCCATTTGCCGCCCACCTCGTAAGTCAGGCCGTTACCCTGGCGCTTGATTTTTTCCAGGAACAGGTCCTGGTTGTCGCCCATGACCGTGGTCATGCTCCACGCCACTTTGCCGTTGAAGCCACCCAGCACCAGCGGCAGGCCGGCGATGGTCACGCCAGAAGCCTGGTATTTCGGCGCGCGAATCTGCACATAGCTGAACAGCGATGGCACGCCGAGCGGGCCGTGGCTGTCGCTGGCCAGCAGGCTTTTACCGGTGCGGCTGCGCTGCGGTGCGATCGCCCAGTTATTGGAGGACGTGGCGCCGAGCAAATTCAGGTCGGACAATTGACTGGCGGCTTTGCTGATGTCAACCAGCCCCGGAATCTGCCCGTTGAGCTTGATGCCCTGGAGTTTCTCGGCCTCGGCCACTGGCAGTTTTTCGTCGGGGGCTGAAGGCGTCAGCCAGGGGAGTTTGTCGGTGCTGACGGTCTGCGCCAGCATCAGCGAGGAAATTTCTTCCGGCAGGTTGGCTGACTGACTGAAGTTCAGCAGGCAGAAAATCAGCGCCGAATCTTCCGGTTGCCAGTATTCGGGCTTGTAGCCGGTTGCCATCAGGTCTGCCGGCAACTTGTCGCGGTAGCGGAACAGGTAGGCGTTGACGCCCCGGGCATAGACTTCAAAAAAACGCTTGAGCCGCGGGGAGGACGCCTTGTACAGCTCACCAGCACTTTTCTTCAGGTTGACCGCGCGCATGTAGCGGTCGGCGTCCAGCAAGTCGGCGCCGGACATTTCTGCCAGGCGGCCTTGAGCCAGCAGGCGCAGGGTGACCATTTGCGTGATGCGATCGCTGGCATGCACGTAGCCGAGGGCGAACAGCGCGTCGTGGAAGCTGTTGCTTTCGATCAGCGGCATGCCCATGGCGTTGCGCCGCACCGAGACGTTCTGCGCCAGGCCTTTAAGCGGCTGCACGCCGGTGGTGGGCGGGAGGGTGTCCTGAGTGTTCAGGGTCTGACAACCGGTCAGGCCCAGAACACCGGCCACTGCTGCGGCAACGCCGAACCGGGGAAGAAAATGAGTAAGGGCTGGCGAGGCCATGGCAAAGCTCCTGCGGGGTATTAACGCAATAAAGCCGCTACGTTAGTGAGCAGGAGAGGGGCGCGCAAGCGGGGTGTCAGGTTATTTCTGGATTTGTCTGATTAAGGACGTTCACGGGGCGCGGCGAATCCACCATGGAGGTGGCGACAGCGCAAATTCTGCAGGGGACGGCTTGCTGGCGATCGCCGCGACGCGGTGCGTCGGGTTCGACGCTATCGCGCGCAGGCTCGCCCCCACAGGGTAGCGGTGAACGACCCGATCAGGCGCCGTGGCACTTCTTGAATTTTTTGCCATTGCCGCATGGGCAAGGGTCGTTACGACCGACGTCCTTCAAGGCGTTGCGCACCGGCTCCTGGTGGGCGTGGCCGCAATTCGGGCCGTGGACATGGCCATGGTCGTGATCATGGTGATCGTGTTGATCATGATCATGATCGTGATTGCAGTCGGGGCCATGAACATGGGGTTGCTGGGTCATCAGGTTTACTCCGGAATTAAATCGGCGGGGATTATCACGCCATTGCGCGCTATGTGCACGTAGTGAGCGATGAATAAACCCGTTTCCATCTCTCCTTCCAGACGGTAAGGGATGGGCTGACCGGGTTTTTTCAGCAATTTCACCAGGCCGCGGATTTTTGGCCACAGATTCGTGCGGATCGGCACCTTGAAATACGCGCTGCGCTTGGGCCCCACGGTAAACCAGTGTTCGTGTTCACCCTCGGTCAGCAGCATGTCACCCAGATGAATACGGTACTCGAGGCCGCGTACCGTCAGGTCGCTGTCGTTTGGGTTGTCCACTCGAAAGTGCAGGAGGAATTTCTGCTCCAGCAATTTGGCGCGGATCACTTCCACCTTCACCAGATGCAGTTGCGGTTCCGGCTCGTCGCTGCTGAACCAGGACGCACAGCCGCCCAGCCCGAGAACGAGGCTCAAGGTCAGCAGGTGGAGGACGATGCGCCGGGTGATCATGATGGTTTTCCCTTGGGCCTGCAGGTGATGCAGGTCATGCCTCAGCTGCCGAAATAGCCCGCACAGCACTTCTTGAATTTCTGGCCGCTGGCACAGGGGCAGGCATCGTTGCGGCCGGCCTTGAGTTGCACGGTCGGATCGATGAAATACCAGTGCCCGGCGTTCTGCACAAATGAGGAGCGCTCGCGATGGCTGTGCTCCCCGGTGCTGTCATGCCAGCGCGCGGTAAAGGTCACGAAAGCATGTTCCGGTTGCCCGCCAAAGACTTCCGAGCTCTCAACCTCAAGACCCAGCCAGGTGCTGTTGGCGCTCCAGTCGCTGATGGACTGGCGATCCAGGCCAGCCCGTTGTGCGGGCAGGGTGGTGGCCACCAGATAGTCGATCAGGCCCAACACATAGGCGCTGTAGCGCGAACGCATCAAGGCCGCGGCGCAAGGGGCCAGGTGGCCTGCGTGATAATGACCGCAGCAAGCATCCAGCAGGGTGCCGCTGCCGCAAGGGCAAATCGATGTACTCATTGCGTTACCACCAATATTTCCCGAAGTTCTCCGGATTGGCCCAGAACCTCGAGTTGAGCCAGTCGGGTACCTGTTTGTAGTCAAGCAGATCATAGGTGAACAACGTCACCACCTGATCGTCGCGCTGGAACCGCTCGCTGGCTTGCAGGGCCAGGGAGAAAAAGTCCGTCTCCTGCCAGCCGCTGGCGTGCAGGTCAGCCAGCACCGCGATACGACTGGCGTTGAGATTGCGGATGCCTCCAAGCAAATTCAGACCGTCGCGTTTGGGCAGGTGTTCCAGGCAATCGACCACCAGCGCCAGGTCGAACCGGCGTGCCGCCAGTTCCGCAGGCAACAGACCCGGTGCGGCGTGGGCCACACAACTGTCGGGGTGCGCGAGCTTGAAGGCCTCGAGCGCGGGAAACTCACTGGCACCTATCAATAGCAGGCGTGCGGGGGCGTATCGATCAAGCAAGGCGGCCAGCGCCTGTTGCGGCGTGCGCGAAGAAATACCGGCAATCATCAAGGATCCTCAATCAGCGTCCGCCAAGACTAGCCTGCCCAAAGGTCCGGGCCTAGCGCTCTATTGAGGCAAATGCATCGATCCACGGAGAACGCGAGGCAAATCAGCGTTGGCCTATTGCTGGCGGAGATTAAAACTCCGGTCTTTACTCCCTGAATCGGTTCTAAGCCGATCCTTCAGGAGAAAACTAGATGAGCATAGTTCGGACAGCATTACCCTTGGTTCTGCTAACCAGTGTGTTGACTGGTTGCGCAGGTTTGCAGAAAACCGACTGGCCGACCTGTGCGGCGGTCGGTGGTGTCGTCGGTGCGGGTCTTGGTGCAACCGAGAGCTCGGCGTGGGCAGGCTATGGCGCGCTGTTGATCGGTGGTACGGCAGCGGCCTATTGCTGGGTTCACGGTGATGGCGACGAAGACGGTGATGGCGTGCCGGACAGTCGCGACAAGTGCCCGGGTACGCCTAGAGGCGTGCAGGTCGATGCTGACGGTTGCCCGCCACCGGTGCCAGCACCCGTGGTCGAAGAGGTGGTAGTCGTCAAGGAAGAAGTCATCGTCGTGCGTGATGTGCACTTCCAGTTCGACAAGGCGACGCTCACTCCTTCCGACAAACAAGTGCTCGACAAGATTGCTACTCGCCTGAAACAGGAATCCTCCAGCGCACAACTGACTGTGACCGGTCACACCGACAGTGTGGGCAGCGATGCCTACAACCAGAAACTGTCGGATAAACGCGCACATTCGGTGGTTGAGTACCTGATTTCCAGTGGCGTACCGCGTAGCAGCTTCGTGTCTGTGACCGGTGCAGGCGAGAGCCAGCCAGTGGCCGATAACAAAACGGCAGACGGCCGCGCGATGAACCGTCGCACGGAAATCAAAATCAATCGTTGATGCCCCTCGCACTCCGCGGCTTGTGCAGTCGCGGATGCCGGTCTTTACTCCTGTGTAACCGGTATGGGCCGGTAACACAGGAGCTTTCAACATGAGTGTTCTCACAAGGACCGTCCTACCGGTTCTGCTGCTTGGCAGCCTGCTGACCGGTTGCGCGACCCACAGCGATGGCACTGCCCCCTTGAATCAACGTACCTGGCCAATCTGCAGCCTTATCGGCGGCCTGGTCGGCGGAGGCCTGGGCGCCATTGAAAGTGCCGGCTGGGCGGGAGGTGGCGCAGCGCTTGGCATCCTGACCGGTGGCCTGATCTGCTACTCCCAGGATGGCGATGAAGATGACGACGGTGTATTCGACCGCCGTGATCGTTGCCCGGATACGCCTGCCAATACCCCTGTCGAACACCATGGTTGCCCGCTGCCGCAGTACCCGGCCAGCGTGAAACCAGCCGAACCTGCTCCGACCTCGACTGAAGTGGTGACGCTGAGCGATGCCAATGACGTTCTGTTCGCTTTCAACAAGTCCGACCTGACGCCAGCGGCCCGCAGCGAACTGGATTCACTGATGAGTAAACTGCAGAACGCCGACGTGGTCAGCATCAAGGTCATCGGCCATACCGACAGCGTAGGGTCTGATGCCTACAACCAGGGGCTCTCGGAACGTCGCGCCAGCAGCGTCGCCGATTATCTCCTGAGCCAGGGCCTGGCGCCGAACAAACTCACCAGTGAAGGGCGAGGTGAGCGTGAGCCTGTCGCCGATAACGATACAGACGACGGGCGGGCGAAAAACCGCCGCGTGGAACTGCACATAAACCGCTAATGCCCGAAACAGAGCCGTCCGCCGATGCCAACCAGCGTCCGGGCGGCCCTTTCGGCGCCCATCATGAAGAAAATTCGATTGCCCTATGGCTTATCCCGCGCGGAAGCCGTTACTGTGCGCGCAAAGAATAATTCTCATCGGGAGAGCGTATGAAGGTGTTCTGGGGGCTATGGAAGCTGCTGACCCTGTTGTTCTGGGCGGTAGTGGCAGTCAACTGGCTAATGCCGTTCGTCTTCCCGCTGAATTTGCTGGTCCCCGCGACCGGCGGCCTGCTGGCCGTTCTGCATCTTCTGGAGGTGCTGCTGTGCAATCGCAGCCTCAAAGGTCGCGCCCATCCGTGGCGTGATCGCCTGAAGATTGTGTTTTTCGGCGTATACCACCTGCAAACCATTCCGGCTCCGACCGTATCGAAGGCTTCCCATGCGTAATCTCTGTCTGCTCGCCGCATTTATCAGTCCACTGGCTTGCGCCCAGGTAGTGAGCGTCGAAACCAACTCGCTGATGCGCTTGCCCAACACCGCGAGCACGTTGTCCCTGGAACGACTGGAAGTAGCCGACTACGGCACCTTGCTGATTCCCTCGAACGTTACCGAAGTCACGGTGGGCGAACTGCATTTGGGGCGCGAAGCGCGGATCGCCATTGTGCCCAGCGAGCAGGCGCTCGACCTGAAGGTCAGTCGTGCCGAGTTGTCCGAGGGCAGCCAGATCACGGCCCGCGGTGCGCCGGGTACCTACCTCAAGGCAGCCCGGTCGGGGCGCAACCTCAACTTGCAGATCAAGGCGTTGAATGCCCCGCAGTTGGCGGTGGACGCCCGTGGTGGGGCGGGGGCGCCAGGGTTCGTCGGGCTTGATGGCGCCAACGGCCAGGCACCGGGGTGCACCTGGGGCCAGGCTGGTCGCGGGGCGGACGGCAGTAATGGCAGCGACGGTCAGGCTGGTGCGCCCGGTGCGCTGGTCAGGCTGGAAGTGCCGCGCGATTATCCGGTCGAGCAGATCAAGGTCGAGGTGGCCGGCGGTGCGGGTGGTCTCGCGGGCCCCGGTGGCAAGCCAGGTGCGGGCGGCAAATCCAAAGGCTGCATTGTTTATCGCGCCGATGGCGGCAAGGCCGGTCGTCCGGGTGTCGATGGTCAACCTGGGCCTGCAGGGGCCGCGGGTTCGGTGACTGTGCAGCGGTTGTAGGATTGTTGTGATCCTGTGATGGTCATCGCGAGCACGCTTTGCTCCCACAGGGTTGATGAAAACCCGTGGAAGCAAGGCTTGCCCGCGATGGCGTCCGCCCTGCTGACTCAGAACATCGGTCGAGCCGCCGCAATTGCAACCAGCAGCAACCCGACCAGCAGATTGATCCCCACCAGTCGGCGAATCCTTCCCAAAATCCCGGCGCCAGCCGGCCAGTCCTGCGCCGCCACGGCCGTGCGCAGCTCGGGCAACATCAGCGCCTGGATGCGAATAAACAGCGCCGTCATCACCACATACAACCCCATCATCACCTGCACATAACGCGGCGCGCTTTCAAAACCGGCATATTGCAGGTGAATCATGCCCACGCCGCTGATCGGCAACACCACTACCGCGACCCAGACCCAGCGGAAAAAACCGCTGAACACCTCGACCCACAGTTTCAGCCGGGCAGGGCCCTCCAGCGCCTTCATGGCCGCCGGGCGCAAGACCATCCAGGCGAAAAACATGCCGCCGACCCATACCAGGGCCGACAGGACATGAAGGCTGTAAACGATGGCAAAAAGTGTCATTTGGGTACTCCGTTCTGCGCGGGATTAATTAGCGGGGTATGATAGCGGCCGAACCGAACCACTGAAAATTTATCCAGCGTTTTTTGCGCCCGACTATCCATGATCAGCACCGAACTCAAAACCACGATCCAGGGCGCCTACTCGCGTTTTCTCGAGGCCAAGAGCCTCAAGCCGCGCTACGGCCAACGCCTGATGATCGCCGAAATTGCCAAAGTCCTCGGGGATATCGACACCGACGACGAGGGCCGGCGCAGTGGCGACCCTGCGATTGTCGCAGTGGAAGCCGGCACCGGTACCGGTAAAACCGTGGCCTACAGCCTGGCGGCGATACCGACGGCCAAGGCCGCCGGCAAGCGCCTGGTGATCGCCACGGCGACCGTGGCGCTGCAAGAGCAGATCGTCTACAAGGACCTGCCCGACCTGATGCGCAATAGCGGGCTGAATTTCAGCTTCGCCCTGGCCAAGGGCCGGGGGCGCTATATGTGCCTGTCCAAGCTCGACATGCTGTTGCAGGAAGGCCACGCGCAAACGGCTACGGCGCAATTGTTCGAAGAGGAAGGCTTTCGCATCGAGGTCGACGAAGCCAGCCAGAAGCTGTTCACCAGCATGATCGAGAAGCTTGCCGGCAATAAGTGGGATGGCGATCGCGACAGCTGGTCCACCGCCCTGGAAGACGCCGACTGGGCCCGCCTCACGACCGATCACAGCCAGTGCACCAACCGCCATTGCCCCAACTTCGGCCAGTGCGCCTTCTACAAGGCCCGCGAAGGCATGGGTAAGGTCGACGTGATCGTCACCAACCACGACATGGTGCTGGCCGATCTGGCACTGGGGGGCGGTGCCGTCCTGCCGGACCCTCGCGATACCATCTACGTCTTCGACGAAGGTCACCACCTGCCAGACAAGGCGATTGGTCACTTCGCCCATTACACGCGTCTGCGCTCCACGGCCGACTGGCTGGAGACTACCGCCAAGAACCTCACCAAATTACTCGCCCAGCACCCGCTGCCAGGCGACCTCGGCAAGCTGATCGAGCAGGTGCCGGAACTCGCGCGGGAAATCAAGACCCAGCAGCAGTTCATGTTTACCGCCTGTGAGCAGGTGGCCGATTTCAAACCAGGCGAAGACGTCGAAGGTCGTGAGCGGCCACGGCATCGCTTTGTCGGCGGAGTGATTCCCGAGCACATGCGGGAAATGGGCATCGAGCTGAAGAAGGGCTTCGCCCGCCTGAATGACGTGTTCACCCGTCTCACCGAATTGTTGAAGGAAGGCATGGACGGCGAAGTCAACATCGGCATCGCCAGCAACCAGGCCGAAGAGTGGTACCCGCTGTTCGGTAGCCTCCTGTCCCGCTGTACGGGCAACTGGGAACTGTGGACCGCGTTCACCGTCGAGGACCCTGAAGACAACCCGCCGATGGCGCGGTGGCTGACCCTGGCCGAAAGCGGCTCGCTGTTCGACATCGAGGTCAACGCCAGCCCGATCCTGGCGGCGGAAATGCTCCGACGCAACCTCTGGAATGTGGCTTACGGTGCCCTGGTGACCTCGGCGACACTGACCGCCCTGGGCACCTTCGACCGTTTTCGCATGCGTGCCGGGCTGCCGAAAAAAGCCGTGACGGCGGTGGTCCCCAGCCCGTTCCATCATGCCAACGCCGGCGTGCTGCGGGTTCCCGACCTGAAAGCCGATCCACGGGACGCGCCAGCGCATACTGCGGCGATCATTCGCGACCTGCCGCAGTTGGTGGAAGGTTCGCGCGGCACCCTCGTCCTGTTTTCTTCGCGCAAGCAAATGCAGGACGTGTTCGACGGGCTTGATCGCGACTGGCGCAAGCAGGTGTTTATCCAGGGCAACCTTTCCAAGCAGGAAACCCTGAACAAGCACAAGGCGCGGGTTGATGGCGGGGATTCGAGCGTGCTGTTCGGTCTCGCAAGTTTTGCCGAAGGCGTGGACTTGCCCGGAGCCTACTGCGAACACGTGGTGATCGCGAAGATTCCATTCTCGGTGCCCGACGACCCGGTTGAAGCGGCCCTGGCGGAATGGATCGAGGCCCGTGGCGGTAATCCGTTCATGGAAATCTCGGTGCCGGACGCCTCGCTCAAACTGGTCCAGGCCTGCGGGCGATTGCTGCGAACCGAAGAGGATCGCGGCACCATCACCTTGCTCGATCGACGTCTGGTTACCCAGCGTTACGGCAAGGCCATTCTCAATGCGTTGCCGCCATTCCGTCGTGAAATTTCCTGAGGCACCGGTGGGCAATTTCGCCCGCCGCGTTGTCTATCTCTCTGCCACCGATATTCCACTGGCCCATTTTGGTCGTTAGGGAGAACTTCGTTCCCATGATTCGCCGTTCGCTGCGCCATTCGTTACCTGCTGGGGTTTTTGCCCTGATGTTCACAGCCCCTTTGCTGGCAGCCCCTGCCGGTCAACAGACGCTGTTCAACTTTGTGCGCCCCGCTGACGTTGTTCAGGTAGCGACCCAGGACGCCAGCTTGCCGCAGTCCAACGCGGAGCAGACGGCCGAAGGTGAAGTACTGCGCAGGGTGACATTCAATCCGGTGGCACAACCGACGCTGCGCCTGACCCCGCAAAGCGGTGCATGGGACTGGTCGCAGTCGGGCGTCATGAGCTTGCGCGTCCAAAGTGCAATGAGCTGGGCACTGACCCTCTACGTGAAAATCCAGAGCAATGATGGAAAGACCCTGGTCAGCCGGGTCGACCTGCCGGCTGGCCCTGCGCAGACCTTGATGGTGCCGCTGCAACCGAGCTCGCCGCTGAGCCTGGGCATGAAAGCCGGGCCACCGATGCCGATCACCGTCGATGGTCAGCGAGTACTGCTGGCCAGTAGCGCCGGAGAGCTGGATCGCAGCCAGGTGGTGTCGGTGACCTTGTCGATGGATCAACCGAAAGTTGCCCAGAGCATTCTGCTGGAACGCTTTGGCGTTCAGGACGGCGAGGGCGTGGTACAGGCGGCGTATGGCGGTCTGGTGGATGCCTACGGTCAGTCAACTCGTGCCAAATGGCCGGAAAAAGTCACTGGCGATGAGCAGTTGAAAAGCGCCGCTGCCAAGGAACAGCAACTGCTGAAAAGCTGGTTGGCAGAGCGCGAGAAATCTTCCCTGGACAAGTTCGGAGGCTGGACCAAGGGCCCGCAATTCAAGGCCAGCGGATTTTTCCGCAGCGAGAAGCAAGAGGGGCGTTGGTACCTGGTCACTCCTGAAGGCCACCCGTTCTACTCCCTGGGCGTGAACACTGTGACCCCGGAGGTCAATCAGACTTACATTGCCGGTCGCGAGTGGATGTTCGAGTCCCTGCCCAAGCCCGATGAGCCGCTGGCCAGCCATTATGGCGAAGGCGACAACCGCGGGGGCAATGGCGCCGACCAGGGGCGTGGTAACAACGCCGGACGCTGGTACGATTTTTACGGTGCCAACCTGCAGCGTCTGTATGGCCAGCCGTGCGTTGTGACGAGCGAAACCAAGGCCGGGGTTGCCGATGCCGCCAAGGCCGACGCCGAAGCGGCCGAGAAACCTGCCGCCGCCCCTTGCGCGCCGCAAGTCTTCGACGACAAACGCTGGACGGCCCACACCCTCGATCGCCTGCAAGCCTGGGGTTTCAATACCGTGGGCAACTGGAGTGCGCCGATGCTGGGTGATGCCGAACGAGTGCCCTACACCGTGCCCTTATCGATCGTCGGCGATTACGCGAGCATCAGTACGGGCACTGACTGGTGGGGAGGCATGCCCGATCCGTTTGACCCGCGGTTTGCCATGGCCACCGAGCGCGCCGTGGCCATCGCTGCGCGCGATCACCGTGATGATCCATGGCTGATTGGCTATTTCGCCGATAACGAGCTGGCCTGGGCCGGCCCCGGCGATGACCCGAAAGCCCGCTATGCGCTGGCATACGGCACCCTGAAAATGACCACCGATGTCCCGGCCAAACGTGCGTTCCTCAAGCAGCTACGTGACAAGTATCGCAACCAGGCAGGCCTGTCCAAAGCCTGGGGGATCGACCTGCCGGCCTGGGAACTGATGGAGGACCCGGGGTTCGTACCGCCGCAACCGAGCGCGGAGTACCCCGAGATTGAGGCGGACTTCAAATACTTCCAGAAAGTTTTCGCCGACACCTATTTCAAGACCATCTCCGACTCGCTGAAGTGGCACGCCCCCAACCAGCTGTTGCTGGGCGGCCGATTTGCCGTCAGCACGCCAGAAGCGGTCGAATCCTGCGCCCAGTATTGCGATGTGTTGAGCTTCAACATGTACACGCTGCAGCCGCAGGATGGTTATGACTTCGAGAAACTGCGCAGCCTGGACAAGCCCGTGCTGATTACCGAGTTCAACTTCGGTTCGGCTGATCGCGGGCCGTTCTGGGGAGGCGTGACACAGCTGGCGAGAGAAGAGGACCGCGGGCCGGCTTATGCGAACTTCCTCAAGCAGGCGCTGAAGGAACCCTCAATTGTCGGGGTGCATTGGTTCCAGTACCTGGATCAACCCGTTACCGGGCGCTTGCTGGACGGTGAGAATGGCCACTTCGGGTTGGTGGGCATCACCGATCTACCGTTCCAGGGATTTGTCGACAGCGTGCGCAAGAGTAACCTGGCGACTGTCGATCAACTGGCCAAAGAAGCTGAAAAGGCCCGGGGCGCGGCGCAGAAGGCCGGCCATGATGCCGAAGGCGGGCGTAAAGGCGAGGCCGGCAAGGCGGCCAAGTAATCGACCGCCCGGCCCGCACCTGTTCCCAAAACCGTCAATGGCTGGAACAATGCGGCCACTTTTTAGAACATAAGTCAGGGGAGTTGCGGGTGCAGATTCAGGGTCATTACGAACTCCGGTTCGAAGCCGTGCGCGAGGCATTCGCGGCATTGTTCGACGATCCCCAGGAACGTGGCGCAGCCTTGTGTATCCAGGTTGGCGGGGAAACGGTGGTCGATCTTTGGGCCGGCAGCGCCGACAAGGACGGCAGCGAGGCTTGGCATAGCGATACTATTGCCAACCTGTTTTCCTGCACCAAGACCTTCACCGCAGTCACTGCCCTGCAACTGGTTGCCGAAGGCAAGCTGCAACTGGATGCACCGGTGGCTCGCTATTGGCCGGAATTCGCTGCGGCGGGCAAGGAATCGATAACCCTGCGCCAACTGCTGTGCCATCGGGCAGGCTTGCCAGCCTTGCGCGAGGTGCTGGCCCCGCAGGCCCTCTACGACTGGCAAGCCATGGTCGACGCCCTGGCCGCCGAAGCACCTTGGTGGACCCCGGGCACTGGTCACGGCTATGCCGCGATCACCTATGGCTGGCTGGTCGGTGAATTGCTGCGGCGGGCCGACGGTCGTGGCCCCGGAGAGTCGATTGTGGCGCGAGTGGCCAAGCCGTTGGGGCTGGATTTTCATGTCGGCCTGGCCGACGAAGAATTCCATCGGGTGGCGCATATCGCCCGCGGCAAGGGCAATGTCGGCGATGCCGCGGCCCAGCGCCTGCTGCAAGTGACGATGCGCGAACCCACGGCGATGACCACTCGCGCGTTCACCAATCCGCCGTCGGTCCTGACCAGCACCAATAAACCGGAGTGGCGCCGGATGCAGCAGCCGGCCGCCAATGGGCATGGCAATGCGCGCAGCCTGGCCGGGTTCTACGCCGGCCTGCTGGATGGCAGCCTGCTCGAAAGCGAAATGCTCGACGAGCTGACTCGCGAACACAGCGTCGGCGACGACAAGACTTTATTGACCCGGACCCGTTTCGGGCTGGGCTGCATGCTCGATCAACCGGACGTTCCCAATGCCACCTATGGCCTCGGCCCGCGCGCGTTCGGGCATCCGGGTGCCGGCGGTTCCATCGGTTTTGCTGACCCGGAACATGATGTTGCTTTCGGATTTGTGACAAATACACTGGGGCCGTACGTCTTGATGGATCCCCGCGCGCAAAACCTTGCGCGAGTACTGGCCACTTGTCTGTAAACCCGGTCGTCAGGCTTCCAGGGCGGAACCTGACAGCGTTTCTGGTTTCAAAGCGTGTCTTTATGCAGGCCATTCTGGTCTGATTTTTGTTAATTCATTTTGTGGATATCCAATGTCGTCCAATAAAACTTTCGCCCTGGCCCTGTGCTTCGCCATCACCGGTTGCGCACAGACTCCACAAAATGACGCAGATGGCAGTAGCTGGTGGCCATTTGGTTCCTCCGATAAAGTTGCCGCAAAAGAGCCAACCCCGGCGCCTGCCCCGCTCAAACCAGCAGCGACTGCACCGGTCGCCAAGGCCGAAAGCTCCAATCCCTGGTACTGGCCGTTCGGTTCGGAAGAAGTTCTGGACAAGAACCCCGACGTGAAAGCTCAAGCCAAGCCGGTCGAAGTGGCCAAGGCCCAAGCCGAAGCAGGTGGCAAGTGGTGGTGGCCGTTTGGCGGCAAGGATCAGCCTGTCGCCAAGGCCGTACCGATGCCTGATCCGAAAGTCACCCAAGCCTGGCTCGATGACTACGAACCGCGCCTGCGCACCGCGATCAAGGACAGCAACCTGCAACTTGAGCGTCGTGAAAACGTGCTGGTAGTCACCGCGCCTGTCGAAGGTTCGTTCAACCCGGATCGCCCGGCCATGCTGCTACCAGTCACCCTGGGCCCGTTCACCCGCGTCGCTAAGATTCTCGAAGTCGATCCCAAGACTGCGGTCCTGGTGCTCGGCCATAGTGATACCTCCGGTGCCAATCCGGCCAACGTCAAGTTGAGCCAGGAGCGAGCCCAGGCTGTTGCAGCAATCTTCCGTCTAAGCGGCCTGCAACGTGATCGCCTGATGCTGCGCGGCATGGGCAGTGAAGCGCCACGGGCAGCCAACGATAGCGTCGAAGGGCGCGCCTTGAACCGTCGCGTGGAACTGCTGGTGACTCCGCAGAACACCATGGTTGCGTTGTTGAGCAAGTACAACATGCCGGCTCCGGCACCCGTGCGCATGGTCGCGGCCCAGGACGTCAAGCCAGCGGTGGCGCCGGTCGCTCCGGTTCCTGTGGCGAAGAAAGCCGATGTCCCGGCCGCGAAGAAGGCCCCGGCCAAAAAAGCTGCCGCCAAGGCGCCCGCGAAGAAGGCCCCGGCAAAAACCGCTACGCCGGCCAAGAAGACTGCGCCGGCCAAAGCCAAGGCGACAGCCACTGACAAGAAAGTCGCGGCTGCTGACGCTGCAAAAAAGTGATTCGTTAACCAAAAGGAATGCGCCATGACCCAGGGCCTGGCTGATATGCGTCGCGACTACACCCGGGACGGCCTGACCGAGGCGCAAGCTCCGGCAGAGCCGTTCGGGTTGTTCCATCAATGGTTCGCCGAGGCGGTGAAAACCGAACAGGCGCCGGTGGAGGCCAATGCCATGACCCTGGCCACCGTCGATCCGGACGGGCGCCCGCATTGCCGGATCCTGCTTCTCAAGGGGCTGGACGAGCAAGGCTTCACGTTTTTCACCAACTACGAAAGTGCCAAGGGTCAGCATCTGGCGGCGAATCCGTTCGCTGCCATGACCTTCTTCTGGCCGGCCCTGGAGCGTCAGGTGCGTATCGAGGGGCGGGTGGTCAAGGTTTCTCCCGAGGAGTCCGATGCCTACTATCAGGTTCGGCCGTTGGGCAGCCGTCTGGGCGCCTGGGCTTCGCCGCAAAGCCGGGTGATCGCCGACCGTGGCGAGCTGGAAGCGCTGCTCAAGAACACCGAGCAACGTTTCAGCGATACGCAGCCGCATTGTCCCGAGCACTGGGGGGGTTATCGCCTGTTGCCTGAGCGCGTCGAATTCTGGCAGGGCCGTCCGAGCCGTCTGCACGATCGCCTCAACTACCGCCTGCAGGGCGCCGACTGGATTCTTGAACGTCTGGCACCCTGAGCAGTCTACCGAGCGGGATAGCTCGCCGCAGCGGCCTTGAGCCACTGCGGCAATTCCCGACGCTTGATCCCCTGCGCTTGAGCGTTCGCCAGTTGCTGGAGCATGAAGACTTTTTTGCCTTCGTCGCCTTCGGCCAGGGCTAACGCCAGGTCACGGTCCATCCAGCGTTTGATCCGTACGTACAGCCACCAGTGGAAGTACAAACCGGCGACAGTGGTGACGACAATGATGAAGTAATCCATGAAAATCCTTGGGTCGGTGACGCAGATCTCGTAATTTGACGCTACTGTGTGGTGAATTCGAGGGGCGCCTGTACGTGCCCTGAATCAAACCACTTTTATCCGGGCGATGCCGTGACAGGCGTCATGCTGCGGAGTTTAATGAATACCTGTCCTTTGGAGTTGATGCTATGCGTAAGTCTGTTTTGTTGGTTGCTTCCTTTTCGACGATGGCGATGTTGCTCACTGGCTGCCAATCGAGCCTGACCGGTGACTCCTATTCCCGTGACGAAGCGCGTCGCGTGCAGACGATTCGCATGGGCACCATCGAAGCACTGCGCCCGGTAAAAATTGAAGGCACCAAGACCCCGATCGGCGGTGCCGCCGGTGCGGTCGTCGGTGGCGTCGGCGGTAGCGCCATTGGTGGCGGTCGCGGCAGCATCGTTGCAGCCGTGATCGGCGCAGTTGCCGGCGGCTTGCTGGGGTCTGCCACCGAAGAGGGCCTGACCCGTACCCAGGGCGTGGAAATCACCGTGCGCGAAGACGACGGCAGCATGCGCGCCTACGTGCAGCAGGTTCAGGAAAACGAAGTGTTCCGTGTCGGCGAGCGAGTGCGGATCGCCACCGTGGATGGTACGAGCCGCGTTTCGCACTAAGCGTAACCGCTCAAAAGAAAACCCCGACCAGGAGACTGGTCGGGGTTTTTTATTTTGCTGCAAACCTGTGTCAGGCGTGGGCCAGCGCAGCATTCTTGCGACTTGCCGCTGCTGTCACGGCATAACCAATCAGCGCCGCCAGGATCGACCCGGTCAAAATACCCATGCGGTCCATGCCAGCGAATTCGCTGACGCCCGGTTCAAACGCCAGTGAGCCAACGAACAGGCTCATGGTGAAGCCGATGCCGCAGAGGATCGCCACGCCTAGCACCTGGCCCCAGTTGGCACCTTGGGGCAGGGCTGCGATGCCGGTTCTAACCGCCAGCCAGGTGAGGCCGAACACCCCGACAGTCTTGCCCAGCAACAGGCCGATGGCGATGCCCATCGGTACGTGATGAGTAAAGCTTTCGACGGTCACGCCGCTCAGCGACAAGCCGGCGTTGGCGAAGGCGAACAGCGGCAGGATGCCATAGGCTACCCAGGGATGCAGGGCATGTTCCAGGGTCAGCAGCGGCGAAGTCTCGGCATTTTTCGTGCGCAGCGGGATGCAGAAGGCCAGGGTCACGCCGGCGAGCGTGGCGTGGACGCCACTTTTCAGCACGCAAACCCAGAGGATCAGACCGATGATCATGTACGGCCCAAGCTTGACCACACCCAGCCGGTTCATCGCGATGAGTGCCGCTATACAGGCCCCTGCCAGAGCCAGGGACAGGGTCGACAAGGTGCCTGAGTAAAAGATCGCGATGACGATGATTGCACCCAGGTCATCGATGATCGCCAGGGTCATCAGGAACAGTTTGAGCGACACCGGTACGCGTTTGCCCAGCAGGGCAAGCACGCCCAGGGCGAAAGCGATGTCGGTGGCCATCGGGATGGCCCAGCCATCAAGGGCTGCGCCGTTATCCCGGTTGAAGAACCAGTAGACCAGCGCGGGAATGACCATGCCACCAATCGCCGCGGCACCGGGCAGGACGACCTGGGAAGGTTTTGACAGCTGGCCGTCGAGGACTTCGCGCTTCACTTCCAGGCCGATCAGCAGGAAGAACAACGCCATCAGGCCGTCGTTGATCCAGAGCAGCGCCGGCTTGGCGATTTGCAGCGCACCGATCTGCGCCACCACCGGAGTGTCGAGAAAGCTGGTGTACAGCCACGACAGCGGGGAGTTATTGATGATCAGGGCCAGGACTGCGGCGGCGATCAGTAATAGACCGCTGGCCGCTTCCAGCTGAAAGAAACGCGTGAAAGTGCTACGCAGTGGCAAGGTCACTCTCCATTGATAGGTTCGAAGGTGGCACACCCTAACCCGTGCCGTTAGTTGTTAAAACAAAAGTTATATTCTATTTTGTTATATAGCGTTACAGCTATGGGTGCTGGACCCGAGGCTGAGCCTAGCAGTTGCCAAACTTATTGAACCTCAGCTGTACCTGTGCGTGATGTAGGTTTTTTCCTAAGCTTGCATGTTGGGCCTCAAAAAAGGTCTGCCAAAACCCGATCCGACGAGAAAACCACCATGAGCGACAACCGACAGTGGGCCCGAGAAGCCATTCGGATCATTGAGGCGGACTTCCAGCGCAGTGCCGACACTCACCTGATCCCTTTGCCGTTGCCCGGGTTTACCGGCATCGAACTGTATTTCAAGGATGAGTCGAGCCACCCCACGGGGAGCCTCAAGCATCGACTGGCCCGCTCTTTGTTCCTGTATGCATTGTGCAATGGCTGGCTCAAGCCGGGGGCGCCGGTGATCGAGGCGTCCAGCGGTTCGACGGCGATTTCCGAGGCTTATTTCGCACGGATGCTGGGCCTGCCGTTCATTGCGGTGATGCCGGCGACTACGTCCAGGGAGAAGATCGCGCAGATCGCCTTCTACGGTGGCAAGAGTCACCTGGTGGATGATCCGACGCAGATCTACGCCGAGTCCGAGCGCCTGGCGCGCGAGCACGATGGCCACTTCATCGATCAGTTCACCTATGCCGAGCGCGCGACCGACTGGCGCGCCAACAACAACATCGCCGAATCAATCTTCCACCAGCTGCGCTTCGAAAAGCACCCGGAACCGAGCTGGCTGATTTCCAGCCCCGGCACGGGCGGTACCACGGCGACCCTGGGGCGTTATGTGCGTTATCGTCAGCACTGCACGCGCGTACTGTGCGCCGATGCCGAGCGTTCCGTGTTCTTCGATTTCTACCAGACTGGCGACGCGAGCCTGCGCCTGGACCACGGTTCGCGCATCGAAGGTATTGGTCGGCCCCGGGTAGAAGCGTCGTTCCTGCCGAAGGTTATTGATGCGATGGTCAAGGTGCCGGACGCGCTGTCTCTGGCGGCCATGCATTACCTTGCCGGACGCTTGGGAAGGCATGTCGGCGGATCGAGCGGGACTAACCTGATTGGCGCTTTGATGGCAGCCCAACAGATGGCGGCGGCGGGGGAGTCGGGGTCGATCGTGGCGATTTTATGTGATGGTGGCGAACGCTATGCCGACACCTACTACGATCAGTCCTGGCTCAAGGCGCAGGGGTATGAGTTGAGTGGCCTGATCGATGCGGTCGCGGCGAGTGCCGAGCGTGGGGAACCGTTGCCGGCGAGCGTGCTGCGCGCCAATATCTGAAGGCGCTGCGGCACTGAAGAACCTATGTGGTAGTCCCCTGTGGGAGCGAGCCTGCTCGCGATTGCGGATTAACATTCACCCGATATGCTGGCTGATCGTATGCAATCGCGAGCAGGCTCGCTCCCACAGGTTTTTCCACAAGCTTTTGTAGTGGCTTAGAGCATCAGGCCTCGAGGCCGAGGATGTCGCGAGCCACTGCTTCGGCGATCCGGATCCCGTCCACACCTGCCGAGAGAATCCCGCCCGCATAACCGGCGCCTTCACCCGCTGGGAACAGACCCTTGACGTTGAGGCTCTGCATCGACTCGTCGCGGGTAATGCGCAGTGGCGAGGACGTGCGGGTTTCGATTCCGGTCAGCACCGCGTCGTGCAGCGAGTAGCCGCGAATCTGTTTTTCGAAGGCAGGCAGTGCTTCACGAATCGCTTCGATGGCAAACGCTGGCAGCGCCAGCGCCAGGTCCCCCAAGGCGACTCCGGGTTTATAGGACGGCTCGACACTCCCCAGTGCGGTGGACGGCTTGCCGGCAATGAAGTCCCCGACCAGTTGCGCCGGGGCTTCGTAGTTGCTGCCCCCCAGCACGAAAGCGTGGGACTCCAGGCGTTCCTGCAGCTCGATCCCTGCCAGCGGGCCGCCCGGGTAATCGACTTCCGGGGTAATGCCCACGACGATGCCCGAGTTGGCGTTGCGTTCGTTACGCGAATACTGGCTCATGCCGTTGGTCACCACCCGGTTCGGCTCGGACGTCGCGGCTACGACGGTGCCGCCAGGGCACATGCAGAAGCTGTAGACCGAGCGGCCATTCTTGGCGTGGTGCACCAGTTTATAGTCGGCGGCGCCGAGTTTCGGGTGGCCGGCGTACTTGCCCAGGCGCGCGCGGTCGATCAGCGATTGCGGGTGTTCGATGCGGAAACCCACCGAGAACGGCTTGGCTTCCATAAACACACCACGGCCGTGCAACATGCGGAAGGTGTCACGGGCGCTGTGGCCGAGGGCCAGGATCACGTGCCTGGAATGTATCTGTTCGCCGCCATCGAGCTCGACGCCGGTCAGCTGTCCGTCTTCGATCAGCACGTCAGTGACGCGCTGCTGGAAGCGCACTTCGCCTCCCAGGGCACGAATCTGCTCACGCATATTCTCCACGACCCCGGTCAACCGGAAGGTGCCGATGTGCGGTTTGCTGACGTACAGGATTTCATCCGGCGCGCCGGCCTTGACGAACTCGTGCAGGACCTTGCGCCCGATGAATTTTGGATCCTTGATCTGGCTGTAGAGCTTGCCGTCGGAGAACGTCCCGGCGCCGCCTTCACCGAACTGTACGTTGGACTCTGGATTGAGCACGTTTTTGCGCCACAGGCCCCAGGTGTCCTTGGTGCGCTGACGAACTTCGGTGCCGCGCTCGAGAATGATCGGCTTGAAACCCATCTGCGCGAGCAGCAGACCGGCGAAAATCCCGCACGGACCAAAACCCACGACCACCGGGCGCTGTTCGAGATCCGCCGGCGCCTGGCCGACGACCTTGTAGCTGACATCCGGCGCCACATTGACGTTACGGTCATCGACGAACCTGTTCAGCACCATCGCTTCATCGCGCACGTTGAGGTCGACGGTGTAGATGAAGCACAGTTCGGAAGACTTTTTACGCGCATCGTAGCTGCGTTTGAACAAGGTGAAATCGAGCAGGTCATCGCTGGCAATGCCCAGGCGCTGCACGATGGCAGGGCGCAGGTCTTCTTCGGGATGGTCGATCGGCAGCTTGAGTTCGGTGATTCGTAACATGACAGGATCCGGTTCGCGGGGCGCTTGACTGCGCCAGGGCGGAATAGCACAAACCGGTGATTATAAGCCCCAAAGACCCGAATCAGTGAGGCTAAAACGATCAGTCGTCACGCGCGCCGCCGAAATACCCGCAACCACGCTGGACCTGGCCGTTGATACGCAGTTCGGCGCTCATGTGCTGGACCGCGCCCGTGGTGGCATCTACGCACCGTTGCGGCGCGACCCACAGCTCTATGCGTTGGTCATTGGCTTCAGTGCTGAGATTGAAGCGGCCGTCACCCAGCTGTTCCTCGACATAGGGCAGGGCCAGGGGTGGCTGGCCGGCGCGGTCAATGACCATGCCCTTGCCGCTGACCTTGACGCTCCACGGCGGCGTCTGGCCGGCGGCGCGCAGGATCAGCAATTTGAAGTTGGGATCATCACAGGCCGTGCCCGAGCGTTCGACGCGGTACAACTGCTGCAGGTCGAGGCGGTTGCCGTCGATGCGCCCGCGCACGTCGGCAAACAACTTGCCCTGATTGTCTGCCAGGGTCGCAGCCTCCTGCAGCACGCTGGTGCCACCGGTGTCGTTGACCACAAAACTGCTCGATTGATTGCACGGCTGGAACACCAGCTTGCCATCCGCCGCCGTCAACTGGCCCTGCATGCGGGTCTGGCCCACGTGGGAGGCGCTTTGCCGCGGACCATCGAACAACTGGCACGCGGCAAACAATGGCAGCAAGGCAACAAGGACAAGGGAACGGGCAACACGCATCTTTGGTTCTCCAGACAAGTGCCGCCACGTTACGCAGCCTGACCGCTCATCACAACCCCGGCGATGCAGTGGGCCCCCCTGGCTCCCACTGCCTGAAACCGGATCAAACTGGATCAACCTGGATCAACTGTGGGAGCAAAGCTTGCTCGCGATAGCGATCTCAAGGGCGCCATCGCGGGCGAGCCTTGCTCCCACAGATTCACTGGCAAGGCCCCACAGGTCACTGGCGAGCTTCCCGCAAATTATTTCAGGCTCAGCCCACGTGAAAAGTCTGACCCGTCTGCAAGCCTTCTACGCTTTTGGCGTAAGCCAAAGCCACATCGGCCGCAGGAACCGGTTTGTACCCGCGGAAGTACGGCGCATAACTGCCCATCGCCTCCAGCAGCACGGTCGGGCTGATGGAGTTCACGCGTAACCCGCGAGGCAATTCGATAGCCGCCGCGCGCACGAAGCTGTCCAGCGCACCGTTGACCAGGGCCGCCGAAGCGCCGCTGCGGATCGGGTCATGGCTCAGGACGCCAGTGGTGAAGGTGAACGAGGCGCCATCATTGGCGAACTCGCGGCCGATCAACAGCAGGTTGACCTGCCCCATCAGTTTGTCCTTCAGCCCCAGTGCAAAACTCTCCTCGGACATCTCATCCAGCGGCGCGAATGTCACGTTGCCAGCGGCACAGACCAGGGCGTCAAATTTTCCGGTCTGCTCGAACAGTTTGCGAATCGAGGCGCTGTCGCTGATATCCACCTGCAGATCGCCACTGTTACGACCGATGCGAATGACTTCGTGACGTTGCGACAACTCCTTGTCGATCGCTGAACCGATGGTGCCGCCTGCGCCTATCAACAGAATTTTCATGCCCTGATCCCCGGGTGGTTTAAACGAGGCTCCAGTCTAGGGGTGGTTTTTTTCGCTGATAAGCGTGCTAATAGGCAACCTTTGGTTTTTAAACGGAAACAATCAATGAGCGAAATGGATGACCTTGCGGCGTTCGCGGTATTGATCGAGGCGGGGAGTTTTACCCTGGCTGCGCAGCAACTGGGTTGCAGCAAGGGGCAATTGTCCAAGCGCATCAGCCTGCTGGAAAGCCGATTTTCCGTAGTCCTGCTGCAGCGCACCACCCGCCGCCTGAGTTTGACGGCGGCCGGCGCTGCGCTATTGCCCCAGGCCCAGGCACTGGTGGTGCAAGTGGAGAGGGCGCGGCAGGCATTGGCGCGATTGAAGGACGATATGGCCGGGCCAGTGCGCATGACTGTGCCGGTGTCGCTGGGCGAAACTTTCTTCGATGGGGTGTTGCTGGAATTCTCCCAACAGTACCCAGAGGTGCAAATCGAGCTGGACCTGAGTAACGAATTCCGCGATTTATCCCGAGAGGGTTTTGATCTTGCAGTGCGCTCCGAGGTTGGTAACGACGAGCGGCTGGTGGCCCGACCGCTGTTGGCCTGGCATGAGATGACCTGCGCCAGCCCGGTGTACCTTGAACACTATGGTGAGCCCACAACACCGCAGGCACTGGCAGAGCACCGCTGCCTGCTCAACAGCCATTACAGCGGTCGCGAAGAATGGCTCTATCACCAGCAGCACGAGTTGCTGCGGGTGCGAGTGATGGGACCGTTCGCCAGCAATCATTACAGTCTGCTGAAGAAAGCGGCGCTGGCGGGGGCGGGGATTGCGCGGTTGCCGTCGTATTTATTGCAAACGGAGTTGGCCGACGGGCGCTTGCGCTGGTTGTTGCGTGATTATCAGACCCGCAGGATGCCAATGTATCTGGTGCATCCGTATCAGGGCGGTTTGCCGAAACGCACGCAGGTGCTGGCGGACTATCTGATGGGGTGGTTCAAGCGCAGTGGTGAGGCCTTGGACAAGCTTTGAGGCACGACACATGACCACTGTAGGAGCTGCCTCCGGCAGCTCCTACAGGGTATTGTGCTTAGCCGCCCAGATAAGCCTCGCGCACTTTCGGATCGGTCAGCAGCGCTTCACCAGTGCCTTGCATCACCACCCGACCGTTCTCCAGAACGTACGCTCGGTCAGCGATTTTCAGCGCCTGGTTGGCGTTCTGCTCCACCAGGAAGACCGTGACGCCATCCTTGCGCAGCTGTTCGATGATGTCGAAGATCTGCTGGATGATGATCGGCGCCAAACCCAGTGACGGCTCGTCCAGCAGCAGCAGCTTGGGCTTGCTCATCAGCGCGCGGCCGATGGCGAGCATCTGCTGTTCACCGCCGGACATGGTGCCGCCGCGTTGACTGAAGCGCTCCTTCAGGCGTGGGAAAAGTCCGAGGACCTTGTCCATCTGTTCCTGGAAATCGCCCTTGTCGGTGAAGAATCCGCCCATGGCGAGGTTTTCTTCCACGGTCAGGCGAGCAAACACTCGACGGCCTTCCGGCACCACGGCAATGCTCTTGCGCATGATCTGCGCCGAAGTCTGCCCGACCAGTTCCTCGCCCATGTAGCGAATACTGCCGCTGTGAGCTTGAGGTGAACCGCACAACGTCATGAGCAAGGTGGACTTGCCGGCACCGTTGGCACCAATCAGGGTGACGATTTCACCCTGGCGGATTTCCACATTGACGCCGTGCAAGGCCTGGATTTTGCCGTAGAAGGTGGAAACGTTTTCGAACTGCAGCATTACGCTTCCCCCAGGTAGGCTTTGATCACTTCAGGATTATCGCGGATCTGTTCCGGCGTGCCGTCGGCCAGGGGAGTGCCCTGGTTGATGACGACAATGTGGTCGGAAATACTCATCACCAGCTTCATGTCGTGTTCGATCAACAGCACGGTGACGTTGTGCTCTTCACGCAACACGCCGATCAGCGCCTTGAGGTCTTCGGTTTCCTTGGGGTTCAGGCCAGCAGCCGGTTCGTCGAGCATGAGGATCCGCGGGCGGGTCATCATGCAGCGGGCGATTTCCAGGCGACGTTGCTGACCGTAGGCCAGCGTGCCAGCCGTTCGGTTGGCGAATTCCCTGAGGTTGACCTTGTCCAGCCAGTACTCGGCAAATTCCATCGCCTCGCGCTCGCTTTTGCGGAACGCCGGGGTCTTGAACAGACCCGCCAGGAAGTTGGTGTTCAGGTGACGATGCTGGGCGATCAGGAGGTTCTCGACCGCCGTCATGTCCTTGAACAACCGCACGTTCTGGAAGGTTCGCACCACGCCTTTACGGGCGATCTCATGCCCGGCCAGGCCTTCGATCGCCTGGCCGTCGAGCAGGATGCTGCCACCGCTCGGCTTGTAGAAGCCGGTCAGGCAGTTGAACACCGTGGTCTTGCCAGCGCCGTTAGGGCCGATCAAGGCGACGACCTGTTTTTCCTTGACGGTCAGGGCCACGCCGTTGACCGCCAGCAAGCCGCCGAAGCGCATGCTCAGATTTTCGACTTTCAGGATCTCGCGGCTCATTTGCGCAGCTCCATGTGAGGACGTTGCATGGGCAGCAGTCCCTGAGGACGCCAGATCATCATCAGCACCATCAAGGCACCGAACATCAACATGCGGTATTCACTGAATTCACGCATCATTTCCGGCAGCAGGATCATCACCACGGCAGCCAGGATCACCCCCAGCTGCGAGCCCATGCCACCCAGAACGACGATGGCGAGGATGATCGCCGACTCGATGAAGGTGAATGACTCGGGCGTGACCAGGCCCTGGCGGGCAGCAAAGAAACTGCCTGCAAAACCGGCGAAGCTGGCGCCCAGGGTGAAGGCCGACAGCTTGATGACGGTCGGGTTGAGACCGAGTGCACGGCAAGCGATCTCGTCTTCACGCAACGCTTCCCACGCACGGCCGATTGGCATGCGCAACAGGCGATTGATGACGAACAGGGCCGCCAGGGCCAGCAACAGCGCAACCAGGTAGAGGAAAATCACCTTGTTGATCGAGTTGTATTGCAGCCCGAAGTACTCATGGAACGTCTGCATGCCTTCGGCCGCTTTGCGTTCGAAGGTCAGGCCGAAGAACGTGGGCTTCTCGATGTTGCTGATGCCGTTCGGGCCGCCAGTGATGTCCGTGAGGTTACGCAGGAACAGACGGATGATCTCACCGAAACCCAGGGTCACGATCGCCAGGTAGTCACCCCGCAAGCGCAGAACCGGGAAGCCGAGCAGGAAGCCAAAGGTGGCTGCCATCAGGCCGGCGACCGGCAGGCAGACCCAGAAGCTCCAGCCCAGGTAGTGCGACAACAGCGCATAGCTATAGGCACCGACGGCGTAGAAACCGACGTAACCCAGGTCGAGCAGGCCTGCGAGACCGACCACGATGTTCAGGCCCAGGCCCAGCATCACGTAGATCAGGATCAGGGTCGCAATGTCCACCGCGCCACGGGAGCCGAAGAACGGCCAGACCAGGGCACCGATGATCAACGCGATGATGATCCAGCGCTGAGTGGTCGGCAGGGTCAGGAAGTTGCTGGCCTTGGCCGGAATCAACGGCATGGACGGCGAGGATTTCCAGGCCTTGCTGATAGGGTCGTCGAACAGTACCCGCAAGAACATGAGTGCCGAGCAGATCGCGATGATTGCAAGGGTCATGTTGCTGGTGCCGTGGACTTCCAGGTTGATGCCAACGATGGTCAGTTTGAGGCCGAGCACCGGATAGGCAACTGCCCAGACCAGGAGCGCGCTGAAGAGCGCTTGCTTAAGATTCTTAGTCATACCTTTTCAACCTCCGGACGGCCCAGGATGCCGGTCGGCCGGAACAACAGAACCAGAACCAACAAGCCGAAAGCCACGACGTCCTTGTACTGGTCGCCGAAGATATCGGCACCAAAGGCTTCCGCCACCCCAAGCACCAGTCCGCCGAGCATGGCGCCGGGAATGCTGCCGATGCCGCCAAGTACCGCAGCGGTAAAGGCCTTGAGGCCAACGAGGAAGCCGGCGTTCGGGTTGATCACGCCGTATTGCATGCTCAACAACACGGCTGCAATGGCTGCCAGCGCCGCACCGATGACGAAGGTCAGGGCAATGATGTTGTTGGTGTTGATACCCAGCAGGTTGGCCATCTTGATGTCTTCGGCGCAGGCGCGGCAGGCGCGACCCAGTCGGGAACGGGAGATGAACATCGTCAGGCCGAGCATGGCGACCAGGGTCACCACGAACACGACGATCTGCATGTACGAAATCAGCACTTCATGTGCACCACCTGGCCCGAATGAGAGATTCCCGGGGATCAGGTTGGGGATGGATTTGTCCTTGGAGTCTTGCGACAGCAGAACGGTGTTCTGCAGGAAGATCGACATGCCGATGGCCGAGATCAGCGGAATCAGACGGTTGCTGCCACGCAAGGGGCGATAGGCAATCCGTTCGATGCTGTAACCGTAGGCACTGCAGACGACGATGCTCGCGATGAAACCGGCAGTCATCAGGAGCGGGACGCTGTCGAGTCCCATCATGGCCAGGCCTGCGATGGCGATGAACGCCACGTAGGAGCCAATCATGTACACCTCGCCGTGGGCGAAGTTGATCATTCCAATGATGCCGTAAACCATCGTATAGCCGATGGCGATCAGGGCATACGTGCTGCCAACGGTCAGGCCGTTAACCAGCTGTTGGAAAAAGTGATAGATGTCAGGCATTACAGCGCTCCTAAAAACCTGATACGCATTTCACTGGTGGAGTCATTTTCCCGCCCGATCCCGCGGATCTGCATCCACTTCGAATTCGGGGTTTGCCAGCGAACCGCTGATGACGGTTTTGAGATTTTCAGGTGGGGAGACTTGCGGATCACGCAAGCGCGGCCCAGTACATTTGTAAAACAAAGCCCACGGCACGCCGTGGGCTTTGTGGGCAGTCAGTCAGGCAAGGCCTTACTGAGGCGAAGCTTCAGTTTTAGGTTTGCCGAAGTGCCACTCGTAAACCACAAATTTGAAGTCTTTCAGGTCGCCCTTGGCGTCGAAGCTCAGGTCGCCAGTCGGGGTTTTGAAAGTGCCAGCGTGAATGGCTTCAGCCACTTTTGCCGGGTCTTCGCTCTTGGCGGCAGTGATGCCACCAACAATGACTTCAACAGCCGAGTAGGAAGGGAACACGAACGGACCGCTCGGATCTTCTTTCTTGGCTTTGAATGCGTCAGCCAGGGCAATGTTGGCAGGGTCCTGGTCGAAGGATTTCGGCAGGGTTACCAGCAGGCCTTCGGAGGCGTCCTTGGCGATCTGCGAAATGGAGTCGTTACCCACGCCTTCCGGACCCATGAACTTGGCTTTCAGGCCTTTTTCCGAGGCTTGACGCAGGATCAGGCCCAGCTCCGGGTGGTAGCCGCCGTAGTAAACGAAGTCGACGTTGGCTTGCTTGAGCTTGGCGATCATCGAGGAGAAATCCTTGTCGCCGGCATTGATGCCTTCGAACACGGCAACCTTGGTGCCTTTCTTCTCGAGTGTTTGTTTCACGGCGGTAGCGATGCCTTCACCGTATTGCTGTTTGTCGTGCAGGACGGCAACGATTTTCGGCTTAACGTGATCGGCAATGTAGTTACCGGCTGCAGGGCCCTGGGCGCTGTCGAGACCGATGGTGCGGAACACCATCTTGTAACCACGGGAGGTGATGTCCGGGCTGGTGGCGGCCGGAGTGATCATGATCACGCCTTCGTCTTCGTAGATGTCCGAAGCCGGTTGAGTGGAGCTGGAGCACAGGTGGCCGACCACGAACTTGACGCCGTCGTTGACGACTTTGTTCGCAACCGCTACCGCTTGTTTTGGATCACAGGCGTCATCGTATTCAACGGCTTCGAGTTTCTTGCCGTCTACGCCGCCTTTGGCGTTGATCTGCTCGATGGCCATTTTGGCGCCACTGAACTGCATGTCGCCGTACTGGGCTACAGGACCGGTCTTAGGGCCGGCGATGCCGATCTTGATGGTGTCAGCTGCGAACGAATGGCTGGCAACCCCGGCCAGAACCATAGCGGCAAACAGTTTGGAAATCTGCTTAGTAGCCTTAGTCATAGTGCTCCACTCTTACTGTTGTAGTTTTTATAGTCCTGGCGCCGTAGCAGCAGAACCGGGTCAGATATCGTCGATACCCTCCGGAAATGCCCCCGACAACTGTACCGGTACAGTGTAGAGCGCCGATTGTCAGCCTGGGAAGGCAGCGCCGGGGGGCAAAACCAGAGGGTGTCGCTTAATTGAAAGAAAAATACAGAATCGCGGCGGGATGTTAGCTGGCTAATAGCTTGATTCACCTGCATTCCTTGGCTTTCCTGCGGTTTTCAATCGGTGAAGCAAATTGCATCCGGGTTTTGCTGCCAGACCATCGACGTTTATCATTCGCGTCGATTTCTTTTCCGGACAGAACCCATGAATCAAGAACCTAGCACCCTCTATGCCAAGCTGCTTGGTGAGACCGCATCTATTACCTGGAAAGAGCTTGAACCCTTCTTTGCCAAGGGTGCCCTGTTATGGGTCGACCCGGCTCTGGATTTGATCGCCGCGGCCGAGGCGGTGGCGGTTGACGAAGGTGAGAAAGTGGCTGCCTGGCTGGCCGACGACAAACTCGCCAAGGTCTCTGAATCGCGGGCGCTGGATCTTTTCGAGCGAGATCCAGAGCTGTGGGCCGTGGTGGTTTCGCCGTGGATTCTGATCCAGGAAAGGGCGGGCGAATAATCCTCTGCGCTTTTTTGGTGCATGAGCTGCTTGCTGGAAAGTGTGTAGGCCCGTAGCGTGATGGCATGTTGCCGTGGAGAAAGGCCACATCGAATGCCTGGCGAGGGTGACGTGCACGTAACGGGAACAGTTGGCTGACCCGCCATTGGTCTATTTAATTGTTTCCAGATGTTGGCCCAGTTCGAGCGCACCAGGCTTTTTACCGCTATTCAAATGGAGGAACCACCCGTGGCAACTTTACCTTCCCTGGGATTTGCCGGTATCGGCCTGATGGGCTTGCCGATGTGCCAACGATTGATGGCGGCGGGCTTTGCGTTGACTGTGTGGAATCGCAATCCGGACAAGTGCTTGCCGCTGGTCGAGGCCGGGGCGCGACAGGTTTCGACGCCGGCCGAGCTGTGTGCGCACGCGGACGTGGTCATGCTTTGCCTGGCGGATACTGCAGTGGTGCGCGAAGTGGTGTTTGGCGCGGCAGGCATTGCCGAGGGTGCGAGAAACGGCCAGTTGCTGGTGGACTTTTCCAGCCTGGAGCCTGCGGCCACCAGGGAAATGGCCGCTGCGTTGAACGCATCAAGCGGCATGCAATGGCTGGACGCGCCAGTGTCTGGTGGCGTGGTGGGCGCCGAAGCGGGGTCGCTGGCGATCATGGTCGGCGGCGCGGCATCAGACCTCGAACGGGTCAGGACTGCATTGCTGAGCGTCGGTCAGCGGGTGACCCACATGGGGGGCGTCGGTGCGGGGCAGGTGACCAAGGCCTGCAACCAGATGATCGTTGCCTGCAATGCATTGGTCATTGCCGAGGTGGTGGCCTTGGCCGAGCGGTCCGGCGTTAACGCCAGCCTGATTGCCGAAGCGCTGGCAGGGGGGTTCGCCGATTCGAAGCCGTTGCAGATACTTGCGCCGCAAATGGCCGACAACCGTTTCGAACCGGTGAAATGGCACGTTCGCACACTGCTCAAGGATCTCGACACGGCAGTGAAATTATCCCGCGAGCAGGGGGCAGCGACACCCCTCAGCGCACTGGCCGCGCAATTGATGCGGTTGCACGGGAGTAAGGGCTTCCTGGAAAAGGATCCGTCGACGTTAGTGCAGATGTACCGCGAGCCTGGCCCGAGGGAATGACCGGGCTCGAATACTGGCGCTGGTTGATTTCGTTAAGGACGGGGCGCAGTTCGGCCAGCGGAACCGGGCGACTGAGCAAGTAGCCCTGGACGAAATCACAGCCGTAGCGCTCCAGGAATTCGTATTGCTCCAGCGTTTCGACGCCCTCGGTGACAACCTGCAAGTGCAGGGTATGGGCCATGATAATGATCGCCTGGACGATTTCCATGTCCTGGGTCGACTCGGGAATCTCCTGGATAAATGACCGATCGATCTTCAAGGTGTTGAGCGGCAGGCGTTTGAGATAGGCAAGGGAGGAATACCCGGTGCCGAAGTCGTCGATCGACAGGGATACCCCCAGCGCACGAATCTGGCGCAGCAACACCAGCGTGTTGGCGATGTTGCCCATCAGCGCATTTTCCGTGACTTCCAATTCCAGCCGTTGCGGGGCTACGCCGGCGACCCGCAACGCCTGTTCGATTTCATCGGCGAGTTCCTCGCGCGCCAGGTTCAGGGGTGAACAGTTCACCGCAATCCTGAGTGCTTCGCAGCCCTGGCGGGACAATTCACTCAAGTCTTCGCAGGCTTTGCGAAGCACCCAGTTGTCCAGTTCCGCAATCAGGCCGTTGGCTTCGGCGATGGCGATAAACCGCTCTGGCGAGAGCAGGCCATGCACCGGATGCTGCCAGCGCACCAGGGCTTCGAGCTTGCTCACCAGCCCGGTCTTGAGGTCGAAGATCGGTTGGTAATACAGCATCAGTCCGATGTTCTCGCGCAGGGCATGACGCAATTCTTCTTCCAGTTGCAATTCCAGCGTTGCACGGGTCTTCAGGTTCGCGCTGAAAAAATTCAGGCCGTTGCGGCCATTGCCCTTGGACTGGTAGAGCGCCAGGTCGGCGTTTTTCAACAGTTCTTCGCAGGTGCTGCCATCTTCGGGAAACAGGCTGATGCCAATGCTGGTGGTCATCACCATGCGCCGTCCCGCCAGCTCGATGGGTTCCTTCATTTTCATCATGATGCGCTGGGCCATTTGCCGGGCTTCTTCACGGTCCTGCAACCCAATGAGAATGCAGAACTCATCACCGCCGAAGCGTGCCACCACATCTTCATGGCTGCGTACCGAACTCTTGATGTGACTGGCCAGGACCTTGAGCAATTCGTCGCCGGCGTCATGGCCGAGGCTGTCGTTGATACGCTTGAAGTGGTCGATGTCCAGGAACACTACCGCGAGCATGCCGCCTTCCTTGGTCTTTTCGCTGAGCTTCTCGGCGAACAGTTGGTTGAACCCGCGGCGGTTGACCAGGCTGGTCAGGGCGTCGTAATGCGCTACCTGCTGCAACGACATCCGTGCCTGGTCGAGTTGGCTGAGCAAGGCATTGACCCGTTGCAGGTCGTGCTCCTTGTGTTGCAGCTTTTTGTCGGCCAAGGCCGCGCTGATACTGCTGCCGATGATCAGCAGCGTAATGACGGCCAGGGTGAGTCCCAGTTGCAGGTGATCGTTTTCGCCAGGCGGCGTCAGGACACTGCCTGCAGGCAGCACCAGATTGAACGCGGCCATGCCCGTGAAGTGCATGCTGAAGAGACCGGCGCCAAGCACCAGGCTGGCGGTGTATTTCTTCAGTTGATGGGGCAGGCCCATGCCGCCGCGCAACTGCCGGGCGATCAGCAGGGCGGCAAGGCCGGCCAGCATGGCGATTAGCACAGACAGTGTGAACAACGTCGGCTCGAAGTAAGCGGCGGCTTCGGAGCGCATGGCACCCATGCCGACGTAATGCATGGCGGCGATACCCAGGCCAATGCACACCGAGGCTTTTACGTAACACCACAGGGTTTGTTGCGCCTGGCTGAGGGTGAGCATCACCAGCCATGAGGCGAGCAGGGCAATCATCAGGGAGGCGAGGGTGATGGGCAGGGCGTAATGGACTTCGACAGGCGCTTGAAACGCTAGCATGCCAATGAAGTGCATGGCCCAGATTCCACCTGCCAGGCAGGCGGTTCCTGTCAGGCGCCACAGGCGCTGGGATTGCGCCTTCTGTGCATGATCCACCCGTTCGGCCATGTCCAGCATGGCAAAGCTGCCAACGCACGCAACCACGTATGCCAGCAGCACCAGAAAAGGATTGTGGGTGCAACCCAGGATTACCTGTCCACTGTCTGGTAGGCCGGTAATGAAAGGCAAACCAAGCCATTCCATAGCATTTCCCGTTTGTCGTCATCCTGGCTGCCGCCACTGCTGCAGGCGGGTTGCCTTGGAGTATAGAGCGCACGGCGGAAGCGCAAGCCGTGGTGGCAGTTTGGCGTCAATCGATTTGGAATGAGTATTAGAGCGTTTGGCAATAACCAAATCGCGCCGGCAGTTGGCTCTTCATGGCCGCCTATCAGCTTAACGAATAATTACAGACAGCTTGTGCGGGCGTGACTAGATTGCATGTTCCGGGGGCAGTTAAGCCCCATAACAATAAAAGAGACGGAAGCATGCAGAACTCGACCCAAGCGGCGAATGCGTGGCGCATTCTGTTCCTGTTGTTCCTGGCCAACCTGTTCAACTTTTTCGACCGCACCATCCCGGCCATCATCATCGAGCCCATCCGCATGGAATGGCACTTGAGTGATTTTCAGCTGGGGATCATCGGTACGGCATTTACCATCGTCTATGCAATCGCCGGCCTGCCCCTTGGGCGAATGGCCGATACCGGTTCACGGGCCAAGTTGATGGGGTGGGGGCTGGCGGCCTGGAGCGGGCTGACAGCGGTCAATGGCCTGGTCGGCAGTTTCTGGACGTTTTTGCTCGTGCGCATGGGTGTTGGTATTGGCGAAGCCAGTTATGCACCGGCAGCCAATTCGTTGATCGGCGACCTGTTCCCGGCGCACCGGCGTGCCCGGGCCATGGGTATCTTCATGCTGGGCCTGCCACTGGGTCTGTTGCTGGCTTTCTTCACCATCGGCTGGATGGTCAAGACATTCGACAGCTGGCGTGCGCCGTTTTTCATTGCCGCAGTGCCGGGCCTGCTTCTGGCGGTGTTCATGTTTTTCATCAAGGAACCCAAGCGTGGTGCCGCGGAAAGTGTGCAGGTGTCCCAGGAGCGCGTCGAGCGGCCAATCCGTCGGGTATTGGCCGTGCCGACCTTCCTGTGGCTGGTGATGGCGGGGTTGTGCTTCAACTTCGCGACTTATGCCTGTAACTCATTCCTGGTGCCGATGCTGCAACGCTACTTCCTGATGCCACTGCATGACGCTGCGGTGGCGACCGGGGTGATTGTCGGTGTCACCGGGTTGTTCGGCCTGACCCTGGGCGGGTTGGTCGCTGACAAGATCCACCAGCGGGTCGCCAATGGGCGGCTGCTGTTTGCAGCCTTCAGCCTGATTGTCTCGACCGTATGCACTGCCTGGGCCCTGCACGCCGGGCGAATCGAGATCGGACTCTTTGTCGGGGTATTCAGCCTGGGCTGGCTGTTTGCCTACAACTTCTACACCTGCGTCTACACCGCGATCCAGGACGTGGTCGAGCCGCGCTTGCGAGCAACGGCGATGGCGCTGTTTTTTGCCGGCTTGTACCTGCTGGGCGGCGGAATGGGGCCGGTGGTGGTAGGTGGGCTGTCCGATCACTTCGCCCACACGGCGATGCTGGCGGCTGGCGCCGGGCAGATGACCGAAGCGTTCAAGGCGGTAGGCCTGCACGATGCGATGTACCTGATACCGGTGGCACTGTTCTTCACCATGGTGTTTCTGTTCATGGCTTCGCGGTGTTTTGTGCGGGATGCGAAGCGGATGAAGGATGGGCTGGTGGCTGTGGTTGAGCCAGGGGGTTGTACGGCGACTGCGTAATCGCCTGCGTCGGAACGCCGCCCCGACCAAGCCCTCCCACAGCGGATCTGTGGCGTTCAAAAATCCACTGTGGGCGCGGGCTTGCCCGCGAAGAGGCCATCAGCAACACCACAACAAACAGGAATAAAAAAGGCCCGCATCGCTGCGGGCCTTTTCCGTTTGCCGATGGGGCAGGGGACTTACCCCGCCACCAGCACCCGAATCGCTTCCAGTCGCAACGCAGCCTTGTCGAGCATGGCCAGGCCTTGCTCGCGTTGTTTGCGCAGTGCTACCAGTTCGCTGTCGCGTACCGTCGGGTTGACCGCTTGCAGGGCGGTCAGGCGTGCCAGTTCTTCGTCCGTGTCGGCGGCCAGGCGGCGCTGGGCTTCGGCGACGCGCTCGGCATGGCGCGGGAAGATCTTTTCTTCACCGGCGTTGATCCGTGGCGTCAGCTGGTCACGCTGGGCCTGGATGAACTTGTTGGCGCTGGCCCGAGGAACGCTTTCGAGCTGGTCGTTGAGGGTTTCGAACGCTACGCGAGCCGACAAGTCGTTGCCGTTGGCATCGAGCAGGCAGCGCAGGGCTGCTGGCGGCAGATAGCGCCCCAGCTGCAGTGAGCGCGGCGCCACCACTTCGCTGACGTAGAGCAGTTCCAGCAACACGGTGCCAGGTTTGAGCGCCTTGTTCTTGATCAGCGCCACGGCGGTATTGCCCATCGAGCCGGACAGCACCAGATCCATGCCACCCTGGACCATCGGGTGTTCCCAGGTGATGAATTGCATGTCTTCGCGAGACAGCGCCTGGTTGCGGTCGTAGGTGATGGTAACGCCTTCGTCGTCGCCCAGCGGGAAGCTGGCGTCGAGCATTTTTTCACTCGGCTTGAGGATCAGCGCGTTTTCCGAGTGGTCTTCGCTGTCGATGCCGAAGGCGTCGAACAGGGTTTCCATGTAGATGGGCAGGGCGAACTGATCGTCTTGCTCAAGAATGTCCTCGACCAGTGCATCACCTTCGCCGGCACCGCCGGAGTTGAGCTCCAGCAAGCGGTCGCGGCCGGTGTGCAGCTCGGCTTCCAGGCGCTCGCGCTCGGCGCGGGCTTCGTCGATCAACGCTTGCCACTCGCCGTCGTCGGCATTTTCCAGCAACGGCAGCAGGCGCGAGCCGAACTGATGCTGCAGCGCGTTGCCGGTCGGGCAGGTGTTGAGGAACGCGTTCAGGGCCTCGTGGTACCACTGGAACAGACGCTCCTGCGGACTGGTTTCCAGGTAGGGCACGTGCAGCTCGATAATGTGCTTCTGGCCGATCCGGTCGAGACGACCGATGCGTTGCTCCAGCAGGTCCGGGTGCGCAGGCAGGTCGAACAGCACCAGGTGATGCGAGAACTGGAAGTTGCGACCTTCACTGCCGATTTCCGAGCAGATCAGGACTTGGGCACCAAATTCCTCGTCGGCGAAATAGGCGGCGGCGCGGTCACGCTCAAGGATGTTCATGCCTTCGTGGAACACCGTCGCCGGGATGCCGGAACGCACGCGCAGGGCGTCTTCCAGGTCCATCGCGGTTTCGGCATGGGCGCAAATCACCAGAACCTTGGTGCGCTTGAGCATCTTCAGTTGATCGATCAGCCACTCGACACGTGGGTCGAACTTCCACCAGCGCTCTTCTTCATTGGCATCCGGCTGGGCCTGGAAGCTCACTTCCGGATACAGCTCGGCGTGATCGCCCAGGGGCAGCTCGAGGTATTCGTCCGGGCACGGTAGCGGATACGGGTGCAGTTTGCGTTCCGGGAACCCCTGCACGGCGGCGCGGGTGTTACGGAACAGCACGCGTCCGGTGCCATGGCGATCCAGCAGTTCGCGAACCAGGCGCGCACTGGCTTCGGTGTCGCCATCGTTGACCGCAGCCAGCAGCGCTTCGCCTTCATTACCGAGGAAACCGTGGATGGTCTTGTGCGCTTCAGGCGACAGACGCCCCTGGTCCAGCAGCTCCTGAACGGCTTCGGCCACCGGGCGGTAGTTTTCGCTCTCGGCGCGGAAGGCGTGCAGGTCATGGAAACGGTTCGGATCGAGCAGGCGCAGGCGTGCGAAGTGGCTGTCCTGGCCGAGTTGTTCCGGGGTGGCGGTCAGCAACAGGACGCCGGGAATGACTTCGGCCAGTTGCTCGACCAGGGAATACTCAGGGCTGGCCTTTTCTTCGTGCCAGACCAGATGGTGTGCTTCATCGACCACCAGCAGGTCCCAGCCGGCAGCAAACAGCGCGTCCTGGGCTTTTTCGTCGTCCACCAGCCACTCAAGCGCAACCAATGCCAGCTGGGTGTCTTCGAACGGGTTGGTCGCATCGCTTTCGATAAAGCGTTCTTCGTCGAACAGCGCGACCTGCAGGTTGAAACGGCGGCGCATCTCTACCAGCCACTGGTGCTGCAGGTTTTCCGGAACCAGGATCAGCACACGGCTGGCGCGGCCCGAGAGCAATTGGCGATGGATCACCAGGCCGGCTTCGATGGTTTTACCCAGGCCTACTTCGTCCGCCAGCAGAACCCGAGGGGCGATGCGGTCAGCGACTTCGCGGGCAATGTGCAGCTGGTGGGCGATCGGTTGCGCCCGAACGCCGCCCAGGCCCCACAAAGAGGACTGCAGCTGGCGGCTGGTGTGTTCCAGCGTGTGGTAGCGCAGGGAGAACCAGGCCAGCGGGTCGATCTGGCCGGCGAACAGACGGTCGCTGGCCAGGCGGAACTGAATGAAGTTCGACAGCTGGGTTTCCGGCAGGGTGACGGTTTCGTTCTGCGCGTTGAGGCCGTGGTAGACCAGCAGGCCGTCGACATCGTCGACTTCCTGTACGGTCAGTTTCCAGCCTTCGAAGTGAGTGATCGAGTCACCCGGAGAAAACCTCACGCGGGTGAGGGGCGCATTCCGTAGCGCGTACTGGCGGGTATCGCCAGTGGCCGGATAGAGCACGGTCAACAAGCGGCCGTCCTGTGCCAGAACGGTGCCCAAACCCAGCTCGGCTTCGCTGTCACTAATCCAGCGTTGCCCCGGTTGATACTGCTGCGCCATGCTGCCTGACTCCCACCTTGAAAAAGCGGGCTATCTTAACGGAATGAGGGCTCCAGGCCAAAGGATAACGCGCGCAGGCGCTGCCGCAAGCGGCGATCTTTTTGATCCTGGTGGAACGTCTGGGTCAGACGTTGTCCGATAAATGACAGTCCAATCCCCCAAGCCCGCCGCCACCGCGCAAGTGCCAACCGGGTCACAGTTTGCGTGAGCTGGCTCAAGTCGCGGTCCCCGCAGCCGACAGCCTGCTGACAGGAGAACAAAAATCATGCTGCCACCGATGCTCCCATTGAGTGCCGTGCCGATCACTTCACAGCAGGACCCGGTTCGCCAGCGCCCGGACATCGCGCCCGTGACCCCGGTACAGCAGACCTCCAGCGACAGCACGATCGACCTGCAGCAGCGCGACCCCGAGGAAGCAGCATTTCAGCTGCGCGAAGAACAGCGCCGTCAGCAGCAGCGAGAAAAGCGTCGGCGAGAAGCCGATGGCCAATCTGATCAGCATTTGCCGATTCCCGGCTATGAGTTGAACGCGGACAACACGGTGCCAGTGGCGCCGTTGATCGAAGACGAGCCGAGGCAGGGTTTGTGGGTCGATATCGAGATCTGATGCCAGCACTGGTCAGCGCCGTCGTCAGGCTCCATTATTGGCGGGAACATGCGTGCAAGCGCAGCACCTTTAAACGATGCGATGTATTAAAAAACATGAGCCAGGACGACAAACTGATCGATCTCAACACTGAACGCGCCAAGCGGGTTCATGACCTCAACGAGAAGCGCCTCAATGAAGTGCGCCAGGCATTCGAGCAGGCCATGCCTTTGGGAAAACCCAAGAAGAAGCCGAAGAACAAGCCGAAAAAGCGTTAAGCCCCCCCCCTGCATTGTTTGATGCAGGTCAGTTTTGCCTCTCCTTTACGCCCAGTCTCGGGCGACATTGATCCCGGTCAATTTTCTCTCCTGCCCGATTGGTTAACTTAGCCCTATCGCAACAGGGCAAGTGCTGGAGGCCAGTCATGTTTTTCGACAACGTGGTGATCGCCGGAGTGCTGACAGTCGGCCTCATGGTTCTGTTTTTTGCAGGGTTTGGATTTTTCATCTGGCAAGACTCGCACAAACGGAAAAAACCGTAGGTCTTTCTGGAAACAATGAGCACGCAAGGCATTTTGGGCAACTTCGGTTGCCCTTTTTTTTTGCCCGCGAAAAGGCCGGGGCTTCCCAAGATTGGCGGTTGTTTGCAGGCATAAAAAAGGCGCGAACCTCACGGGACGCGCCTTTTTTGTGCCGCTGACTATCAGCTACCCAGCGCCTTCGACGCCAGCCAGAACAGGCCGGCCGACAAGCCTACCGTTGCCGGCAGGGTCAACACCCAGGCCAGCAGGATGGTTTTCACGGTGCCGCCTTGCAGGCCACTTTTGTTCGCGACCATGGTACCGGCCACGCCCGAGGACAGTACGTGAGTGGTGGAAACCGGCAGGCTAAAGATGTTTGCCATGCCGATCAGGCTCGCGGTGGTGATCTGCGCCGACATGCCCTGGGAATAGGTCATGCCCTGCTTGCCGATTTTCTCGCCGATGGTCAGTACCACGCGCTTCCAGCCAACCATGGTGCCCAGGCCCAGCGCCAGGGCGACCGCCAGGATGACCCAGAACGGGGCGTATTCGGTGGTGGTGGTCAAGTCCTTGCGCAGCTTGTCCAGGTCGGCCTTTTCACGTGCGGCCAAGCCAGGCAATTTGCTGACTTTCTTCGCCGTGTCATCCAGGCAGAGCAGGTAGCGACGCACTTCGATGCGACTGTCCGACGGCAGCGAGTGGTAGTCGGAAACACCTTTCAAAGTGCCGAGCAGGGCGGTGATGGTCGGTTCGGTCTGTTGCGGGTTGCACCGGAATTTCTCCGGCAGATCGCCTTCCACGCTCTTGCCCAGGGCCAGGAACTCGCCCAGGGTATCGGCATTGCGCTTGTAGAACTGGCTCAAGTGCAGGGTCGCGTCGCGAGTCCGTTCGATCTGGTATGTAGTGCTGCCCAGGTCAAGTACGAACTGCGCCGGGACGATACCGATCAGCACCAGCATGATCAGGCCGATACCTTTCTGGCCGTCGTTGGAACCGTGCACGAAACTCACGGCCATGGCCGAAATAACCAGGACCAGGCGGTTCCAGAAAGGCGGGTGTTTCTTGTCGTCGACCTTGCGGCGCTGTTCCGGCGTCTTGTGCATCTTCGACAGCGGGCGCCACCATTTCAGGCCGATCAGGATCAGCGCGGCGATCAGGAAACCAGCCATTGGCGAAAAGACGAGGGAGGCGGCGATATCGATCGCTTTCTGCCAGTTCACACCGTCTGCCAGCGGAATGTCGTTGATCAGGGCGTTGGCCAGGCCGACACCGAGAATCGAACCGATCAGCGTGTGGGAGCTGGAGGCCGGGATACCGAAGTACCAGGTGCCCAGGTTCCAGGTGATGGCCGCGGCAAGCAGCGAGAACACCATGGCCAGCCCGTGACCGGTGTTCACATTGATCAGCAGTTCTACCGGCAGCAGGTGGACGATGGCATACGCCACGCCGACACCGCCCAGCAGCACGCCGAGAAAGTTGAACACACCGGAAAAGAACACCGCCAGATGGGGCGGCATGGCTTTGGTGTAAATAACGGTGGCCACCGCGTTAGCGGTGTCATGAAAGCCGTTGATGAACTCGAAGGCGAGGACAAAGGCCAGGGCGAGCAAGAGGCTCACGAGCACCCAAGCATCCAGTCCGCTGAATAAATCGATCATGAAGGTTTTCTGACCCGGTCGTAAGGGGGCGCGATTATGCCAGAAAAGGATGGAAATCGATGCACTAGCTGCTCATCGGTAACATTCTTCAACGATTTAGTTTGCGCTTGGCGGTGCCTCGGCGGGTTTTGCAGGTCTTTGAATCTTAAGGTAAAGGCTGCACACACAGGGGTTTCTCCGAGCAGCTGGAAAAATATGAACACCCGTAGGAAATTTCTGAAATAAGGGTCAGAAATGAACCTGTCACCTCATCCGGTGGACAAGGTAGCCGCTGCCCGCTCGTAGCGGGCGCGAAGGCATCATCGACTCAAGCCGCTTTTAGCAGGCCCGCATCCAGACCCCTGGAAAGATCAAAGCCTAGCGATTCATGGCTCTTCGGCTTTGAGTTCCTTTTCCATCTTTTGCAGTTCCTGGCTGAACGCCTGATCCTGAACGGTGGCGCGTTTACGCCAGGGTTTACGTTCCGGTTCGGGCTGTGCGGCGTAGGTGGTGACTTCCCCGCCGTAAACTTCCTTGTAACGTTGTTCCTGGCGCTCAAGTTCCGCGCGCAGTTCGTCTTTCGTCACAGTGCTACCTGTATGAGTTGAGATTGATTCTGGTGAAACGCACTGCACAGCGGTATCGAGTGCAGTCGGCGTCAACCCGGGAGGTTTTCGTTGGCGAGAGCATTCAATACAGGTTACAGGCGGCCACGGCACCAGAGATAAACAGCTGACGTAGCATCAGTCTCCAGTTTCAGCGAGCGCGTTGGCGTTGAATCCAGTGATCAGCGGCAGGCGCTTGCTGCTGGGGGCGACAATGGAACATTGCGCCACCCAATGGTGGACTCGGCAGGTGAGTAGCCGAGTCGCCATTGAATTGTATTATAGCGGCCGTTTCGTAGAACACTATCTCTAAACCGTTAAAACAAGATATTGCGCGAAGTTTGTTTAATGCGACATAAGTTTTACCCTGAACTAGGCCGTTCAGCGTATGTATTTTGTGACGCTGTCTTTCTGACGCCATTGTGGCCGGCAAGTTCGCAGCCAATTGCCCACCCTTAGTTGTACGAGAGTTCCGTTCCAGGAAAACTTCCGGCGCTCGTCAGCTGTGTGGCCGACAGTGGGTTTGCGATAATCGGTTGATGGTTCGATAATCGCCCGATGTTGACCGGTGTCTCTTGTGCACCGTACCGGAGCCGCTTGTAATGGCTCCCGAATCGTGTGGGAAAAGGACCTGATATGAACGACCAACTGCGCAACTCCTTCGCTTCAGTGGCGCCGCCGATAGTCGCGTCTCCCGCCAAACGGATCCAGGCGCTGACCGGCGACCCGGATTTCATGACGTCGCTGGCCCGCGGCCTGGCGGTGGTGCAGGCCTTCCAGGAGCGCAAGCGCCACCTGACCATTGCCCAAATCAGCCACCGCACGGAAATACCTCGCGCTGCAGTGCGACGTTGCCTGCACACGCTGATCAAGCTCGGCTACGCCACCACGGACGGGCGCACCTATTCACTGCTGCCCAAAGTCCTGACGCTCGGCCATGCCTACCTGTCATCGACGCCGCTGGCGGTCTCCGCCCAGCCGTACCTGGACCGCATGAGCGAACAACTGCACGAGGCCTGCAACATGGCCACGCTGGAGGGCGATGACATTTTGTACATCGCGCGCTCGGCGACCACCCAACGGCTGATCTCGGTCGACCTCTCGGTGGGCGGGCGGCTTCCCGCCTATTGCACCTCTATGGGCAGAATCCTGTTGGCCGCGCTGGACGACACTTCGCTGCGCGAGTACCTCGATCACGCCGAGTTACAGGCCAAGACCAGCCGTACCCTGCACACCCCCGAAGCCTTGCTCGAATGTTTGCAAGAGGTACGGCAACAGGGCTGGTGCATCGTCGACCAGGAACTCGAACAAGGCCTGCGCTCGATCGCCGTTCCCGTGTATGACGCCTCCGGGCAGGTGGTGGCGGCATTAAACGTCAGCACCCACGCTGGCCGGGTCAGTCGCAACGAACTCGAACAGCGATTCCTGCCTGGGCTGCTCAGTGCCAGCCGCGACCTCAGCAGTCAGCTCTTTGCCTAGCGCACAGCTGCGAAGTGTTCGATAAACGCACAGACTCGCGTTTATCGAATTGACGCTGTTTCCCCAGGATTATTAATGTCGCCGCAGCGCCAGCACCAGGCTGGCACCTGTTCGACTGCGTTCTTGCGTGGAATAAAAATAATGAACCAGCCCCAGTCTGTTGTAGGTAACTGCCTCGACGTGCAGTCCTTCATCAATGCCCAACCCATTTCGCGCTACCAGTGGCGAGTGGTGATCCTGTGTTTCCTGATTGTCTTTCTCGATGGCCTTGACACGGCGGCCATGGGTTTCATCGCGCCGGCCCTGTCCCAGGACTGGGGGATCGATCGGGCCAGCCTCGGCCCGGTAATGAGTGCTGCCCTGATCGGCATGGTGTTTGGCGCATTGGGCTCCGGCCCGCTGGCTGACCGCTTCGGACGCAAAGTGGTGCTGGTCGGTGCGGTGGTGCTGTTCGGCGCATTCAGCCTCGCGTCGGCCTACAGCACCAACGTCGACCAACTGCTGGTATTGCGGTTTCTCACGGGCCTGGGCCTGGGGGCCGGGATGCCGAACGCGACCACACTGCTGTCGGAATACACCCCGGAGCGCAAAAAATCTTTGCTGGTGACCAGCATGTTCTGCGGTTTTAACCTGGGCATGGCGGGCGGCGGGTTCATCTCGGCCAAGCTGATCCCCATGTTCGGCTGGCACAGCCTGTTGTTTATTGGCGGGGTCCTTCCGCTGATCCTCGCCGTTGTCCTGCTGTTCTGGTTACCGGAATCGGCGCGTTATCTGGTGGTACGCAATCGCGGCACCGATAAAGTGCGCAAGACCCTCGCGCCCATCGACCCGGTCGTTGTCGCCCAGGCTGCAAGCTTCAGTGTGCCGGAACAGAAAACCGTCAAAGCCCGCAACGTGTTTGCGGTGATCTTCAACGGCACCTACAGCACTGGCACGTTGCTGTTGTGGCTCACCTATTTCATGGGGCTGGTGATTGTCTACCTGCTGACCAGCTGGTTACCGACCTTGATGCGCGATAGCGGCGCCAGCATGGAACAAGCGGCCTTCATCGGCGCGTTGTTTCAGTTCGGCGGGGTATTGAGCGCCGTAGGAGTGGGCTGGGCGATGGATCGCTTCAATCCGCACAAGGTCATTGGCACTTTCTACCTGCTGGCGGGGGTGTTTGCCTACGCGGTGGGACAGAGCCTGGGCAACATCACTCTGTTGGCGACGTTGGTGCTGGTGGCCGGGATGTGTGTTAACGGTGCGCAGTCGGCCATGCCGTCGCTGGCGGCGCGGTTTTATCCGACACAGGGGCGGGCGACCGGCGTCTCGTGGATGCTGGGTATTGGCCGCTTCGGCGCGATTCTCGGCGCATGGATGGGTGCGACGTTGCTGGGCCTGGGCTGGAACTTCGAGCAGGTGCTGACGGCGCTGGTGATACCGGCGGCACTGGCGACGGCGGCGGTGGTGATCAAGGGCATGGTCAGTCATGCGGATGCGACCTGAGCCCGGTTGCGGCCCGCTAAAGATTGCAGCCTGCGGCAGCTCCTACGTGTGCGCGAAGTCCGGTGGGAGGTGCTGAAGGCTGCGATTTTTCGCGGGTCACGCAGAACGATAGCCCAACAACAATCTGTTCGATAAACGAACACTCAGTCGATTATCGGATTGTTTGGCCCATTGCGCAGGCTTACTCTTCAGTTACTCCGGCGCTGCGCATCGCGCCCTTTTCATCCACTGTCGGTTCATTACAAAACGGGAGCCTGCCCCATGGCTGAAATCCTTTCGCTGCACGAAGCAGTGAAGCAATTCGTAAACGACGGCGATACCGTCGCGCTCGAAGGCTTCACTCACCTGATCCCTACGGCGGCGGGTCACGAAATCATTCGCCAGGGCAAGAAAGACCTGACGCTGGTACGGATGACACCTGACCTGATCTACGACCAGTTGATCGGAGCCGGATGCGCGCGCAAGCTGATTTTCTCCTGGGGCGGCAACCCTGGTGTTGGCTCGCTGCACCGTTTGCGTGACGCGGTCGAGAAGCAGTGGCCACACCCGCTGGAAATCGAAGAACACAGCCATGCCGACCTGGCCAACGCCTACGTTGCCGGCGCCTCCGGGCTGCCTTTCGCAGTACTGCGCGCCTACGCCGGCTCGGACTTGCCCAAGGTCAATCCGCTGATCAAGACGGTCACTTGCCCCTTCACTGGCGAAGTATTGGCCGCGGTGCCTTCGGTACGCCCGGACATCACCGTGATCCATGCACAGAAAGCCGATCGCAAGGGCAACGTATTGCTCTGGGGTATTCTTGGGGTGCAGAAAGAAGCGGCGCTGGCAGCCAAGCGTTGCATCGTCACCGTTGAAGAAATCGTCGACGACCTGAACGCGCCGATGAACTCCTGCGTGCTGCCCACCTGGGCGCTCAGCGCGGTCTGCCACGTACCGGGCGGTGCGCATCCGTCTTACGCCCATGGGTACAACGAGCGGGACAACCGCTTTTACCAGGCCTGGGATCCGATCGCCCGTGACCGTGAGACTTTCACCGCATGGATCAACGAATACATCCACGGTAGCGCTGACTTCAGCGAGTTCCAGGCCAAGCTGGCCGCTGCTTCGGAGGCCAAGTAATGACTTACACCACCAATGAAATGATGACCGTCGCTGCCGCCCGCCGCTTGAAGAACGGTTCGGTGTGTTTCGTCGGCATCGGCCTGCCTTCCAAAGCCGCCAACCTGGCACGCCTGACATCGTCGCCTGATGTCGTGCTGATCTACGAATCCGGCCCGATCGGTGCCAAGCCTAGTGTGCTGCCGCTGTCGATTGGTGACGGTGAACTGGCGGAAACTGCTGACACTGTCGTGCCCACCGGTGAGATCTTTCGCTACTGGCTGCAGGGCGGGCGCATCGACGTCGGCTTCCTCGGCGCCGCGCAGGTCGATCGCTTCGGCAACATCAATACCACCGTGGTCGGCGACTACCATTCACCCAAGGTCCGTCTGCCGGGTGCCGGCGGTGCTCCGGAAATTGCCGGCTCGGCCAAGAGCGTATTGATTATCCTCAAACAGTCGTCACGCTCGTTCGTCGACAAGCTGGACTTCATCACCTCGGTGGGTCATGGCGAGGGCGGCGATTCGCGTAAACGCCTGGGCCTGCCGGGTGCCGGTCCTGTAGGCATCATTACCGACCTGTGCATCATGGAACCTGAAGAGGGCACTCACGAATTTGTGGTGACCGCATTGCACCCAGGCGTGACCCGCGAGCAAGTGGTGGCGGCCACCGGCTGGGCCATTCGCTTCGCCGAAACCGTCGAGCACACCGCCGAGCCTACTGAAGTCGAACTCAAGGCGCTCAGGGATCTGGAAGCCCGCACCGCAGCCGCCCATGGCCAAGCCCCCGGAGAAGCCTGATGCGTGACGTTTTTATCTGCGACGCGATTCGCACCCCTATCGGCCGCTTCGGTGGCGGACTGTCGGCGGTCCGCGCCGATGACTTGGCCGCCGTGCCGATCAAGGCTTTGATGGAGCGCAATCCATCAGTCGACTGGAACGCAGTGGACGAGGTATTCCTCGGCTGTGCCAACCAGGCCGGCGAAGACAACCGCAACGTCGCACGCATGGCCTTGCTGTTGGCCGGGCTGCCGGAGTCCATTCCGGGCGTTACGCTCAACCGCCTCTGCGCTTCGGGCATGGACGCCATCGGCACCGCGTTTCGGGCGATTGCCAGTGGTGAAATGGAACTGGCCATCGCCGGCGGGGTGGAGTCGATGTCCCGGGCACCGTTCGTGATGGGCAAGGCCGATGCCGCGTTTTCTCGCAGCATGAAGCTGGAAGACACCACTATCGGCTGGCGTTTCATCAACCCGTTGATGAAAGCCCAGTACGGTGTGGATGCAATGCCGCAGACTGCTGACAACGTCGCCGACGATTATGAAGTCTCGCGCGAAGATCAGGACGCGTTCGCACTGCGCAGCCAGCAACGGACCGCCGCTGCCCAGGCAGCCGGCTATTTCGCAGAAGAAATCATCGAAGTGCGCATTGCCCACAAAAAGGGTGAAACAGTGGTCAGCCAGGACGAGCATCCTCGCGGCGACACTACCCTGGAAACCCTGGCCAGGCTCAAACCGGTTAACGGTGCGGACAAAACGGTTACTGCCGGCAACGCTTCAGGCGTAAATGACGGCGCAGCGGCATTGATCCTGGCATCGGCCGACGCTGTAAGGAAACACGGCCTGACGGCTCGTGCGAAAGTGCTGGGGATGTCGAGTGCCGGTGTTGCACCTCGGGTCATGGGCATCGGCCCGGTGCCGGCGGTGCGCAAGTTGACCGAACGCCTGGGCCTGGCCGTCAGCGACTTCGACGTGATCGAACTCAACGAAGCATTTGCCAGCCAGGGCCTCGCCGTCCTGCGCGAGCTGGGGTTGGCGGACGACGCACCTCAGGTCAACCCGAACGGCGGCGCCATTGCCCTGGGCCATCCGTTAGGCATGAGCGGTGCGCGCCTGGTACTCACGGCCTTGCATCAACTGGAAAAAACCGGCGGCAGCAAGGGCCTGGCGACCATGTGTGTCGGCGTCGGCCAAGGCCTGGCCCTGGCGATTGAACGCGTCAGCTAACAAGAACAGAGGAAAGCGTAATGACTGACAAGCCTGGTTACCGCCGCCCGCAGGAGGGCACTCAACCGGCCTACCTGCACCCGGCCTATCAATCCACCAACCTGCGCGCGCCGTCGCAGCCGTTGGTGTTTTTGCCGCACTCGTTGTCGGAGATCACCGGTCCGACCATCGGTGCCGAGCGTATCCAAGCCCAGGACAACGACCTGACCGCGCAACATTCGGGCGAACCCCAGGGTGAGCGCATCATTGTCCATGGTCGCGTGCTGGACGAAGACGGCCTGCCGGTGCCGGGTATCCTGGTGGAAATCTGGCAGGCCAACGCCGCCGGGCGCTACAACCATGCGCGTGACCTGCACGACGCGCCGCTGGACCCGAATTTCACCGGCACCGGTCGCACCGTGACCGATGCTGAAGGCTGGTACCAGTTCCAGACCATCAAGCCGGGTGCTTATCCGTGGGGCAACCACCACAATGCCTGGCGCCCTGCGCATATCCATTTCTCGCTGTTCGGGCCAAGCATCCTGACGCGTCTGGTCACCCAGATGTACTTCCCGGGTGACCCGCTGCTGGCGTATGACCCGATCTACAACTGCGTACCGGATACCAGCGCCAAAGAGCGCTTGATCGCCAGTTTCGATCTGGAGAAAACCATCCCTTCCTATGCCCTCGGTTACCGCTGGGACATCGTTTTGCGCGGCCGCGAAGCCACGCCGATGGAGAAATAAGATGACGCTCAACGCGACCACATCCCACACCGTCGGACCCTATTACCACATCGGCCTGACCTGGCTGAACCGCGAAGACCTGACCGTCGAACAGACCCTGGGCCAGCGCGTCGCCATCAGCGGGCAGGTGGTGGACGGCAACGGAGACTTCGTCAACGACGCCATGCTGGAAATCTGGCAGGCCAATGCCGCTGGCAAATACGATCACCCGGAAGATGACCAGGCCAAGGCGCTGGACCCGAACTTCGAAGGGTTTGGCCGGGTACCGGTGGATGCGCAGGGGCGCTTCCGCTTTACCACGATCAAGCCAGGTATCGTGCAAGGCCTGAAAGGCACGACTCAGGCGCCGCATCTGGTGGTGCTGGTGTTCGCCCGCGGGCTGGTGAAGCATCTGCTGACACGGATTTACTTCGATGGCGAGCCGGCGAACGTCGATGATTCGCTGCTGGAGTGCGTACCTGCGGAGCGCCGCAGCACCTTGCTGGCGAAGCAGGACGCGGCCGGCGTGTACCAGTGGAATGTGATTTTGCAGGGCACTGAGGCGGAGACGGTGTTCTTCGATTATTGAGAACCCCGCAAATGTTAATCCCGTGCGGGTTCCCCACACGGGATTGCTTTGCCTGATGCATCTGCGGAACGGGACTGTTGCAAAGTATGTCTAGACTGTCACTGTCCCCAAAGAGTGAAAAACAATGACAACCCCCACCGCTACTCCAGCGCACTACACCGGCGAAGAGCGTAAAAAACGAATCTTCGCAATTGTTGGCGCCTCCTCGGGCAACCTCGTTGAATGGTTCGACTTCTACGTTTACGCCTTCTGCGCCATCTACTTCGCCCCGGCGTTTTTCCCGTCCGACAACCCGACCGTGCAACTGGTCAACACGGCGGGCGTGTTCGCTGCCGGGTTCCTGATGCGGCCCATCGGCGGCTGGATCTTCGGTCGCGTCGCGGACAAGCACGGGCGCAAGAATTCGATGCTGATATCGATTCTGATGATGTGCTTCGGCTCCTTGCTCATTGCCTGCCTGCCGACCTACAAGGACATTGGCGTCTGGGCGCCGATCATGCTGCTATTCGCCCGTTTGCTGCAGGGCCTGTCGGTTGGCGGCGAATACGGCACCACCGCTACCTACATGAGTGAAGTCGCTCTCAAGGGCCAGCGCGGATTCTTCGCCTCGTTCCAGTACGTGACGCTGATTGGCGGGCAGTTGCTCGCGGTGTCCCTGGTTGTGGTGCTGCAGCAATTTCTCACCGAGGATGACCTGCGTGCCTACGGCTGGCGGATCCCGTTCGTGGTCGGTGCGGTGGCGGCGCTGATTTCGCTGTTCCTGCGCCGTTCGTTGAAGGAAACCAGCAGCAAGGAAATGCGCGAGAACAAGGACGCCGGCAGTATCCGTGCGCTGTTCCGTGATCATAAAGCTGCGTTTATCACCGTGCTGGGCTACACCGCCGGTGGTTCGCTGATTTTCTACACGTTTACCACGTACATGCAGAAATACCTGGTGAATACCGCCGGCATGCACGCCAAGACGGCCAGCTACATCATGACCGGCGCGCTGTTCCTGTACATGTGCATGCAGCCGCTGTTCGGCATGCTCGCGGACAAGATCGGCCGGCGCAACTCGATGCTCTGGTTCGGCGCCCTCGGGACCCTGTGCACCGTGCCGATCCTGCTCAGCCTGAAAAGTGTCAGCAGTCCTTTCCTGGCGTTTGTGCTGATTACCGTGGCACTGGCGATTGTGAGTTTCTACACCTCCATCAGTGGCTTGGTTAAAGCCGAGATGTTCCCGCCGGAAGTACGCGCATTGGGCGTGGGCCTGGCGTATGCGGTGGCAAATGCAATTTTCGGCGGGTCGGCCGAGTATGTGGCGCTGAGCCTCAAGGCCGTGGGCATGGAAAACTCTTTCTACTGGTACGTGACGGTGATGATGGCGGTGGCGTTCCTGTTCAGCCTGCGCCTGCCGAAACAGGCGAAATACTTGCACCACGACCTTTGATATTTACCCGTGGGCCTGAACGGCCCACGCTTGCAGGGATAGTTTATGAACGAGCGACCGGGCAATCAGTTGTTCGATGCCTATTTCACTGCCCGCGACATGCGCGAAGTGTTCTGCGATCGGGGGCGCGTCCAGGCGATGCTCGACTTCGAGTCGGCGCTGGCTCGGGCCGAGGCAACAGTCGGCCTGATCCCGCAGACTGCTGTGGCGCCGATCCAGGCGGCTTGCCGGGCCGGACTCTACGACTTTGCAGCGCTCGGCGAGGCCATTGCCACAGCGGGCAATTCGGCCATCCCGCTGGTTAAAGCCCTGGGCAAACAGATCGCGGCGACCGATGCCGACGCCGAACGTTATGTGCATCTTGGCGCAACCAGCCAGGACGTGATGGACACCGGCCTGGTGCTGCAACTGCGCCGGGCGCTGGAGCTGATCGAAAGTGACCTGGCACAGCTGGGTGCAATCCTCTCGACTCAGGCCGAACGCTATGCTGCCACGCCGTTGGCTGGCCGGACCTGGCTGCAACACGCCACGCCCGTCACTCTGGGCATGAAGATCTCCGGTTGGCTGGGGGCGGTGACCCGCAGCCGTCAACGCCTGCAAGAACTCAAGCCGCGCCTGCTGGTGCTGCAATTTGGTGGCGCCTCCGGAACCCTGGCTGCTCTCGGCGACCAAGCGCTGCCGATTGCCCAGGCGCTGGCCAAGGAACTGCAACTGGGCTTGCCGGATCAACCCTGGCACACCCAGCGAGATCGCCTGGTGGAGTTCGGTTCCGTACTGGGGTTGATCGCCGGCAGCCTGGGCAAGTTGGGGCGCGATGTCAGTCTGCTGATGCAGACTGAAGCAGGGGAGGTTTTCGAGCCCTCGGCACCAGGTAAAGGCGGCTCCTCGACCATGCCGCACAAGCGCAATCCGGTGGGCGCCGCAGTGCTCATCGGTGCGGCCACGCGGGTGCCCGGCCTGATCTCGACCCTGTTCAGTGCAATGCCGCAAGAGCACGAGCGCAGCCTGGGCTTGTGGCATGCCGAATGGGAAACCCTGCCAGAGATTTGTTGCCTGGTGTCCGGCAGCCTGAAGCAGGCGCTGCTGATGGCGGCCGGCCTGGAAGTAGACGCCGAACGCATGACCCGCAACCTCGACCTGACCCAGGGGCTGGTGCTCGCCGAAGCCGTGAGCATTGTCCTTGCCCAGCGGGTGGGGCGTGATACCGCGCACCATGTGCTGGAGCAATGCTGCAAACGTGCTGTCGCCCAGCAACGGCACCTGCGCGCAGTCCTTGGCGAAGAGCCGCAAGTCACTGCCCAGCTGTCTGGGGCTGAACTGGATCATCTGTTGAACCCTGCCCACTACCTCGGTCAGGCCCGAACCTGGGTCGAGCGAGCGGTGGCTGAACATTCTGGATTAACTGCCTGAAGGAGATTGCTGTGGCTTTTGTACAACTCGCCGAGGGCGAACTGCATTACCAAATCGACGGACCGCAGGATGCGCCGGTGCTGGTGCTCTCCAACTCGCTGGGCACCGACCTGCATATGTGGGACGCGCAGATGGCCGCGTTCACCGAGCACTTCCGGGTACTGCGGTTCGATACTCGAGGTCACGGGAAATCCCTGGTGACGCCGGGCCCGTACAGCATTGAGCAACTGGGGCACGACGTCCTGGCGCTGCTCGATGCCCTGAACATCGAGCGCGCGCATTTTTGTGGCCTGTCGATGGGCGGTTTGATCGGCCAGTGGTTGGGGATCAATGCCGGTGATCGCCTGCTCAAGCTGGTGGTGTGTAACACCGCAGCGAAAATCGGTGATCCGTCGGTGTGGAACCCGCGCATTGAAACCGTCCTGCGTGATGGTGCAGCGGCCATGGTCGCCCTGCGGGATGCGTCGATTGCGCGCTGGTTCACCCCGGACTTCGCCTCGGCCAATCCTGCTGTCGCCAGCCGCATTACCGACATGCTCGCAGCCACTTCGCCTGAAGGTTATGCCGCCAATTGCGCTGCGGTGCGCGATGCCGATTTCCGTGATCAACTGGGCTCGATCAAGGTGCCGCTGCTGGTCATTGCAGGCTCTGGAGATGCGGTCACGCCGCCAGCGGGTAGTCACTTCATTCAGGAGCACGTGGCCGGCGCCGAATACGCCGAGTTCCATGCCGCCCACCTGTCCAACGTCCAGGCCGGCGCAGCATTCAGCGAGCGCGTCGTGGCGTTCCTGTCAGCTCGATAAGGGGGAGTTTCGTGGACGAACAACAACGTTACGATGAGGGGCTGAAAGTTCGCCGTGCGGTTCTCGGCGACGCCCATGTCGATCGCAGCCTGAACGCCCTGACCGAGTTCAACTCGGAGTTCCAGGAAATGATCACACGCCATGCCTGGGGCGACATCTGGACCCGCCCAGGCCTGCCACGTCATACCCGCAGCCTGATCACCATCGCGATGCTGATCGGCATGAATCGCAATGAAGAACTCAAATTGCACCTTCGCGCAGCCGCCAATAACGGGGTGAGCCGTGGCGAGATCAAGGAAGTGATCATGCAGAGCGCGATCTACTGCGGCATCCCGGCTGCCAATGCGACTTTCCACCTGGCCGAGTCAGTGTGGGACGAACTGGGCGTTGAGTCCCGGGAGTGATTTATGATTTTTGTTGCCTGAACTGACGCCATCGCGGGCAAGCCCGCTCCCACAAGGTTTTGTGTCATTCCCCAAACATTCGCAAGACATAAACCTGTGGGAGCGGGCTTGCCCGCGATGACGCTGGTGAGGCTTACAACAGGCTGATCGGGTAGCTGACGATCAGCCGGTTCTCATCGAACTCGTTATTGCTGTAGTCCCGGCGCATGGTCGAATTGCGCCATCTGACGTTCAAGTCCTTCAGCGCACCGCTCTGTACGGTGTAGCCCAGTTCGCTTTCGCGACCCCATTCCTTGCCATCAGTGATCGTGCCGGTGTGGACGTTGCTGCCGCTGATGTAGCGGTTCATCAAGGTCAACCCGGGCATACCGACGGCGACGAAGTTGTAGTCGTGGCGCAGTTGCCAGGATTTCTCCCGGGCATTGTCGTAGCTCGAGTTGTAACTGTCGTTGGCCAGCGTACCGCCGCTGGTACCGTTGACCCGCATCCACGCGCTATCGCCGGTGAGTTGCTGCAGGCCCAGGTAGAAAGTATGGCCGCCATACTTCGCCGAGAACAGACCGGACCAGGTCTTGTTGTCCAGCTCGCCAGCGCGAGCGCTACCGTCGTCCTTGCCGTAGAAAAAGCCGAGGTTGGCGCCCAGTGTCCAGTCGCCCAGGGGCTGGCTGTGGATCACATTGACGAACTGCTGGCTGTAGATGTCCTTCAACTCGGCGTTCCACAGCGCAAGCTGGGTGCGTTTATCGTTGAACACATATTCGCCGCCCTGGAAGTTGAATCTGTCCGAGGTGAAAGACGGCTTCCCGGTCATCGACATGTCGCTCATGCTGCTGTCGTCGCGCGGACTATTGGCGCGGAACTGCCCACCGTACAGCGTCAGCCCAGCCCACTCCCTGGAAGTGATCTGGCCGCCCCTGAAGGTTTGCGGCAGGGATCGGCCGTCGTCCGAACGCAGGACCGGCAGCACGGGCATCCATTCGCCGACTTTGACTTCGGTTTGCGACAGCTTCGCCTTGAACGCCACGTTGGTGCGACCGAAGTTATCGGCCGGACGGCCGTCCTGATCCAGAGGTAAAAGCTGAGTCCCGCCGGTGCCCTTGCCGCCATCGAGCTTCACCGAGTACAGCCCCAGCACATCCATGCCTAGCCCGACGGTGCCTTGGGTGAACCCGGATTTCGCATCCAGGATAAAACTCTGCGTCCACTCTTCAGCCTTGCCCTGGGTCTTGGTCGGGTTGGTAAAGTTACGGTTGATGTAGAAATTGCGCAGGTTCAGATTGACCTTGGCGCCCTCGACGAAACCCGACTCCTCGGCGGCCGCGGTGCCAGCTGCGGCGGCCAGGGCAAAGGCGATCAGGCTGGGATATAAGTAGTGCGCAGTGGGAGGCGTCATGGGTAGGGGTCTCTCTATTTATTGGGGATGCAACGGGTGATGCCGCAACCTGAGGCTGCAGTTGAAGATGCGTATCGTGGAAGTAGAGAAACGGATTCAGCCGGACAGGGCAGGGCGCTGAGACATGGTCGAACCTGGAGGTTATTGGTTTTGTGGAGCGAATGGTGCGCGGAATGTACTAGATAGTTCAATCTGTAGCTGAGGGTTTTGGGCGATTATCGAACTATAAAAGATCAACAGATCGCAGCCTTCGGCAGCTCCTACAGGTGTGCGCGAATGCCTGTAGGAGCTGCCGAAGGCTGCGATCTGTTGGTCCTGAAGCCCAACAAAAAGCCCACCGGTAAGGTGGGCTTCGATATTGCGAAAAGCGCTATCAGAACAACTTCAGTTTCGGCGCTTCTTCTTTCACCGGCTCGTTTTGCGCGGTTTGCGCATTCCAGCCACCACCCAGTGCCTTGTACAGATTGACTGCGCTGACCAGTTGGGCCAGACGATCGGTGATCAGTACCTGCTGGGCGCTGAACAACTGGCGCTGGGCATCGAGGAAGGTCAGGTTGCTGTCGACACCAATGCGATAACGTCGCTCGGCCAGACGGTAGTAGTCCTGGTTCGCGGTGACGAAATCACGCTGCGCCTGCAGCTGCTGGGTGTAGGTCTGGCGCGCTGCCAGGCCGTCGGCGACTTCCTGGAAGGCCGTTTGAATGGACTTCTCGTAGTTCGCCACGCCAATGTCTTTCTGGATTTTCGAGTAATCCAGGCTGGCACGCAGGCTGCCGGCGTTGAAGATCGGCAGGTTGATCTGCGGCTGGAACAACCAGGTGCCCGAGCCGCCCTTGAACAGGCCGGACAGGTCCGGACTCAGGGAACCGGCATTGGCTGTCAGGCTGATGCTCGGGAAGAACGCAGCCCGCGCGGCGCCGATGTTGGCGTTGGCGGCCTTGAGGTTGCGCTCGGCCTGGAGGATGTCCGGGCGCCGTTGCAGCAAGTCCGACGGCAGGCCTGGCGGTACATCGCTCAGCAAGTCGTCAGCCAGGGGCCGGGTGGGCTGCAGGTTCGCCGGCAGGCCGGTACCGAGCAGCAGCACCAGGCTGTTTTCATCCTGCGCGACCTGGCGGGTGTACTTGGCCAGTTGCGCCCGGGCGTTTTCCACCGAGGTGCGCGACTGCGCCAGGTCCAGTGCCGAGGCGACGCCCACTTCGTTGCTGCGCGAAGTGAGCTTGTAGCTCTCCTCGAACGCACCAAGGGTGTCCTGGGTCACCTTGAGCAGTTCCTTGTCGGCTTGCCAGGTCAGGTAGGCGTTGGCCACGTTGGCCACCAGGCTGATTTGCGTGCTGCGACGGCCTTCTTCAGTGGCGAAGTACTGTTGCAGGGCTTCTTCACTCAGGCTGCGAACACGACCGAACAGGTCGAGTTCGTAAGCGCTGATGCCGACCGTAGCCGAGTAGGAACTGGTGATCCCTGCCTCGCCGGTTTGCGAAGCGTTGGCCGGAACGCGCTGGCGGCTGCCAGTGCCATTGGCCGACACCGCCGGGAACAGGTCCGCACGCTGGATGCGGTACTGCGCGGCAAAGGCGTCGATGTTCAATGCGGCGACTCGCAGGTCACGGTTGTTTTCCAGGGCCACCTGGATCAGCTGTTGCAGGACCGGGTCATGGAAAAACTGCTTCCAGCCCTGTTCAGCAGCGGCCTGACCTGGCGCCTGGGCCGGCGAATAAGCCGGCCCTTGCGGGTACTGGCTCGCCACCGGTGCTTCAGGCTGCTGATAATCGGGTATCAGCGAGCAGCCACCAAGTACGAACGCGGCGACTGCCAGGGAGAGTAGTGACTTGCTCATTGGCCAGCCTCTTTAGGAGTTTCAGTAGTGTCATCCGGGTCGGTTTTTTTGCGCTGACCAATGGACGACACGGTAACGAAGAACAGTGGTACCCAGAAAATCGCCAGGACCGTGGCCGTGATCATACCGCCAATAACGCCTGTACCGATGGCATGTTGGCTACCTGAGCCGGCACCAGTGGAAATCGCCAGGGGCACTACGCCCAGGACAAAGGCCAGCGAGGTCATGATGATCGGGCGCAAACGCATGCGGCAGGCTTCGATCGCCGCCTCTCGCAGGCTCTTGCCCTGCTCGTGCAGTTCCTTGGCGAATTCAACGATCAGGATGGCGTTTTTCGCCGCCAGGCCGATAGTCGTCAACAGGCCCACCTGGAAGTAAACGTCGTTGGACAGCCCGCGCAGACTGGTCGCCAGCAGTGCCCCGATGATCCCCAAAGGTACTACCAGCATCACCGCAATCGGAATCGACCAGCTTTCGTACAGAGCCGCCAGGCACAGGAACACCATCAGCAGCGATAACGCGTACAGCGCCGGAGCCTGCGAGCCGGACAGGCGTTCCTCGTACGACAGGCCGGTCCAGGAAATCCCTACACCCGCCGGGAGTTTCTTCGCCAGCGCTTCGACTTCGGCCATGGCCTCACCGGTGGAATAACCCGGCGCCGGGGCTCCGAGAATTTCCATCGCCTCTACACCGTTATAACGCGACAGCTTAGGTGCGCCGTAGATCCACTTGCCCTTGGCGAAGGCCGAGAACGGCACCATGGTTCCTTCGGAGTTACGCACGTACCATTTCTTGATGTCTTCGGGGCTCATCCGCGAATCAGGCTGGCCTTGCACGTACACCTTCTTCACCCGACCGCGGTCGATGAAGTCGTTGACGTAGCTACTGCCCAAGGCAATCGACAGGGTGGTGTTGATGTCGCTGAGCGTGAGGCCCAGGGCACTAGCCTTCTCGTCATCGATTTCCAGCTGGTATTGCGGTTCGTCGTTCAGGCCGTTGGGACGTACCTGCGACAGCACCTTGCTCTGCGCGGCCATGCCGAGGAACTGGTTGCGCGCTTCCATCAGTTTTTCGTGGCCGATGCCGGCACGGTCCTGGAGGAATACGTCAAAGCCCGTGGCGTTGCCCAGCTCCAGTACCGCAGGTGGCGCGAAGGCGAACACCATGGCGTCACGGAACGAGAAGAAATGCTTTTGGGCCCGGGCGGCCAGGTTGAATACGCTGTTATCGGCGTTTCGCTCGCCCCAGGGTTTGAGCATGATAAAGGCCAAGCCCGAACTCTGGCCGCGACCGGCGAAGTTGAAGCCGTTCACGGTAAACACCGAGGCCACCGCATCGCCTTCGCCGCCGTCCTTGGACGGCCGTAGCAGGAATTCGCGCATTTCGTCGATCACCACCTGGGTCCGCTGGGCGCTGGAGCCGGCCGGGGTCTGCACCTGGGCGAAGAGTACGCCCTGGTCTTCTTCCGGAAGGAACGCCGTTGGAATGCGGGTGAACAACCAGATCATGCCGACCACGATGATCACGTAGGCCAGCAGGTAAGGGGCCTTGTGCGTGAGCATGTTGCCAACGCCGCGCTCGTAGCTTTTGACGCCGCGGTCGAAACTGCGGTTGAACCAGCCAAAGAAGCCGCGTTTCGGGGTGCCATGTTCGCCTTTCGGAATCGGCTTGAGCATGGTGGCGCAAAGCGCCGGCGTGAAGATCAGGGCAACCAGTACCGACAGGGCCATGGCCGAGACGATCGTGATCGAGAATTGCTTGTAGATCACCCCGGTAGAACCGCTGAAGAACGCCATTGGCAGCAGTACCGCCGAGAGCACCAGGGCGATACCCACCAGTGCACCCTGGATCTGCCCCATGGATTTCTTGGTGGCCTCCTTGGGTGACAGGCCTTCTTCACTCATGACCCGTTCGACGTTTTCCACCACAACGATGGCATCGTCCACCAGCAAGCCGATGGCCAGCACCATGCCGAACATGGTCAGGGTGTTGATGCTGAAACCGAACGCCGCGAGAATCCCGAAGGTACCCAGCAGTACCACCGGCACCGTCATCGTGGTGATGACCGTGGCGCGGAAATTCTGCAGGAACAGGAACATCACCAGGAACACCAGCACGATCGCTTCGACCAGGGTTTCAACCACACCCTTGATCGATTCGGTCACCACTGGCGTGGTGTCGTACGGGAACACCACTTCCATTCCTTGCGGGAAGAAGGGCTTGAGGGTTTCGATGGTGTTGCGCAGTGCCTTGGCGGTGTCGAGGGCGTTGGCACCGTTGGCCAGTTTCACCGCCAGGCCGGAAGCCGGTGCGCCGTTGAACTGAGCGTTGATGCTGTAGTTCTCACCGCCCAGACCCACATCCGCGACATCGGACAGACGCACTTGCGAGCCGTCCTTGTTGACCTTGAGCAGGATCTTGTTGAACTGCTCGGCGGTCTGCAGGCGGGTTTTGCCGATGATGGTAGCGTTCAGCTGCTGGTCAGGTGCAGCAGGCAAGCCGCCCAGTTGGCCGGAGGACACCTGGATGTTCTGCGCCGCGATGGCCGCCTTGACGTCTACCGGGGTCAGGTTGAAGTTGTTCAACTTGGCCGGATCGAGCCAGACGCGCATGGCGTACTGGGAACCGAAGACCTGGAAGTCACCGACACCGGCGGTCCGCGAGATCGGATCCTGCATGTTGGACACGATGTAGTTGGACAGGTCGTCCTTGTTCATGCTGCCGTCACGCGACACCACACCGATGACCAACAGGAAGTTTTTCACCGCCTTGGTTACGCGGATCCCCTGTTGCTGCACTTCTTGCGGCAGCAGCGGGGTGGCCAGGTTCAGCTTGTTCTGCACCTGGACCTGGGCGGTATCGGAGTTGGTACCCTGCTCGAAGGTCGCGGTAATGGTCATGCTGCCGTCGGAGTTACTTTCCGAGGAGACATAACGCAGGTTATCGATACCGTTGAGCTGTTGCTCGATCACCTGGACCACGGTGTCCTGCACGGTTTGTGCGGACGCGCCTGGGTAGGTTACCTGGATCGCAATGGCCGGTGGCGCAATGCTCGGGTATTGGTTGATCGGGAGTTTGAGGATCGATAGTGCCCCGACCAGCATGATCACCAGGGCAATTACCCAGGCGAAAATCGGACGGTCGATAAAAAATCTGGACATGGGTTACTCCCCTTTGCCGCTGGAAGCCTTGTCAGCTGCCTGTGCGGGGACCGGGTTCTTGGTGCCTACGTTAGTCGCTTCAGTGGCTTTGACTTCGACACCAGGTTTGACGTACTGCAGCCCTTCGGTGATCAGCCGATCGCCCGCCTTCAGGCCATCTTCGATCAGCCACTGGCTGCCCACGGTGCGACTGGCCTTGAGCTGGCGCAGCTCGACCTTGTTGTCCGGGCCCACGACCAGTGCCGTTGGCGCGCCCTTGAGGTCACGAGTCACGCCTTGCTGGGGTGCCAGGATCGCTGCGCTGTTCACACCGGCCTGCAGCTGAGCGTGAACGAACATGCCGGGCAGGAGGGTGTGGTCAGGGTTGGGGAACACGGCGCGCAACGTCACGGAACCGGTGGTCTGGTCTACCGAGACTTCGGAGAACTCAAGTTTACCGTCCAGCTTGTACTGGCTGCCGTCTTCAAGGGTCAGCTTGACCGCCGCGGCGGTGTCACCGGCCTTTTGCAGGCGCCCGCTTTCCAGTTCACGGCGCAGTTCCAGCAGCTCCACGGACGACTGGGTCACGTCGACATAGATCGGATCGAGTTGCTGGATCACCGCCAAGGCCTCGGCCTGGCCATTGGTAACCAGGGCACCTTCGGTCACGTTGGAGCGACCGATTCGACCGCTGATAGGCGCGTAGACTTTGGTGTAGCGCACATTGATCTGGGCCGTCTGCACCGAAGCTTCCGCCTGCATGCGGTTGGCCAGCGCCGTGTCGTATTCCTGACGGCTCACGGCCTGCTCTTTCACCAGCAGCTTGTAGCGGTCGGAAATCGACTTGGTCTGCTGCAGGTTGGCTTCGGCGCTTTTCAGCGTGGCTTCATAGACGGCCGGATCGATCTGGTACAGCTGCTGGCCGGCCTTGACGTCGCCGCCTTCCTTGAACAGGCGCTTGAGAATGATGCCGTTGACCTGCGGGCGGACTTCGGCAATGCGGAACGCACTGGTACGACCCGGAAGCTCGGAAGTCAGGGTGAACGATTGTGCCTGCAGCGTCACGACGCCGACCTGAGGGGGTGGTGCGGCGGGGGCCGCCTCTTCCTTTTTACATCCGCTGAGCAGCGATGCAAGGGCGACGGCAGTGACCAGAGCGGTAACAGCTGGCTTGAATTGCATGAAAATCCTCGGGTCAGGCGCGCTAGGTGCGCACTAGAAAGTGTGAAAGGTAAAAAATGTGCGCTGAGTGGATAAGTAGCTTGCTAAGGAATATACTTACGTTCATGGTTGTTTGTAAATACCTTTGGCGTTGTACTTATCCCGTTACAAATGCTCCGCGAAGGTTTGAATTGTAGGCCGCAGACGAGTCCCAAGAGCGCTCGCTGCAATTTTATTCAGTGGATGTTCAGACTGCTGAAGCATCCTGATCGAGGTTGTACTGCCATGGTCCGTCGTACCAAAGAGGAAGCCCAGGAAACCCGTAACCAGATACTCGAAGCGGCAGAAAAAGCCTTCTACGAGCGGGGTGTGGCGCGCACGACACTGGCCGATATCGCGACCCTGGCCGGCGTCACTCGCGGGGCCATCTATTGGCATTTCAGCAACAAGGCCGATGTGGTGCAGGCGATGCTCGATAGCTTGCACGAACCACTGGATGACATGGCCAAGGCCAGCGAGAGCGAGGACGAACCCGACCCCCTGGGCTGCATGCGCAAGCTGCTGATTCATTTGTTTCATCAGATTGCCCTGGACCCGAAAACCCGGCGTCTCAATGAGATCCTGTTTCACAAGTGCGAATTCACCGATGAAATGTGCGACCTGCGTCAGCAGCGTCAGGCCGCCAGCCTGGACTGCAACGTGCGGATCGGCCTCGCCTTGCGTAACGCAGTCAACCGTGGGCAATTGCCGGCAGACCTCGACACCGTCCGTGCCGCCATCAGCCTGCATGCCTACATTGACGGCATTCTGTATCAGTGGCTGCTGGCACCGGACAGCTTTGAGCTGCACGCCGAGGCCGAGCGCTGGGCCGATACAGGGTTGGATATGCTGCGCTTCAGTCCCAGCCTGCGCAAATGAAACAAAATGCGTAAGTAGCAGCAGCGATGTCAAGGGACGAGCGCCGCAGACTGCTTTATATACGTAGAGCCGCCAGGTGGACAGGTAGCGGGGTGCGTATTTTGTAGGAGATTTGTGTCAATTGATCTAACGGGTCTAGCCGTCAGCGCGCCAATACCCTCACTGCCTGAAGGTCAAGACACCCGTAATACAAAGCCCCGGCTCTTTCGAGACGAGGCTTTGTTGTAGTGCGTGTTGCTGTTCGGTTTTACAGCACCGGATAGTCGATGTAGCCCACTGGACCTTTAGCGTAAAACAGTTCCGGACGCGGCTCGTTCAACGGCGCATCAGCCTTCAAGCGGGCCGGCAAGTCCGGGTTGGCAATGAACGGCACGCCGAAGGCTACTGCGTCAGCCTTGCCAGCCGCCAGCCAGGCGTTGGCGCTGTCTTTGGTGAAACGTTCGTTGGCGATGTACGGGCCGCCGAATGCTTCTTTCAGTTGTGGGCCGAGGCTGTCGGCGCCTTCTTTTTCCCGGGAGCAGATGAACGCGATGCCACGTTTGCCCAGCTCTCGAGCGACGTAGGTAAAAGTCTCCGCCAGGTTGTCATCGCCCATGTCGTGGGAGTCGGCGCGAGGCGCCAGGTGCACGCCCACGCGGCCGGCGCCCCAGACTTCGATGGCGGCGTCGGTCACTTCCAGCAACAGGCGGGCGCGGTTTTCCAGGGAGCCACCGTAGTGGTCGGTGCGCTGGTTGGTGCTGCTTTGGAGGAACTGGTCAAGCAGGTAGCCGTTGGCGCCGTGGATTTCCACGCCGTCGAAACCGGCGGCCTTGGCGTTTTCGGCACCCGTGCGGTAGGCGTCGACGATGTCGGCGATTTCAGCGGTTTCCAGGGCGCGTGGGGTCGGGTAGTCGGCCAGAGGGCGCACCAGGCTGACGTGGCCTTTTGGCTGAATGGCGCTTGGTGCGACAGGCAGCTCACCGTTCAGGTACGACTCGTGAGAGACCCGGCCGACGTGCCACAGTTGCAGGAAGATCTTGCCGCCCGCGCCGTGGATGGCCTTGGTTACGTTGCTCCAGCCGCGTACCTGGTCGTTGGACCAGATACCCGGGGTATCCGGGTAGCCGACACCCATCGGCGTGACCGAGGTGGCCTCGCTGAGGATCAGGCCAGCCGAGGCCCGTTGTACGTAGTACTCGGCCATGAGCGCATTCGGCACCCGGCCTTCGTCGGCGCGGCAGCGGGTCAATGGCGCCATGATGATGCGGTTGGCGAGTTCGACGTGGCCCAGTTTGATCGGATCGAAAATAGTCGTCATGAAATACAAACCTCGTGGCAGATCAATGGGTAGCAGGGGCCAGTTCGGCATTGCCGCTCTGGCGGAAAGTAATCAGCGTCACCAGCAGGGCGAGGACTGCCAGGGCAGCGGCCGCCAATGGCACGCGGGTCAGGCCGAAGCCGTGGGCGATAACGCTGCCGCCGACCCAGGCGCCCAGTGCGTTGCCGACGTTGAATGCGCCGATGTTCAGGGTCGACACCAGGTTCGGTGCCGCCTTGCCGAAGGTCACCACGTTGATCTGCAACGCCGGGACGGCGGCGAACGATGCGGTGGCCCAGAGGAACAGGGTGATTTCGGTCGGGATCAGCGCCACGCTGGTCCAGGTCAATACGGTGGAGACCACGGCCATCGAGATGAAAACGCCAATCAGGGTCGCTGCCAGTCGCTTGTCCGCCAGCTTGCCGCCGATGATGTTGCCCACGGTCAGGCCCAGGCCAATCAACAGCAGGGTCCAGGTAACGCCTTTGGGCGAGACCCCGGTAACGTCGCCGAGCAGCGGCGCGACATAGGTGAACAAGGTGAACATCGAGGCGGCGAACAGCGCGGTCATGCTCAGGGACAACCAGATGCCGGCGCCCTTGAGTGCCCGCAATTCGGCGCGCATGTCGAGTTTCTCTTCATCCCGCTTGGCGGGCAGGAACCGAATCAGGCCGATCAGCGCAATCACGCCAATGACGGTTACTGCCCAGAAGGTCGAGCGCCAGCCGGCTTCCTGGCCGAGGGCGGTGCCCAGTGGCACGCCGAGGACGTTGGCCAAGGTCAGGCCGGTGAACATCAGGGCCACGGCGGATGCGCGCTTGTTAGCCGGAACCAGGCCTGCCGCCACCACCGAGCCGATGCCGAAGAAGGCGCCGTGGCAAAGCGCCGTCACGACACGGGCGAACATCAGCACGTTGTAGTCACTGGCCAGCGCGCAAAGCAGATTGCCGATGATGAAAATGCCCATCAACGCTACCAGGGCGGCCTTGCGCGGCAGTTTGGCGGTGGCCAGTGCCATGAACGGCGCACCGATGGCCACGCCCAGTGCGTAACCGGTCACCAACCAGCCCGCGCCAGGAATCGACACGCCGAGGTCGGCCGCCACATCGGGCAACAGGCCCATGATGACGAACTCGGTGGTACCGATGGCGAAGGCGCTCAAGGCCAGGATGAGGAGCGAGAGGGGCATGTTGGTTCCTTGTGGGCTGGCTGACTGAAAGGGTCAGAGCTCTTTACTGAAGGTGCTGAGGAATTCCTGGATGGTTTCCTCGTTGCGTTTGAAAAAGTGCCATTGACCAACTTTGCGGCTGCTGATCAGGCCGGCGCGTTGCAGGGTGGCCAGGTGCGCGGAGACTGTGGATTGCGACAGGCCACAGCGTTGATCGATTTGTCCGGCGCAGACTCCGTGCTCGTTGCTGTGGGTCTGGTCGGGGAATTCGAGGGTAGGGTCTTTCAACCAGTGCAGGATTTCTCGCCGGACTGGGTGTGCCAGGGCTTTTATTATTTCGTCGAGATTAATAGGCATGGTATGGGCTCGTGATGAGTAAAACGCTATATCGCGATGAGGCGAACTTTAAATCGCTATTTCGCGATACACAAATATGATTTTGGTCTCACGACCACATAATTCGCTATATCGAGTTATAACGATACGTTGGCTGTAACGATTCGGGTGCGCAGTGCTAAGCTGGCGACATGAATTATCTCGCACATCTGCACCTTGGTGGGCAGCGCCCCGGTCAATTTCTCGGCAGCCTATATGGCGATTTCGTCAAAGGGCGGCTGCAGGGGCAATTTGATCCGGAGGTCGAGGCGGCCATCCAGCTGCATCGCAGCATTGACGTATTTACCGACCGGCATCCGTTGGTCGATGTATCGTTGTCGCGTTTTTCCCTGACTCGCCGGCGTTACGCCGGGATCGTCCTCGATGTGTTTTTCGATCACTGCCTGGCGCGGGACTGGGGCCTGTATGCCGAGCAGCCGCTGGAACGGTTCACTTCGGATGTGTACCGGGTGCTGGCCAGTGAGCGGCAACTGCCGGAACGCCTGGCGAGGATTGCGCCGCACATGATGGCCAATGACTGGTTGGGGTCTTATCGCCAGTTCGATTTGCTGGAGCAGGTGCTGCGCGGGATTTCGCGGCGGCTGACCCGGCCGGAGGAACTGGCCGGGGCGATGCAGGAGTTGCGGGTGCTGTATGAGCCGCTGAGCGAGGATTTCCGGTTGTTCTACCCTCAGCTTCAGCTCTTTGTGCAGAACCATCCAGCAAAATAGACCTGGGGGAGACCCTGCGGGAGCGAGCCTGCTCGCGATTGCGGTCTGTCAGCCAACAGAGTTGTCGACTGATACACCGCTATCGCGAGCAGGCTCGCTCCCACAGGAGAATTGTTTTTTCGGGAATGGTTGTCAGGCAGCTATAGCAGGGCGCATCGGCCTTTGCTGCTGTTCCGGAATCGCCCCAAACAATGCCTTCTGCACCGCCTGCTGTGCATCGAACGCCAGCGCCGCGCGTTCCCGGCCTTCACAAGCGATTGGCTTGAGCAGATGAATTTCCACATCACCGCGCTCATCGCCGAACAGGCGCATCAGGTGCGACAGCAAGTCATCGTCGCCAATAAAAGGCGCCAGCGAATCCAGCTCACCCCCGCGCAGATAACGAATCGCCACCGGTTGCAGCTTCACCTGGGAATCAATCGCCGCGGATAGCAGGCGACCATGGAAGGTGCGCAGCGAGCGGCCATCGGTGGTGGTGCCTTCCGGGAACATCAACAGGGGATGGGCCTGCTGCAGATGACGGGCCATTTGCTTGCGGATCAACTGGCTGTCGCCCGAACCACGACGAATGAACAGGCTGCCGGCCTTGGCCGCCAGCCAGCCCGCCACCGGCCAGGTGCGCACCTCGGCCTTGGACAGGAACGACAGCGGGGTGAGCATGCCCAGCAGCGGAATGTCTGTCCAGGACACGTGATTGCTGACCCAGAGCATCGGTTGCTGCGGCAGTTCGCCGTGGACGGTCACACGAAAGGGCAGGGCATTGGCCAGGCGCGCCATGAAGAAACGCGACCAGCGCTGGCGGCGCGCCATGGAGTGCGCGATGCCCAGGCGCTCGAACAACCCGAACACGCCAGCCATGCTCAACCCCAGCGTTACCACCACCAGCACTCGTGCGATTCGTGCGTACACCCTCAACCGGCTCATCACATGGCCGCCTTGAAGTGCTTGGCGTAACGCGGGCAGAGTTCATCGCGCTTGAGCAGGATAAATACGTCGGCCACCTGGAAATCTTCATCCCAGCAGGGCTCGCCGCAAATCTTCGCGCCCAGGCGCATGTACGCCTTGAGCAGCGGTGGCATTTCGGCGATGACGTTGGAGGGAATGGCCAGTGCCGGCAGCGGCTTTTTCGGCTCGGCACGCAGGTGTTCGGTGCACAGGTAGCGCTCGCGCAGGCGCTGCATGATCGCATGGGCCTGGATTCCGCCATCCTGCATCGGGATGCTGGCACAGCCCATCAGGTAGCTATAGCCGCCCTGGTTCAACACTTCGGCCAGCTCACCCCAGAGCACGGCGATGGTGCCGCCGTTGCGATAGGCGGGATCGACGCAGGTGCGCCCGATTTCCAGAATCGGGCCCTGCAAGTGGACCAGGCCATGCAGGCTGAACTCCTCTTCGCTGTAGAACCTGCCCAGGCTGCTCGCGGCCTGGTGGTCAAGCAAGCGGGTAGTCGCCACCAGGCGGCCGGTGTTCAGGTCGCGCACCCCGATGTGGGCGCAGTGAACGTCGTAGTCATCCATGTCCAGACCCCACTCCGCGCCTTTCAGCTTGGCGTTGAATTCGCCGCTGAACACGTTGAAGCGCAGAGCCTGGGCTTCCTGCAGCGCGTCGGCACCTACCAGGCGTTCGGCTTGCAGGCGACGTTCATTGCCGGTGTCGCGGATGTGGGCGATCTGGGTCATGGCGAATCTCCGTGCGGGCTGGTCACCCGTCTTGGGTGGCAGTCGATCGACTTTCTTTATGCAGCCGTGTTGTGCAAAGTCAGGCTATGTAGCCCCGGTGTCATCGCCATGAAGCTTTGGTGATGCTTGTATGACAGCCCTTGAGGAGCCTTCAATGCCTTGGCAGAACCTGTTGAAACGTTGTGATCGAGTGCCGGCCAGTTCGGACCTGGCGGAAGGCTTTGCCAATCTTTTGCAGCAACTGGGGAGTGTCACGCCCTTCGAGCTGGCAGTGGCGGGCGGGCGATTGATGGCGACGCCGGGGCTGGCATTTCTGGTGGGGTATCAGGCTGCGTTACGCATGCTCTGGCCAAGCGCGCCGCTGAGCCTGGGCGCCATGTGTGCGACCGAGCAGCGCAGCCTGCGGGTGGCGGACATGCAGACTCGCCTGGGCGATTTACGCCTGAGCGGCCGCAAGGATTTCGTCACCGCGGGCAATGCTGCCGACTGGCTGCTGGTCGCCGCTCGCAGCGAGCAGCCCGGCGAAGCGCCTCGCCTGAGCCTGGCGGTGGTGTATCCGGGCGAGCCCGGGGTAAGCCTGGAGCACCTGCCGTCGATACCGTTGATGCCGGATATCAGCCACTGTCGGCTGGTTCTGGAGAACGCCCAGTGCGAATTGCTGGCCGGGGACGGTTGGGACGCCTACGTCAAACCGTTCCGCACCCTGGAAGATATCTATGTGCTGAGCGCAATGACCGCCTGGCTTTACGGTATAGGGCAGGACAGTGACTGGCCACGGTCCCTGCAACTGCGCTTGCTGGCGTTGCTCGCCGGATGTGCGGAAGTCAGCCGTCAGGCGCCGAACAATCCGGCAGGGCATGTGTTGCTGGGCGGTTTGTTCGCCCAGTTCGACGGGCTCAAGGTCGAGATCGGCCTGGCGCTGGCGGATGGGCCGCCGCACTGGGCGGCGATGTGGCAGCGCGATCAGGCGGTGATGGATCTGGCAGCGGTGGCGCGGGGCAAGCGGTTGGCCAAGGCATTGGCGTGATCTGCGCTGGATTGAATGGCCCCATCGCGGGCAAGCCTTGCTCCCACAGGGATTTGCAGTGCACACGCGATTCCTGCGCGATGGTCTGCACCCCAAAATTGATGATTGAGGTCCAACATTTTTGGGCCAGACCAGTCAGCGGTGTGGCCGCTGACCTGTGTGAGCAAGGCTTGCCCGCGATGGCGTCTCCAAGGTCCACACCCAACTTAAAACTGTAATTAGCTTCAACTAGGCTCAACAGGTTCAACCTCCCGAGCCCTCACCATGTCCAAAGGTTTGTCCCTGTGTTTCCTGGTGATGCTCAGTGTCTGCGCCCGTGCCGAAACCTGGCCCGGGGAGCAGTGGTCCAGCGGCCCGAGCCTGAGCGGGCCAACGCTGCAAGCCCTGGAGGCCTATGCATTCGCGCCCCGTAATGACAGCACCCGGGCAGGTATACGTACCGATGCCTTGCTGGTGATCCGCGACGGCCAATTGCTTTACGAACGCTACTGCGCACCGATCACTGCCGACACGCCGCACCTGACCTGGTCGATCAGCAAGAGCCTCATGGCCGCGGTCCTCGGCGTGGCCTATGGCGAAGGCCTGTTCAAGCTTTCGGACCCGGTGCTGAAGTTCTATCCGGCGCTGGGAAAGCATCCGGCCATCAGCATGGCTGACCTGCTGCACTGGGCCTCCGGCCTGGACTGGCAGGAAGACTACGAGTACGCCCCGCTGAAGTCCTCAGTGGTGGCGATGCTGTATACCCGCGGTCATTCAAACATGGCTGCGTTCACTGCCTCCCACGACGCTTACGCCGAGCCCGGCCAGGTGTTTCGCTATTCCAGTGGCGACAGCAACCTGCTGTCCGCCGCGTTGAAAGCCATCGTTGGGCCGACGCGTTATGCGGATTACCCATGGAACGCCTTGTTCGAGCCGCTGGGCATCCGCGACGCGACCTGGGAGGCCGACGCCAGTGGCCCTTTCGTCGCGTCCTCCTATGCCTACCTCACCGCCCGCGATCTGGCACGCATCGGTTTGCTGATGGCGCGCGACGGGCGCTGGGGCGAACGACAATTGCTGCCCAAGGATTGGGTCGCCTTCAATCGCGAGCCCTTCACGGGGTACAAGGCCCACCAGGATGCTACGGTGCCGGGCGGACATTGGTGGCTTAACCGCGTCGTCGAGGGGGCAGCGCGACCCTGGCCCGATGCTCCTGCCGATACCTTCGCGGCGCTCGGGCATTGGGGCCAGGCGCTGTACGTGATCCCCAGCGAAAACCTGGTGATCGTGCGCTACGGTGATGATCGCGATGGCAGCTATAGCCACAACACATTGCTCAGGCTCGTGCGCCAGGCAGTCGCCGGGCAGGTGCAGCGGTGACTCGCCGCAGCTTTGTACGCCGCCGTCCTCTCATCACGCTGTGGCTGATTCTGCTGCTCGCCCTGCTTGGCTGGGTCTGGCAGGAGCGGATGGCGCTGTGGGCGTTTCCTGACATCATCAGCGCCTACACCGCGAAGGAGTATTGCTCGTGCCGATACGTGATGAACAGCCCCGCCGAGTATTGCCACAGCTACGTGAAACAGTGGCTGCCCACTAGCGGATTTACCGATGACCCGGTCGGCAAGCGCATCACCGTCAGCGGGATGGGCCGCAGTAACAGCGCGCAATGGATCAGCAAGCACCAGGGTTGTCGCCTGTCGCCCTGAGTCCGCCGAACCTGCGCGTTGTTCTGCTCAACTGCTTCAGGTTCCACCCAGTGGAACCACATTCGATTGTCCTCGCGCCGCGCTCGCGGTTATCTGGTGGGGAGCGCGACCTGCCTTGATGTGTCGCGCTCAACACCCGACAACCGCGAACAACAAGAACGGGAATCAACCCGGCCAGAGGACAATCGTCATGAACCGACATCAGCACATTCTTGCCTGGCTCAACGATGTGGCCAGCGATCTGCACGCCACGCGCCAGGACATTCACGCTCACCCTGAACTCGGCTTCGAGGAAACCCGCACCTCGGCGCTGGTGGCCAGATCCCTGCAGGCGTGGGGTTATGAAGTGCATACAGGGATCGGCAAGACCGGCGTGGTTGGAGTCCTGCGTAACGGCAACAGTTCGCGAAAAATCGGGATTCGAGCGGACATGGACGCGCTGCCGATCATCGAGAACACTGGCGCCACTTACAGCAGTCAACATCAGGGCTGCATGCACGCCTGCGGCCATGACGGCCATACCACCATGCTGCTGGGTGCGGCACGTTACCTGGCGGCAACCCGTCAGTTCGACGGTACCCTGACCCTCATTTTCCAACCCGCCGAAGAAGGCCAGGGTGGTGCCGAGGCGATGCTCGCCGACGGCCTTCTTGAGCGCTTTCCCTGCGACGCATTGTTCGGTATGCACAACATGCCGGGGCTGCCTGCCGGTCACCTGGGCTTTCGCGAAGGCCCGATGATGGCTTCGCAGGATTTGCTTGCGGTCATCATTGAAGGTGTCGGCGGTCACGGTTCGATGCCGCATCTGGCGGTCGATCCGCTGGTAGCGGCGGCCAGCGTGGTCATGGCTCTGCAAACCGTGGTTGCACGCAACATCGATGCTCAGCAGGCGGCAGTCGTCACAGTCGGAGCGTTGCAGGCCGGGGAAGCGGCCAATGTCATTCCACAGCAGGCGATCCTGCGCCTCAGCCTGCGCGCGTTGAATGCCCAGGTGCGCGAGCAAACCCTCGACCGGGTGCGCGCGATCATTGAGGCCCAGGCCCGGAGTTTCGGTTGCACTTCGCGCATCGAACATCGTCCGGCCTACCCGGTGCTGGTCAATCACGCGGCCGAAACCGAGTTCGCCCGGCAAGTGGGCGTCGAACTGGTCGGCGCCGATGCGGTGGACGGTAGCACGCCAAAACTCATGGGCAGCGAGGACTTTGCGTGGATGCTGCAGCGTTGCCCGGGCACCTACCTGTTCATCGGCAATGGCGTTTCGCGGCCGATGGTCCACAACCCCGCCTATGACTTTAACGACGACATCCTGCTGATCGGGGCGGCGTACTGGGGGGCGCTGACCGAGAGCTGGCTCAAGCCGGCCTGACCCGCACTTTCTACTGCCGCTGTACCGGGCGCGCACTCTTGCGCCCGTTCTCACCAACAGGGTTTTTGGAGAGTCCTTCATGCAGACTTCGAGCACAGGTGTTTCGCGTACCCGGCAGGTCGTCGCCGCCGTTATCGGCAACGCGCTGGAATGGTATGACTTCATTGTCTATGGCTTTCTGGCGAGCATCATCGCCCGCCAGTTCTTTCCGTCCGAAGACGAATACGCTTCGCTGCTGATGGCGCTAGCGACCTTTGGCGTCGGTTTTTTCATGCGCCCGGTGGGGGGCATCCTGCTGGGCATGTATTCCGATCGCAAAGGCCGCAAGGCCGCGATGCAGATGATCATCCGCCTGATGACAGTGTCCATTGCACTGATCGCGTTTGCGCCCAATTACGCCGCCATCGGCATGGGCGCTCCGCTGTTGATCGTGGTCGCGCGAATGCTCCAGGGCTTCGCTACGGGCGGCGAATACGCCAGCGCCACGGCGTTTCTGGTGGAGAGTGCGCCTGCTCACAGAAAAGGTCTGTACGGTTCGTGGCAACTGGTAGGCCAGTGTCTGGCGGTATTTTGCGGCGCGGGAATGGTGGCATTGGTCACTCATCTGTTTTCCCCCGAGGCGCTGGACAGCTGGGGCTGGCGGATTCCGTTTGTGCTCGGCTTGCTGATCGGCCCGGTCGGCCTGTGGATTCGCAAGCACATGGAGGAGCCGGAGGAGTTTCTTGAGGCTCGCCGGCAGGCAAAGGGCGAGAGCCCGAGCCTCATGCAAGTGATCCGCGAGCATCGGCGCAGCATCCTGGTATCGATGGGCCTGGCATGCGGCGCAACGGTGTCGTTTTACGTGGTGCTGGTGAATATGCCGACCTTCGCGCATAAGAATCTGGGTCTGCCTCTTGATCAGGTACTGCTGGTGCAAATGCTCGCGGTGGCGGTGATGACGGTAGTGATTCCACTGTCCGGCGCACTGTCGGACAGGCTAGGTCGGCGGCCGGTATTGATGGCGTTTACCCTGGCGTTTTTCCTGATGGTGTATCCGCTGTACGTGTGGGTTGCAGCGGCACCCTCGGTGGAGCGACTGCTGGTGATGCAGATGTTGTTATGCAGTGCGATTGGCGGATTTTTCGGCCCGGCACCGACTGCACTGGCTGAGCAGTTTCCTATCGAAGTACGTTCCACCGGAGTGTCGGTGGCCTATAACGTGGCGGTGATGGTCTTCGGCGGTTTCGCCCCGCTGATCGTCACGTGGCTCAGCAAGGTGCTGGCGACTCCGGTTGCCCCAGCGTTCTACGTGTTGTTCGCTTGCGTGCTGACGCTGCTTGGCACTTACTGCATGCACGAGACGCCGCGCAAGAAAGCTGTCGCCCTTGACCTTGAGGTGAAACCTTGAGCCTGCATCCGATTGTTCAACTGGACGCCGATGCGTTGTCCCGTGCCATTCACTCCCGACAGGTATCCTGCCGGGAGGTGATGCAGGCTTATCTGGCGCAGATCGAGCGCTTCAATCCACAGGTCAATGCCCTGGTGTCGCTGCGCCCGACTGATGAGCTTCTGGCCGAGGCTGACGTCTGCGACCGGCAACTGGATCAAGGCCAGTCCCGTGGCTGGATGCACGGGATGCCACAGGCGATCAAGGATCTGGCTGCTACTGCGGGGTTGCGCACGACCATGGGCTCGTCGCTGTTTGCCAGGCACGTTCCACAGCACGACGCGATCAGCGTGGCGCGGGTGCGCGCTAATGGCGCGATCATCGTTGGCAAGAGCAATGTCCCGGAATTCGGCCTCGGCTCGCAGACCTATAACAGCGTGTTTGGCATCACCACTAACGCTTATGACCCGACGTTGATTGCCGGCGGTAGTAGCGGCGGTGCAGCGGTGGCGCTGGCTTTGCGCATGCTGCCGGTGGCCGACGGCAGCGACATGATGGGTTCGCTGCGCAATCCGGCGGCGTTCAACAACGTCTTCGGTTTTCGTCCATCGCAGGGCCGGGTACCCTATGGGCCCGTGCCGGAAACGTTCGTCCAGCAACTGGCCACTGAAGGGCCGATGGGCCGCAGCGTCACCGATGTGGCGCGGTTGTTGGGCATCCAGGCCGGGCATGACCGGCGCGTGCCGCTGTCACTGACCAGCGACCCGCAGCAGTTCAACGAGCCGTTGCAATGCGACTTCGCCGGGGCCAGGCTCGGCTGGCTGGGAGACTACAACGGCTACCTGCCGATGGACGTCGGTGTGTTGAATCTGTGCGAGTCGGCCTTGGGGGACTTCACTGCCCTGGGTTGCCAGGTTGAAACCTGTCACCCGGATTTCTCCATGGAGCGTTTGTGGCAGTGCTGGCTGGTGCACCGGCACTGGCTGGTGCAGGGCAGTCTCGGGGCGCTGCATGCCGACCCGCTGAAGCGCGAACAGATGAAGCCTGAAGCGCAATGGGAAATCGAGGGCGGACTGCGAATGACCGCAGCCGATGTCTACCAGGCATCCGTCAGCCGCAGCGAGTGGTACTGCGTCCTGGGCAAGTTATTCGAACGTTACGATTTCCTGCTGTTGCCCACCGCGCAAGTGTTCCCTTTTGATGCACAAACCCCTTGGCCGCGCATCGTCGGCGGGCGTTCCATGGACACATATCACCGCTGGATGGAAGTGGTGATCGGGCCGACGTTGGCCGGCTTGCCTTGCATGAGCGTACCCGTGGGATTCAACTCGGCGGGGTTGCCCATGGGCCTGCAAATCATAGGCCCGGCGCAGGCGGATCGGGCGGTCCTGCAACTGGCCTACGCCCATGAACAGCTGACGCAATGGGTCAAGCGCCGACCGCCAGCGTGCCTGCAAATAACTTGATTCGATGCGACGGGCCCGCATCTTGCTGCATAAAGTGATCATCCATCCGGGCTACCTGAACCGGACTTAGGGAGGTCCAATCATGGAGAGTAAAACCGACACCGGCAGCGTCCGATCCGTTGAACGGGCCCTGGCGATCGTCGAACTGCTGGGCAAGCACCAGGCGTTGGGCCTCGAAGAGTTGCACTACCTGACCAGCCTGCCCAAAGCGACGGTGTCGCGCATGTTGCTGACCTTGCAGGAACAGGGCTGGATCTTTCGCGGCCTGAGTGATCGGCGTTATCGGCTGTGTGCCAGGCGCCTGTTTGGCGACAGTCAACAGCGCTTCAAGCGGCGCCTGGTGGAAAGCGCCGCGCCGCTGCTGATGGAGCTGAGCGAGCGCACGGGGCTGGTCGCCGACCTTTCCAGCTTTGACGGCGAGCGGGTCGAGGTCATGGAAAGTTCGATTCCTGCCGTGCTGCGCAAGCGTTACCCGAACAACTGCCAGATCGTCGGCCAGCACGCCAGCTTGTTTCATTCAGCAATGGGTCGGGCGTGCCTGGGCGAGCTGGAAATCGATGAGGTAGAGCGCCTGGCCGGTCGTGAGCGATTGACCGATGAGAGTCTGTTCCGTGCCAGTGAGCAGGCGTTGCATCAGGGCTTTGGCCAGCGCACCGAAGGTTTTTGGGAGTACCCAGTGCGCCTGCCTTTTCTGATCCGCGCGGTGGCGCTGCCGATTCATGCCGATGGCCGCCTGGTGGGCAGCATGGCGCTACACTGGCCGATGGACCAGGCGCCGGTGGAGCGGGTGCTGAGCCTGCATCTGAGCAGCCTGGCTGCGACCATTGGCGAGGTACGGCACGCGCTGGCCTAGCCACCTCAGGGGCGCCGCTGGAGTAACAGGTTGTTTGCAAGCGGCCTCAGGCCAGTTAAGGTTCGTGCAAGTTTATCCACCCACGAGTCTCTATGCTCAACCGCTCCCTGGTCAAAACTATCGCCCTGATGCTGCTTGCCGGCACAACCCTTTCGGCCCAGGCCAACTGGTACCTGGACGGCGAATCCTCGCGGCTGTCGTTCGTCAGCACTAAAAACGCCAACATTTCCGAAGTGCAGCGCTTCCTCGTGCTGCACGGCAAGGTCAGCCCCAAAGGCCTGGCCGAGGTCGAAGTCGAGCTGGACTCGGTGAACAGTGGTATTCCATTGCGCGACGAACGCATGCGCAAGGAGCTGTTCGACACCAAGACCTTCGCCGAAGCCCTGATCACTACGCAAATTGACCTGGGCCCGATCAATGATCTCGCCTCCGGTGCGCAGCTCGAGTTGCGTCTGCCGGTGACCGTTAACCTGCATGGCAAGACCCACGAATACAACGCCGAGCTGTTGGCGACTCGTCTTGATGACCGGCGATTTCAGGTAGTGACGCTGGAGCCGCTGGTGATCAACGCGGCGGACTTCGACCTTGCGCCGGGGCTGGAAAGCTTGCGCAAGGTCGCCGGTCTATCGGCGATCAGCCTGTCGGTACCGGTGGGTGCGGTACTGATCTTCACGGCGCGCTGACTGCCATGGCCGGTGCGATCTTCCCCTGGCGCGAAGGCAACAGCTTTGAGCTGTTGATCGATGGTCCGCAGTTCTTCCCGCGAATGCTGGTGGCGATCGCACGCGCCGAAGAACAGGTCGAACTGGAGCTGTATCTGGTGGAGGCGGGCGCCTGCGCCGAAGCCATGGTGCAGGCGTTGACCCAGGCCGCCGAGCGCGGAGTGCGTGTGCGCTGCCTGTTCGATGACTATGGCAGCCTCGCATTTACCCAGGCCCTGCGTCAGCGCCTGATAGCCGCTGGCGTGGAGTTGCGCTTCTACAATCGCTTGAGCTGGCGGCGCTGGGTGGGCAACTTCTATCGTGACCACCGCAAAGTGCTGTTGGTCGATCAGAGCCTGGCGGTGGTCGGCGGCACTGGCGTCACCGATGAGTTCTGGAACCCGGGGGAGGACGTCAGCGAGTGGCACGAGGTCATGGTGGAAATTTCCGGTCCTCTGGTGATCGACTGGCAGTTACTGTTTGACCGCCAATGGATCGCCAACCGCCATCGCCGCGCATGGAGGCCTGCGGCGCATTTCGGTTTGCCGCGCCTGCCCAAGGTGCCTTCCGCGGGCGAGGGCATGGGGCGGGTGGCGTACGCTGATGCGCGCCAGCACCGCGATATTCTGCAGTCGCTGATCCGTGCGCTGAACAGTGGGCAGAAACGCATCTGGCTCGCCACGCCCTATTTCCTGCCGACCTGGAAGGTCCGTCGCTCGCTGCGCCGCGCTGCCTCGCGGGGGATCGATGTGCGGCTGCTGCTGACTGGGCCGCGCACCGATCATCCGTCGGTCCGCTACGCCGGGCATCGTTATTACCCCAGGTTGCTGAAGTCTGGCGTGAAAATCTTCGAGTACCAGCCCTGTTTCCTGCACTTGAAAATGGTCCTGGTCGATGACTGGGTCAGCATCGGCTCGTGCAATTTCGATCACTGGAATTTGCGTTTCAACCTGGAAGCCAACCTTGAAGCCCTGGACCCAGGGTTGACCCGAGCAGTGGTGGCCAGTTTCGAGAAGGATTTTACCCAGAGTCAGGAAGTCAGCCTGGAGGCCTGGCAGCGCAGGCCGCTGTGGCGGCGGGTGAAGCAGCGGGTGTGGGGATGGGTGGATCGGCTCGTGGTGAATTTGCTGGATCGGCGGGGGTAGTCGTAAATTATTGTGGGAGCGGGCTTGCCCGCGATGACGGCCTGACAGTCAACGTAGATGTTGAATGTTATGGCCTCATCGCGGGCAAGCCCGCTCCCACAGTGATTCGCAGTGTCCGAGGGGTTACAGCAACTCGAAACTCTGCTGAGTCACGTCCTGCGAGTCCAGGCCGATCTGCACGTTGAACTTGCCAGGCTCTGCCGCGTACTTGAGCCGGGTGTTGAAGAACTTCAGGTCATCCTCGGTAATGGTGAAGTGCACGACTTTCTGTTCGCCGGCCTTGAGCATGATTTTCTGGAAGTTCTTCAGCTCCTTCACTGGCCGGATCATCGAACCGGTGACGTCCTGGATATACAACTGCACCACGGTCTCGCCATCACGCTTGCCAGTGTTCTTCAGCATGACGCTGGCATCGAGCTTGCCGGTCTTGTTCAGTGTGGTCGATGACAACGCCATGTCGCTCAGGCTGAAATCGGTGTAGCTCAGGCCAAAACCGAATGGAAACAGCGGGCCGGTTGTGTCATCGAAGTACTGCGAGGTGTAGTTGCCCGGCTTGCCCGGCGTGAACGGCCGGCCAATGCTCAGGTGGTTGTAGTAGGTCGGAATCTGGCCTACCGAACGCGGGAAGGTCAGGGGCAGCTTGCCCGAGGGGTTATAGTCGCCGAAGAGCACGTCAGCGATGGCATTGCCCCCTTCGGTGCCGCTGAACCAGGTTTCCAGAATCGCATCTGCCTGGTCCTTTTCTTCAAGGATCGACAGTGGACGCCCGTTCATCAACACCAGGACCAATGGCTTGCCGGTGGCCTTGAGGGCCTTGATCAGTTCGCGCTGGCTGGCGGGTATGTTCAGGTCGGTGCGGCTTGAGGACTCGTGGGACATGCCACGGGATTCGCCCACCGCTGCCACCACCACATCGGCGTCCTTGGCCGCTTTCACGGCTTCGTCGATCAGCACCTGGGCCGAGCGCGGATCATCAACCACTTCCGGTGCGTCAAAGTTCAGGAAGTTAAGGTAATCCAGGACCTTCTTGTCGCTGGTGATGTTGGCGCCGCGGGCGTAGATCAAAGTTGCCTTGTCGGCCATGGCCGCGTTCATGCCGTCGAACAGGGTCACTGATTGCGCGGGTCTGCCGGCAGCGGCCCAACTGCCCATCATATCGATTGGCGCCTTGGCCAACGGACCGACCAGGGCGATCTTCGCGGTATTCTTCAACGGCAGGGTCTCGCCCTGGTTCTTCAGCAGCACCAGGCTGCGACGTGCTACGTCACGGGCCTCGGCACGGTGCAGGCGGCTTTCGGCGTAGGTGTCGGCCGGGTCATCCTCGGCCTTGCCGATGCGCAGGTACGGGTCCTTGAACAGCCCCATGTCGTACTTGGCGCCGAGCACAGCCCGCACGGCATTGTCGATGTCGCTCTGCTCGATCTCGCCAGCCTTCAGCAACCCTGGCAGTTCCTTGCCATAAAGCGTGTCGTTCATGCTCATGTGGATGCCGGCCTTGATCGCCAGCTTCGCCGCTTCACGGCCATCGCGAGCAACGCCGTGCTTGATCAGCTCGAAAATCGCCCCGTGGTCGCTGACAGCCAGGCCCTTGAAGCCCCAGTCCTTGCGCAACAGGTCATTCATCAGCCAGGTGTCGGCGGTCGCCGGTACGCCGTTGATTGAGTTCAGTGCCACCATGACTCCGCCGGCGCCAGCATCAATCGCGGCGCGGTACGGCGGCAGGTAGTCCTGGTACATCTTGACCGGGCTCATGTCGACCACGTTGTAGTCGCGACCGCCCTCTACCGCGCCATACAAGGCAAAGTGCTTGACGCTGGCCATGATGCTGTCGGCCGCATTCGCGCCGGCACCCTGGAACGCCTTGACCATGACCCCGGCGATGCGCGACACCAGGTAGGTGTCCTCGCCGAAGCCTTCGGAAGTGCGGCCCCAGCGCGGGTCGCGGGAGATGTCGACCATCGGTGCGAAGGTGATGTCGAGACTGTCGGCCGCGGCCTCTTTGGCAGCAATGCGCCCGGACAGGCCGATGGCGTCCATGTCCCAGCTCGACGCCAGCGCCAGCGGAATCGGGAAAATCGTCCGGTGGCCGTGGATCACGTCATAGGCGAAGAACATCGGGATCTTCAGCCGGCTGCGCATCGCTGCGTCCTGCATCGGACGGTTTTCCGGGCGGGTGATCGAGTTGAACGTGCCACCGATGTTGCCGGCGGCAATTTCCTTGCGGATCATCTCGCGCGGCATTTCCGGGCCTATGCTGATCAGGCGCAGCTGGCCGATTTTTTCATCGAGGGTCATCTGCTTCATCAGGTTACTGACGAAGGCATCCTTGTTTTCCAGAGGTGCGGGCGTCGCGGCGGCCAGTACGTTATGACTGGCCAGGCTGACGAACAGGCCCAGCAAACACAGCTTCTTCATGAATTGTCTTCTCGAAAGCCTAAGCGGCGATGACTTCGCGCCGGTCAGCCAAAATTGAGGGAGCGACTATTGTTGTTCAGGTAAATGCAGCAAACTTCTGAACTGTTTTAATCCTGGAGCATCTTTTAGCCCATCGGCAGGATGCAATCCAGTGGCGGCGCCGATTATGCCCCAAGAGCCGCGTTCAAAGTTCGCAGGTTGTTTTTTCAACGGAATGTGCAAGGGAGCGTCAACCAGATGAATGTACGACACCACTATCGGTCGAGCCTGCAGGTGGCCGCCCTGATGTTGCTGACCACGCTGTTGGCCGGCTGTGGCATCAACAATATTCCAACCCTGGACGAACAGGCGAAGGCCGCCTGGGGTCAGGTGCAGAACCAGTACCAACGCCGTGCCGACCTGATCCCCAACCTGGTGGAAACGGTCAAGGGCTACGCCAAACATGAAGAAGAAACCCTGACGGCGGTCATTGAAGCCCGGGCCAAGGCGACTTCGATCCAGGTGGATGCCAGCACCCTCGACAACCCGGAAAAGCTCAAGCAGTTCCAGCAGGCCCAGGATCAGCTGACCGGTGCCCTGAGTCGCCTGATGGTGGTGTCCGAGCGTTATCCGGACCTCAAGGCCAACCAGAACTTCCTGGCGCTGCAGTCGCAACTCGAAGGTACCGAGAACCGTATCGCGGTCGCACGACGGGATTTCATCCTGGCAGTGCAAAAATACAATACCGAGATCCGCACTTTCCCTGGGCGCCTCTGGCACAGTGTGATGTACAGCGATCTGCCTGTGCGTGAAACCTTCGAGGCGACCAGCCCCGATGCCGATAAAGCACCTCAAGTGAAGTTCTGATCGGGCTGCATTACCACGGATGAGGTTGCCAATGCGCGTGTTGAAAGTTGGCCTGGTGCTGCTGCTCTGGGTGTTTGCCCTGGCGGCCCAGGCCGAGTTGAAGTTTCCCCAGCTGACCGGGCGGGTGGTTGATAACGCCCAGATGATCGAGCCCGCGGTTCGCGAGCAACTGGCCCAGCAACTCCAGGCTCACGAAAAAGCCACCGGTGAACAGTTGGTGGTGGTCACTGTGGCGGATTTGCAGGGCACAGACATTGCCGACTTCGGCTATCAACTGGGGCGGTACTGGGGCATTGGCCAGAAGGACAAGAACAACGGCGCACTGCTGATTGTGGCCCGGGATGATCGACGTTTGCGTATCGAGGTCGGTTACGGGCTGGAAGATCGCCTGACCGATGCGCAGAGTTCGGTGATCATCAATCAGGTGATCACTCCATCGTTCAAGACCGGTAATTTCAGCAAGGGCATCAGCGACGGCGTTGCGGCCATGCTGGTCGTGCTGGGCGGCAATCCGCTGGACGAACCTTCCACGGTCTACGAACCCCGCGGGGATCAGGATAGCGATTTCCTGTCACGGCATCCCGGGGTATTGGTGTTCCTCGTCATGCTGTTCATCCTCACCGTATTTGTCTGCCAGATGCTCGGCATCCTGCCCAGTGGTGGCGGTGGGCGAGGCGGTTCGGGCGGTTTTGGCG
>NZ_JZRI01000118.1:0-752 GCF_000952175.1 Pseudomonas sp. ES3-33 | reverse complement strand
TTCATGTTCAGTCAAACCGGCGTGAAGCAAAAAGCTCAGATTTTCTATGATTTCTCTTTTTTGTTGATCATGATAAAACATGATAAAATCGAGGCCGATGTCGATGCCATTGATCTGTAGGGCTATGATTGCGTCTGTATTATTTTTTACTGTAACTCTTTTGTTCATATAATCGAGTTGAGTTTGCGAGCCAGACTCGATACCCATTTCGACAAGTCTTAATCCTTGTGTTACTAATTTTGGTAATTCTGTGCGCAGCTTAAGTAGGTACCCTACTGTAGAGGAACTGCTCCATGTAACCTCGCCGCCGAATAGCTTGTATAGTTTTTCAGAGAAATCCAATACTCTTTCTTTTCGTACAAAAAAATTAGCATCCATCATGTAAATATGTTCAAAAGAGTATTTTTTGTGAGCCTCTACAATCCAGTCAATCAGGGTGGTTGCGTCGACGGCACGCCACTTAGGACCATCTTTATCTGCCGCAACGATGGCGCAGAATGAGCACGCTAAAGGGCAACCACGGCTACTAGTGAGTGCTATTGCTTTTCTTTTTTTTCCATCTCTTCTGTCCGTGAAATAGAGGTTTTGTAAACGCTCTGAACAATATTCCAACAATGGATTTTCCCATTCGGTTGCGGGTAGTTGTATCTTCTGTTTATAGGTTTCGTGCGTTTCCCCGATTTCGGAAATCCAAACTGCATTTGGTATTTCTTGTATGTAGTTGTCTATAAGTATTTTTTTGGGTATAGGGT
>NZ_JZRI01000117.1:0-339 GCF_000952175.1 Pseudomonas sp. ES3-33 | reverse complement strand
TGACCACGGTCACGTCGCCGTCGACGCTTGAGGTACCCGTGAGGACGCTGCCGGTCACGGCAGTGTCTTCAAGGGTGGACACGGTTTCGCTGGCATCGGTGAAGTTGTCATCGACCGGGGTGACGCTGATATTCAGGGTCGAAGTGACATTGCTACCGGAACCGTCAGTGACGGTGTAGCTGACCACTGGAACGGTGCCGTTGTAGTTGGCGGCTGGGGTGAAGGTGTACGCCCCGTTTGCCCCGATTACCAAGGTGCCGACATTGGCGATGGTCGCGGTGCTACCAGCGGTGTAAGTGCTAGTGCCGATAGTGAAGTTGACGACAGTCACATCGCCGT
>NZ_JZRI01000116.1:0-7149 GCF_000952175.1 Pseudomonas sp. ES3-33 | reverse complement strand
AGAAATTGTCCGGCTATGGCAAGGACATGTCGATGTATGGGCTGGAGGACTACACCGTGGTACGGCATGTGATGTTCAAGCACTAAAAAAGCATCGCTGGCAAGCCAGCTCCCACAAGGGTTGGGACGTACCCAACTCTGCGGTCAACCACAAATCCTGTGGGAGCTGGCTTGCCAGCGATGGCGTCACCTCGGTTTCAAGGCAGAAACCGGCAATACGCACCACCAGGCACCACCCCAAAGAAGTCAAAACAAAAACCACCGAACCGGGCGCGCTGTCACAGCCACGCCACGGCATCGGACATCCGAAATCTGCCGATTTTCCGGAGCTGACAGACCATGAGTGCATCAACCGATCTCCCCACAGCCGCCGACAGCGATGCCGAGCAGCTACGCAAGCTGGGTTATACCTCCAACTTCAACCGCAGCATGAGCCTGTGGGAAAACTTCGCCCTGGGCTTCACTTATCTATCCCCGGTCGTCGGGGTTTATACCCTGTTCGGCCTGTGCCTGGCCGCCGGCGGACCACCGATGTTCTGGGCCTATTTGCTGGTCGGTTGCGGCCAGTTGCTGGTGTGCCTGATCTTCGGTGAAGTGGTCTCGCAGTTCCCCATTTCCGGCGGCGTCTACCCATGGGCGCGTCGTCTGGTGGGCAAGCGCTGGGCGTGGATGGTCGGCTGGATCTACTCCATCGCGCTGTGCGTAACCATTGCGGCAGTGGCCGTCGGCGCCGGCCCGTACCTGGCGGCCATGCTCGGTTTCGAGCCCAGCAACAACACCAACATCATCATCGCGCTGGTGTTGACGCTGTTCGCCACCCTGGTCAACCTCAGCGGCACTAAAGTGCTGGCGCGCATCGCCATGTTCGGCTTCCTGTGTGAGCTGGCAGGCGCGGTGATCGTGGGTGTGTACCTGCTAGTGTTCGAGCGCCATCAACCGCTGAGCGTGCTGTTCAACACCTTCGACATCAGCATCAACGGCTCCTACCTGCCCGCCTTCCTCACCGCCTCGCTGGCGGGTATGTTCCTGTACTACGGCTTCGAGGCCTGCGGCGATGTCGCCGAAGAAACCCCAAACCCCAGCAAGCAGATCCCGGTGGCCATGCGCATGACCATCTACATCGGTGGCATCGCGGCAATGTTTGCCTGCCTGGCACTGATCCTCGCCGTGCCTGACATGCAAGCGGTCATCAATGGCACCGACAAGGACCCGGTCACCACCATCCTCAACAACGCCTTCGGCCCGGTGGGCTCTAAAGTGGTCATGGCCGTGGTGATGGTTTCCTTCATCTCCTGCGTCATCAGCCTGCAAGCGGCGGCGAGTCGCCTGCTGTACTCCTACGCGCGAGATGAAATGGTCATCGGCAGTTCGCTGCTGAAGAAGATCTCTCCTACGACCCAGGTGCCGGTTGCTGCGCTGTTCGTGTCCGGCGTTCTGCCCGCGCTTATCATAGTGCTGGGCTTCTTCCTGCAGGATGCGGTCGCAACGATCGTCAGCTTCGCGGCAATCGGTATTTACCTCGCCTTCCAGATGATCGTGCTGGCGGCGCTGTATGCACGCATGAAAGGCTGGAAGCCGAGTGGCAAATTCACCCTGGGCGCATGGGGCTGGGCGATCAATATCGGCGCGCTGGTCTATGGTGTCGCCGCTATCATCAACATGGCCTGGCCACGCACCCCGGATGCGGCTTGGTACGTCAACTACGCCATGGTATTGAGCACCGCCATCGTCATCGGCCTGGGCCTGCTGTACATGTGGCTCGCCAAACCTTACGACCACGGCACCGCGCCTGCGGGCGATGCCTGGAAAATCAGCCGGTAACGGCTCTCGCCCCGGCACCTGAGCGGGTGCCGGGGTGATTATCAAACCCCACAAGGATTGAACATGGATATCACCCGCCGCGACTTCCTCAACGGCGTTGCAGTCACTATCGCTGCCGGCATGACGCCACTGCAGATTCTTCAGGCTGCGCCCGATGGACGCTATTACCCACCTGCCCTCACCGGCCTGCGCGGCAGCCACGTTGGCTCCTTCGAAATTGCCCACCAGATGGGCTGGGAGAAAAAGGTCTTCGACACCGACAAGCTGCCCATCACCGAGGAATATGACCTGGTGGTTGTCGGAGGAGGCCTCAGCGGTCTGTCCGCGGCCTGGTTTTACCGTGAGAAACATCCAAAAGCACGCATCCTGATTCTGGAAAACCACGATGACTTTGGCGGTCACGCCAAGCGCAACGAGTTCTCGGCCGGCGGTCGTACAATCATCGGCTACGGCGGCAGCGAAGCCTTCCAGTCGCCCAATCATTTGTACAGCAAGGAGGTGAACGGCCTGCTGAAAAAACTGGGTGTCGACATCAAGCGCTTCGAGACCGCCTTCGACCGCCAGTTCTATCCCGACCTGGGCTTGTCCCGCGCGGTGTTCTTCGACAAGGAAAACTTCGGCGAAGACAAACTGGTCAGCGGCGACCCGACACCGATGGTGGCTGACGACATTGCCCCCGATCAGCTCCACGCCCGCTCCATCACCGACTTCATCAACGACTTCCCGCTACCGCCAGCCGATCGCCAGGCGCTGATTGCGCTGCACATGACGCCCAAGGACTATCTGGCCGGCAAGACCAACGAGGAAAAAAACGCGCACCTGGAAGCCACCAGCTACCAGGATTTCCTGCTCAAGGACGTAGGACTGTCAGCCCAGGCGGTGAAGTACTTCCAGAGTCGCACCAATGATTTCATGGCGCTGAGCATCGACGCCGTCGCCGCTTCCGACGCCTACTCGGTCGGTTTCCCAGGCTTTAGCGCGATGAATCTGGAACCCATCAGCGAAGAAGCCCGGGCGGAAATGGAAGAGCCCTACATCTACCACTTCCCCGACGGCAACGCATCGCTTGCCCGCCTGCTGGTGCGCAGCCTGATCCCGTCCGTCGCACCGGGACACACCATGGACGATGTGGTCCTCGCCCCGTTCGACTACGCCAGGCTCGATCAGCCCAAGGCCGCCGTGCGCATCCGCCTCAACAGTACGGCGGTCAGCGTACGCAACGTCGGCAATGGCGTGAACGTAGGCTACAGCCGTGGCGGTCAACTCAACCAGGTGCGCGGCACTGCATCATGGCCTGCTACAACATGGTCATCCCGTACCTGTTGCGGGACCTGTCAGCCGAGCAGTCGCACGCGCTGAGCCAGAATGTGAAGTTCCCGCTGGTCTACACCAAAGTCGTGATCCGCAACTGGGAGTCGTTCCAGAAGCTGGGCGTGCACGAAATCTATGCCGCGACCCAACCCTACAGCCGCATCAAGCTCGATTACCCGGTCAGCATGGGTGGCTACGACCATCCTCGCGACCCGAAACAACCCATCGGCCTGCACATGGTCTACGTCCCCACCAGCCCCAACAGCGGCATGAACGCCCGCGACCAGGCTCGCGCCGGCCGTGGTCGGCTGTACGGCCAGTCGTTCGAACAACTCGAAGCACAACTGCGCGATCAACTGCAACGCATGCTCGGCCCTGGCGGTTTCAACCACCAGACCGACATCCTGGCGATCACGGTCAATCGCTGGTCGCACGGCTACGCCTATTTCTCCAACAGCCTGTATGACGATGCGGATGAAAGCGAAAAACTGATGAACCTGGCGCGTCAGCCAGTGGGCCGAGTCAGCATCGCCAACTCGGACGCGGCGTGGAGCGCTTATGCGCATGCGGCGATTGATGAGGCGTATCGAGCGGTGGGGGAAGTCGGTTGATTGAATGACCTGCCCGTAGAAATGCGGGCACGGTTTTGGGCAGTTCGTTGGTAAATACTGCCCCCCAGCGCCGTTACGCGCAGGAATCGAACTAGCCCTTTTTCTCACACGGCTAGGGAAGGGGGAATCAAACCAAGAGAAATCTATTCAAGCAACAGCTCTGTTTGATCGTGCTTCAGCAAGGATATGCGATAAAACAACGTGCTGTTTTCATCCCGCTTTGGGGCTCACGTCGGCACTATCAGTTCAACCGAAGGAAAATAGCTGCGGTAACGCTTGGCATCACGAGTCAGCAACGGAAGCTCTTTCACAGCGGAATGCGCACCGATGAAAAAATCCGCTAACACGTTACTTTTTCCGCCCCCTACTTTCCTATAGCGAACAAAAGCCTTTGCGGCCAAAAACAATGCGGGACGTGGGACTTCCTGCATCTCCAAACCGAGCAGAGTCACCGCATCATCCAGCGCTTCGAACGTGGTAAATGTATGGGACAGTTCGGCGTAGATTATTGGATTGATGGCCAACTCATGGATCTGGGATTGAGCGCGTAGCTGTTGTATAGACCAATCAGCCCAGACAGGGTCGTCTTCCAGGACATCAATCAACACGTTCGTGTCGACCAATATCATCAGTCCTCACCTCGCAGCAATGCCATCAACTCGTCGGTATTCCATTTGATATCGGCCTTGCCACGCGCCGCTTCAAACCGGTCCGGAATGACTGATTTGGCAGGATCAGCTTTTGGTTTGCAACTATGCAGTACCACTTCGCCTTGGGCGTTAACACTGAACTCGATGGCCGAACCAGGCAGAAGACATAGTGCGTCGCGGATGGGCTTGGGAATCGTTACCTGCCCCTTGCTCGTCATTCTCGTCGTCATATTGCGCTCCAGAAGTATTACCAGATCTCAGAAAGTAATACTTAGCTCTCGAGACTGCAACCGCCACTGATCGTAGGAAAATTCTCATCGTTCAGAGGATTCGGCCGCAACTCCCGTCGCGGCCGATCCCATTCTCATCAAAAACGCGACACGGTTCGCATCGCATCCACGAGGTAACGCATGGCGATCCTGTCGCTTTCCGACAGGTCGCGGTATTGCTCCACCAGTTTCATTTCATCCGAACTCAATCGACGCCTTCGACGACTGACATTGAAGCAAGGAAAGATTCCTAACATTTCGGTAATGCCTTGTACTTTCGCCATGGACGATGTCCTTCCATATGTAAGAGAAAACCAAAATACCCATCGCCCCTATCCAATTGTGCAGCCACCGGCCTGAAGGGCAGAAACCGGTCATGCCCATAGAATAGAAAGTTAATCAGCGCTGAAAAGCAGTTTTTAGAGTAATTAGTCGAAAACAGCAGAAATGCCCTCAAATTCAGAACGGTCTGTCAGAAAAGTTAACCGACATTTTTTGTTTCATTGCCGAACTGTCCTAATGCCATCAATCAATTTTGCTCTGCTACCGAACGGTTTAAGCTAAATGGCATCTGTTTAGAGTCCGTTGCGTTTGGCCGAAGGCATGTCCGAACCCTATTTTTGATCCAGCACGTGCCAGGAACGGCGCGGGATTGTTCACGACAGGTTTACTTATGCACCGCAGGAATTTGCTCAAAGCGTCCATGGCCATTGCGGCCTACACTGGCTTGTCCGCTACCGGACTGCTGGCATCCCGGGCTTGGGCCGCTAATGGCACAGCCGATGGCGATGCCCAGGCGTTCGACTTCGAAACACTGAAGATCCAGGCCAAGCAACTTGCCGGCAATCGCTACCAGGACACCAAGCAGGTGCTGCCGCCGACCCTGGCGACCATGACGCCGCAAAATTTCAATGCAATCCGTTACGACGCTGATCACTCGCTGTGGAATGACCTCAACGGTCAGCTCGACGTGCAGTTCTTCCACGTCGGCATGGGGTTCAAGCAGCCCGTGCGCATGTACAGCGTCGATCCCAAGACGCGTCAGGCCCGTGAAGTGCATTTCCGCCCTTCCCTGTTCAATTACGAGAAAACCACGGTCGACACCCAGCAACTCAAGGGCGACCTGGGGTTCTCTGGATTCAAGTTGTTCAAGGCACCCGAGCTGGATCGGCACGACGTGTTGTCATTCCTGGGCGCCAGTTATTTCCGTGCAGTCGACGCGACTGGCCAGTACGGCTTGTCGGCACGCGGCCTGGCGATCGACACCTACGCCAAAAAGCGTGAGGAATTCCCCGATTTCACCAAGTTCTGGTTCGAGACCCCGGACAAGAACAGCACCCGTTTTGTGGTCTACGCCCTGCTGGACTCGCCGAGCGCCACCGGTGCTTATCGGTTCGATATAGACTGCCAGGCCACTCAGGTGGTCATGGCCGTGGACGCTTACATCAACGCCCGCACCGCCATCGAACAACTGGGCATTGCGCCGATGACCAGCATGTTCAGCTGCGGCACCCATGAGCGGCGCATGTGCGACACCATTCATCCGCAGATTCACGACTCCGATCGACTGTCCATGTGGCGCGGCAATGGCGAGTGGATCTGCCGGCCACTGAACAACCCGGCGACCCTGCAATTCAACGCATTTGCCGACACCGACCCCAAGGGCTTCGGCCTGGTGCAGACCGATCACGAGTTCGCCAGTTACCAGGACACTGTCGACTGGTACAGCAAGCGTCCAAGCCTGTGGGTAGAACCTACAACCTCATGGGGCGAAGGCTCTATCGATTTGCTGGAAATTCCTACGACCGGCGAGACTCTGGATAACATTGTCGCGTTCTGGACGCCGAAGAAACCTGTGGCCGCCGGGGACTCGCTGAACTACGGCTACAAGCTCTACTGGAGCGCCTTGCCACCGGTGGGCACGCCACTGGCGCGAGTCAATGCGACCCGCTCGGGCATGGGCGGCTTCACCGAGGGCTGGGCGCCGGGCGAGCATTACCCGCAAGTCTGGGCGCGACGGTTTGCCGTGGACTTCAATGGCGGCGGTCTGGATCGCCTGCCGGAGGGCACCGGGATCGAGCCGGTGGTGACGTGTTCGAATGGCGAGGTGAAGGACTTCAGCGTGCTGGTGCTGGATGACATCAAGGGTTTTCGCATTCTCTTTGACTGGTACCCGACCAACGACAGCGTAGAGCCGGTGGAGCTGCGGTTGTTCATCCGTACCAATGACCGGACCTTGAGCGAGACCTGGCTGTATCAGTACTTCCCGCCTGCGCCGGACAAGCGCAAGTACACCTGATGTAGCAAAAATCAAACGTTAAAAAGCCCCGACCCAACCGGCCGGGGCTTTTTGTTTTTACATGTCTCGTCCTGAATAAGGTTTACACCTTCTGGCTTCTTATCAGGAAGGTGCAATGAATACGGGCGAAAAACGTAGCCAGAGAGATTACACGCTGACTTTTAAATTGTCGGTTGTCGACCAAGTCGA